>JBEKMZ010000016.1:0-50396 GCA_049523315.1 Acidimicrobiales bacterium | reverse complement strand
TCGCCAAGTCCTACTCGACCGAGGATTCCGGGCGTTTCGTCAACGGGGTGCTCTCAGCGATCGCGGCCGAGATCATGGAGAAAGGGCGCGAACAAGCCGGCACGCCGATCGAAGAGTCGGTAGAGTGACGCCTCGGACGTAAAGCGGGTCCAGAGAGGCCCGTACGGACGAGAGGAGCCCAAGTGGCTGACAGAGAGAGAATCGCGCGCCCGACTGGGCGCGTTTTTGTTGCCCGTGCGCAGGTCATGGACTCAGACGAGCTTAGAAGAGCCCTGATGCGGATCGCGCACGAGATCGTCGAGCGGAACCGGGGCCTCGACGGTGTCGTCGTCGTTGGCCTTCAGACAGGCGGGGTGTTCCTGGCCGAGCGCCTCGCCGCGATCCTCGAGGAGATCGAGGGGGCGCCGGTGCCGCTCGGATCGATTGACGTCGCCTTTTACCGCGACGACATCGGCCTGCATCCGGTGCACCCCGAGGAGGTCACCGACCTCGCCTTCGACATCACGGGGAAGACGGTCGTACTCGTCGACGACGTCTTGTTCACCGGCAGGACCGTCCGTGCTGCCCTCGAGGCGCTCGCGGCGCGCGGGCGGGCCGGGGTGGTGGAGCTGGCCGTCCTCGTCGACCGCGGCCACCGCGAGCTTCCGATCCGACCCGACTTCGTGGGAAAGAACCTGCCCACGCGCCGCGACGAGAGCGTGGATGTCAGCGAAGAGGGAGTCTCGATCGGCGACCTCGTCACGGCCGAGCGCGACAGGGGGGCACGATGACCCTCGACGAGCTTCTCGCCGACCGCCGCGCCCCGGCGGTTCCGCACCTGCTTTCCATCAACGATCTCGACCAGGAGGGCATTCTCGAGATCATGCGCCTCTCCGACGCTTTCGCGGAGGTGTCCGAGCGCCCGATCCCGAAGGTGCCGGCGCTCAGGGGCCGCACCGTGGCGACGGTATTCATGGAGCCGTCGACCCGGACCCGCCTCTCGTTCGAGACGGCAGCGAAGCGCCTTTCGGCCGACACCATGACCTTTACGGCCGCGACATCGGCCACGGTCAAAGGTGAGTCGTTGCGCGACACCGTGGAGACGATCGACGCCATGGGCATAGACGCGATGGTCATCCGTCACCACGCATCGGGGGCACCGCTCCGGGTCGCCGACTGGGTCAAAGCGAGCGTGATCAACGCAGGCGACGGCACCCACGAGCACCCGACCCAGGCGCTGCTCGACTGCTACACGATCCTCGAGACGCTCAGCGCACGGGGCGGCGGGGGGGCTCAGGCCGACCTGAGCGGGCTCCGCATCGCGATCGTGGGCGACATCAAGCACTCGCGCGTCGCCCGCTCGGACGTGCTCGCCTTCGCGGCCCTTGGGGCCGAGGTCGTGCTCGTGGCTCCTCCCACGCTCATGCCGGCCTCCCTCGAGGGATGGCCCGTCACAGCGACAGGGGACTTCGACGCCGTCTTAGGCGAGCTCGACGTCGTCTACCTGCTGCGCATCCAGGCCGAGCGCCTCGGCGAGGTCCTGCTGCCCTCGCTCGACGAGTACCACTGGCGCTACGGGCTCACCCGGGCGCGCGCCGCCGCATTGAAGAAAGACGCCCTGATCATGCATCCCGGGCCGATGATCCGGGGGGTCGAGATCTCGCCGGAGGTCGCCGACCTGCCGGCGTCGCTCGTCACGCGCCAGGTGAGAAACGGCGTCCTCGTTCGCATGGCCGTCCTGTTCCACCTTCTCGGATCGGGGGAGATCTGATGCCCGGGCCGAACGCATCTTCGAACAAGGGCGAGATCCTCATCCGCGGCGGGACGATCGTGGACGAGACGGGCGAGTGGAGGGGCGACGTTTTTGTGAGAGAGGGCCGGATAGCCGCTGTATCGCGCGAGGACTCGCTTACAGCCCCGAGCGGCGCCACCGTCCTCGACGCCGGAGGGTGCTTTGTCTCCCCGGGGCTCGTCGACCTGCACGCGCACCTGCGCGAGCCGGGCGGGGAGATCGCAGAGACGGTTGAGTCCGGTTCGAGGGCCGCGGCCCTCGGCGGGTACACGGCCGTCGTCGCGATGCCGAACACCGAGCCGGCGATCGACTCGGCCGCCGTCGCGCGCGACGTGCTCGCCCTCGGCGAGGGCGCCCTGGCGGAGATCGCGGTCGCCGGGGCGATCACCGTCGGGCGCCGCGGCGAGCGGCTCGCGCCGATGGCCGAGCTCGCCGCCCTCGGCGTGCGGCTCTTTACAGACGACGGCAGGGGAGTCCAAAACGGCGGGCTCATGCGCCGTGCGCTCGAGTACGCCTCCGGGCTCGGGGTCGTCCTCGCCGAGCACTGCGAGGACGTCCAGCTCGCCGCCGGCGGCCACATGAACGAGGGCCCGTGGTCCAGCCTCCTCGGCATCGCCGGCCAGCCGGCGCTCGCAGAGGAGATGATGCTGGCGCGCGACATCGCCCTCATGCGCTTGACGGGCGCCCCAATGCACTTCTTGCACCTGTCGACGGCGGGATCGGTCGAGTTGGTCAAGGCGGCCAAGGCCGACGGACTCGCCGTCACGGCCGAGGTCACGCCTCATCACCTGGCGATGAGCGACGCCCTCGTGCAGGGCTATGACCCGGTGTTCAAGGTCAACCCGCCCCTTCGGACCGCGTCCGACGTGGCCGCCCTGCGGGTGGGGCTTTCAAACGGGGTGATCGACGCCGTCGCGACCGATCACGCCCCGCACGCGCCCGAGCGCAAGGAGGAGCCGTTCGATGAGGCTCCCGCCGGCATGCTTGGTCTCGAGACCGCCCTCGCCGTCGCCTACGGCGCCCTGTGCGCAAGACCGGCGCAGGACGGGGGCGACGCGGCCGCTGACGGCTGGGTGCCGGCAGGCGTCGGGGCGACGATGACGCTTCGGGAGCTTATCGGCCTGTTCTCCTGGAAGCCGGCCCGCATCGCCGGGCTCGACCGGGACGCCGACGGCGGCCCCGGGCGCCGCGGCGGCCAGGGAGGCCCGATCCGGCCCGGGGCGCTCGCGCACCTGACGGTATTCGACCCGAAGGCCGAGTGGGTCGTCGACACCTCCCGCCAGGCAAGCCGGAGCCGCAACACCCCCTATGGCGGCCGCCGGCTCACCGGCAAGATCCGCCACACGGTCTTCGCCGGGGAGGCCGTCGTCTCAGACGGCGAGGCACAGCGATGAACCCGGGCTTGGCGATGAGAAGGGCCGCCGGCGAGAGGCCGTGAGGCGCCACGAGGCACAAGGCGGGATCGACCTCGCGACTTCGGTCGCGAGTGTCGCCTTGGCGTCTCCTGTCATGACCGCCTCCGGCACCGCCGGGCACGGGGCTGAACTCGGGGCGTACTTCGACCTTTCCACCATCGGGGCTGTCGTCGTGAAGTCCCTGGCCGCCTTCGCGTGGCCCGGGAACCCGAGCCCGCGGGTGTGCCCCGTGCCGGGGGGGATGCTGAACGCCGTGGGTCTGCAGGGGCCCGGCGTCGAGGCTTGGCTCGCCGACGAGCTGCCTGCCCTCGAGGCCTCCGGCGCCCGGATCGTGGTGAGCATCTGGGGGCGCAGGGTCGAGGACTACGAGGCGGCCGCGGCGGCACTCGCCGGCGGGCCGGCGTGCGTGGTCGCCGTCGAGGTGAACGTAAGCTGCCCGAACCTCGAGGACCGAAGCCGCATGTTCGCCCACTCGCCGGCCGCGACCGCCGAGGCGGTGGCGGCCGCGGCCGCTTGTTGCCGGCCGCGTTGGGCGAAGCTGTCCCCGAACACCTCGGACCTGTTGTCGGTCGCGGAGGCCGCTCTCGGTGCGGGGGCCGAGGCGCTGACCTTGACCAACACGCTCTTGGGCCTCGCAATCGACCCCGAGCGCCGTGCCCCTGTGCTGGGGGCGGGGGGCGGTGGGCTCTCGGGCGACGCCCTCCACAGCGTCGCTCTCCGGGCCGTCTATGACTGCCGGGCCGTCTTCCCCGACTGCGGCATCGTCGGCGTGGGCGGCGTGAGCGACGGGCTCGGCGCTGTCCGCATGCTGCTTGCCGGGGCGGACGCCGTCCAGGTCGGTACCGCGAGCCTGGCCGATCCCCGCGCCGTCTTAAGGGTCCAGTCAGAACTCGTGTCATGGTGCCGGCGGCACAAGGTGGGCGCCGTCCGAGACCTCGTAGGTGCCGCGAACCTCAACTGGCAGAAAGGGTGAAGTGGCAGAAAGGGTGAAGTGGCAGAAAGGGTGAAGTGCCAGAAAGGGTGAAGTGCCAGAAAGGGTGAAGTGCCAGAAAGGGTGAAGTGCCAGAAAGGGTGAAGTGCCAGAAAGGGTGAAGTGCCAGAAAGGGTGAAGTGGCAGAAAGGGTGAAGTGCCAGAAAGGGTGAAGTGCCAGAAAGGGTGAAGTGCCAGAAAGGGTGAAGTGGCAGAAAGGGTGAAGTGGCAGAAAGGGTGAAGTGGTGAGCCTCGACGAAGCGACCGAGAGCGCACGAGAGCACCTCGTGTTAGCCCTGGACGTCTCGAACCTGGACGAAGCGGTCGAACTCGCAGGGCGCCTGCGCCCGTGGTTCTCGGTTGTCAAGGTCGGCCTGGAGCTCTTCTCCGCCGACGGGCCGCTGGCTGTCGACACCCTGTTGGACGACGGCTTCGGGGTGTTCTTGGACCTGAAGCTCCACGACATCCCGACCACCGTCGGCCGAGCCGCGCGCAGGATCGGCTCACTCGGGGTCTCCTACGCGACGGTGCACGCGGCCGGCGGCGCCGAGATGCTGAGGGCAGCGGTGGAGGGCTTCGAGGAGGGCTGGGCCGGAGCTGTGGCGAACGGCCATCCCGCCCCTGAGGCGGGCTCGGCCGGCATCCTCGCGGTGACGGTGCTAACGAGCGACGCGGCCATTGGGGCCGAGCTCGTGGCCACGCGGGCATCGCTCGCGGCCGTCTGCGGGTGCCTCGGGGTCGTCTGCGCCGCCAGCGACCTCCCCGCCATCGCCTCGCGTGCCCCCGGGCTCCTGACAGCCGTCCCCGGGATCCGCCTCGCCGGCTCGTCACAAGACGACCAGGCTCGGGCGGCACGGCCGTATCTTGCGATCCGCGAGGGGGCCGACCTCCTCGTCATCGGGAGGACCGTCACCGCCTCGCCGTCCCCCGAGGATGCGGCTGCCCAGCTCACGGCCGAGGTGATGTCCGCCCTTGACCCCGACGCGGCCACCAGCGAGCTCTGAGAGAAGCTCGGGTAGCCCTCCCATACCTTGACAAATGTTACGAGTGCGCTACGGTGTGAATGACGGATTCTCGCCCTGGGGGGCGATGGACCGCTATTTACGCATCGAAATAGCCAAATGATCACTTGAGCAGGAGGTCCGGCCGGTCATGATTCGAAAGCACAAGCTGGGTAAGTTTGCAGCCCTGGGTACGGCAGTCGCGTGCGCTGTTTTCGTGCTCGCTGTTGGTGCGACGAGCTTCGCCAGCCCGTCCAAGACCACCAAAGCTCAAGTGACCCACATGGTCAAGATCCCGGGCGGGACCATGACTATCGCCGAAGGGGCCGCCGCTGGACCGAACTACATGTTCCCGATGATGCCTCCCCAGTACTTCTCCGTGACGAACTTCGAACTGATCTACATGATGTTCCGTCCGCTCTACTGGTTTGGCGTTGGGAACACTCCGAACCTGAACCCGAGTCTTTCGCTTGCCTATAACCCCGTTTTCACGAACAACGGCAGGACCGTGACGGTCCACTTAAAGGCCTACAAGTGGAGCAACGGCGTTCCCGTGACGTCGAAGGACGTCCTGTTCTGGATGAACATGCTCAAGGCGACCGCCACTTCTTGGGCGGCCTTCGTACCCGGGCCAGGCCAGTACCCGGGGGACTTGACCAATGTCACCACCCCTAACGCCACGACGGTCGTCTTCACCTTTGATGCGACCTACAGCTCCTACTGGCTCCTCTACAACGAGCTAAGCCAGTTCTCGCCCCTCCCGCTCAACTGGGACATCACCGCCGCCGGTGGGAAACCCGGTTCAGGCGGCTGCTCGAGCGCTGCATACTCGGCGGTCGTGACTTCCTTCAACGCCAAGGGAGTGCTGGTGGACGACTCCCCCGCCGCCAAGCGCTGCGCCGCTGTCTGGACCTTCATGAACGGCAAGACTGAGGGGGCCGACCTCGCCACCTACGCCTCCAACCCACTCTGGCAGATCGTGGACGGCCCGTTCCGTATCTCGACCTACGACCCCACCGACAACGGTGCGTCCGTGGTTCCAAACCCCAACTACTCAGGCCCGAACAAGCCTTCGATCAACAAACTGGTCCTGGCCCCCTTCACGACAGATTCCGCTGAGTACAACGTGCTCCAGGCGGGCAAGAGCATCAACATCGGCTACATCCCGACGGAGGACCTGCCTACCTACAAAGGCGCGGCGTTCTCTAAGAACGGTACGCCGCTCTCCGGCAAGAATGCCGGCGTATTGGCCAAGAACTACAATTTCGAGCCTGCCTACCCTTGGGGTGTCAACTACTTCGGCCTGAACTTCCAGAATTCCAACAGCGGGCCGGTCTTCAAGCAGCTGTACTTCCGTCAGGCCTTGCAGTCGCTTATGAACCAGACCCTTTGGATCCAGCTCTTCAACGCCGGCTACGGAGCCCCGACCTACGGGCCGGTGCCCGTCTTCCCGCCGACGGACCTGAGCGATTCGGGCGAGACGACCAACCCGTACCCCTACAGCCCGTCACACGCGGTGGCGTTGCTCAAGGCCCACGGCTGGAATGTCGTGCCTGGCGGCACGAGCACCTGCACCAGCCCGGGAACTGGCCCAACCAACTGTGGAGCTGGTATTCCCCAAGGCGAGCAGTTGAGCTTTAACTACCTCTACGAGAGCGGGGTGGTGGCGTTTCAAAGCCAGATCATCGAGATGGCCCAGAGCTACGAGCAGGCAGGCATCAAGTTGAACCTCGAGCCCAAGAACTTCGGCACCGTCCTCGACGCCGCCTTTGGCCCGCCGTGCACCGCGAGCACCTGTTGGGACATGGCCAACTGGGGCGGCGGGTGGATCTACTCGCCGGACTTCTACCCGACTGGTGAGGAGATCTTCGCCACGGGTGCCGGCGAGAACGCTGGTGGGTTCTCCGACAAGCACCTGGACGCCCTCATCAAGGCTACGAACGTCTCGTCGTCCTTGTCAGCCCTCTACAACTACGAGAACTATGCCGCGAAGATCCTTCCGGCAATCTGGCAGCCCGAGACGGCACTTGCGTTCAACGAGGTCGGAAAGAACGTCTGCGGCTTCAGCCCTGAGAACCCGCTCTTCAGCTGGGAAGCGGAGAACTGGTACTTCTGCAAGGCCGTGAAGTAGGCGAGCAACTCTGCGGTCCCGTCGCCTAGGCGGGGCCAACAGCAGCTTCCCCGGGCCACGGCGAGCGTCGTCGTGGCCCGGGGCGTCTCTGGGTCTCGGTCCAAAGCGAGTTGGGGCCGCGCCAGACAAAATCGTTACGGGGCGTGCCTGTTACCATTGGGGCCCGAGCAACGAGACAGAGGCGAACAGTCCCGGCCGGGCAAGGGGAGTGGCTCATGATCGGCTACCTCATTCGCAGGGTGATTCAGGCGGTCATTGTCATCGTTGGCGTCTGCTTGATCACATTCGGCCTCTATCATCTGTTCCCCGGCGGGGCGCTCGCAGAGGCCAGGACCATCCTCGGTCCCAGGGCCTCGCCGGGGTCGCTCCAGCAGTTCATAGACCAGAACGGCCTAAACAAGCCGGTTTGGACGCAGTTTGCGATCCTCGTCGGTCACGTCTTCACTTTCAACCTCGGCTACTCGTACAAGCTCAACGAGCCGGTCTCGACCGTCGTGCTGCAGAAGCTGCCGAAGACGGTCCTCCTGCTCGGCCTGTCGACGTTGTTGACCGTGATCGTTGCCATACCGCTCGGCATATTCCAGGTTCTTCGCCGCAACAAGCCGTCGGACTACGCCCTCACGACGCTGTCGTTTATCTTCTATGCGACCCCGACGTTCTTCCTCGGAATCGTCCTCATCGAGGTCTTTGCGATCCACTGGCACCTGTTCCCACCGGAGGCCCCCCAATCGTCCTCGGTCGGGGCGATCCTGGCCGACTGGCATGGCCTTGTCCTGCCTGTCTTTACGCTCGCCGCCGTCTACATCGCTGGCTTCAGCCGGTACATGCGCTCCTCGATGATGGAGGCGCTCACCGAGGACTACGTGCGGACCGCAAAGGCTAAGGGCCTTTCCACAAAGCGCGTCAACTACGTCCACGCGTTGCGAAATGCCCTCATCCCGATCATCACCCTCTTGGGCCTTACGCTGCCAGCGATAGTGAGCGGGGCGCTGATCACCGAGTCGGTCTTTAACTACCCCGGCATGGGGCTCGCCTTCTACCAGGCGGCGATCAACGATGACTTCCCGCTCCTCATCGGCACGGTCGTGGTCGCCGCCATGGCGACGGTCGTGGGGTCACTCCTCGCCGACATCTTGTACGCAGTTCTCGACCCGAGGATCCGCTATGTCTGACCCGCAGGTTCGGCTCCGAATCCCACGAGGTCAACGATGATCCCAGTGAGCCAAGATCCGGACAGGCTCGTCGCCGAAGGCGAGGCGGTCGGCCAGATCGTCGGCGTCGCCGCGACCGAGGTCACCGAGGCGGGCGAGGCTGGCGGCATAGGCGGTCTCAGCAAGATCATTTGGCGCGTCTTCGCGGAGAACAAGCTTGCCCTCATAAGCGTCGGCGTGATCGTCTTCATGCTTCTTTTCTGTTTCGTCGGGCCGCACATCTATGTCACCAACCAAACCGACCTCGTGATTACCTCCCTCGGCCAGGCCCTCGCTCACCCGAACGGGCACGACTGGCTGGGCACCGACCCGGACGGCTACGACGTCTTGGGACGGCTCATGGTCGGTGGTGCCATCGCCCTCGAGATCTCCCTTTTGGCTGCCGGGATCGCAACCGTCTTCGGGGTGTTCTTCGGGGCCATCTCAGGCTTTGCCGGCGGCGTCGTGGACGCGATCATGATGCGCATCGTCGACACGGTGCTGTCGATCCCGGTGCTGTTCCTCCTTATCGTCATCGCGGCGATCCTGCACCCGTCGTTCTGGCTGATCGTGTTCATCGTGGCGCTGGCGGCCTGGCTCGTGCCGGCCCGGTTGATACGCGGCGAGACGCTGACGCTGCGAACGCGCGAGTACGTCCAGGCTGTGAGGGCGATGGGCGGCGGGGGAGGGCGCATCGTCTTGCGCCACATCATCCCGAACGCCGTCGGGACGATTATCGTGAACGCGACGTTCCAGATCGCGGACGCCATCACCTTGCTCGCGGCGTTAGGGTTTCTGGGATTCGGCGTGCCGCCGCCAGCTACGAGCTGGGGCCAGATGCTCTCGGATGGGATAGCCTACGCCCAGGAGGGCGCCTGGTGGCTGATCTACCCGGCGGGGATCTGCATCATCTTGGTCGTCGTTTCGTTCAACTACATCGGCGACGCGCTCCGCGACGCCTTCGAGGTGCGCCTGCAACGTCGCTGAGCGGAGCCGATGCCGCCGGCATTAGCAAGCGGGCTCCGGGGCAACCAAAGACTCTCTCGTCGGCGCTTGGGCGCCGTTTGCCCGGCGAGTCGAGATGTCTAGATCGCGGCGGCCGCAGACCCAGTCGCCCCGACGGGTGCCCCCAAGGCCGGTTCTTGCAGCGGGAAGTGACAAGCCGCGAGGTGGTCGCCGCCGAAAGAACGAAGCGGCGGCTCCTCCGCGGCGCAGATGTCCTGTGCCGCCGGGCAGCGCGTCCGGAACCGGCACCCCGACGGCGGCGTGAGGGCCGAGGGCAGCTCGCCGGAGATGTGATGGCCCCTGCGGGCCGCCGCCAGCACGGGGTCGGGCACCGGGATCGTCTCGATCAGGCCGTGGGTGTAGTGGTGCGCAGGGGTCTCGTAGATCTCCTTGGCGGCGCCGACCTCGACGAGCTTGCCCAGGTACATCACCCCGATGCGGTCGGAGAGGAACCTCAGCACGGCCAGGTCGTGCGAGATGACGATGTAGGTCAGTCTGTGGGCCGCCTGGAGGGCCTTCATCATGTTGAGGATCTGGGACTGGATCGACACGTCGAGGGCCGAGACGGGCTCGTCGGCAACGATGAGGCGCGGATTGAGCGTCAGCGCCCGGGCGAAGCCGATGCGCTGGCGCTGGCCACCTGAGAACTCGTGCGGGTACAGGTCGATCGCCTTTTTCGACAGGCCGACCTCGCGCAACAAGGACGCGACCCGCTCCCACTGCTCCTTCTTGTTACCGATGTCTTGGACCTTTAGCGGCTCACGAAGGATCGTGCCGACCCGCATGCGCGGGTCTAGCGACGCGTACGGGTCCTGGAACATGATCTGGAAGTCGCGCCGGCCCTTGCGAAGGTCCGCCCGGTTGAGCGTGGTGAGATCGGTCCCGTCGAAGCGGATCGCCCCCGAGGTGGGCTTCTCGAGGGCCACGACAAGGCGGCCGATTGTCGTCTTGCCGCAGCCGGACTCGCCCACGAGCCCGAAGGTCTCGCCCTCGCGCACGGCGAACGAGACGTTCGAGACGGCCTTTACGCTGCCGATCTTGCGCTGCAGCACCGCCCCGGCGGTGACGGGGAACTCCTTTACGAGCTGGTCGACCTCGACGATCACCCTTCGCGAGATGAGCTCGTTCACGCGTTGCAGAGCGAGCGCGCTCGCGACGGTGGCGTCGACGACCCGGATGTCGTGGCGGGGCGCCGACGCGCTCCCGACCGGGTTGTAGCAGGCGACGAGGTGCCCTTTTATCTCGACCAGCGGGGGCTCCTCGAGCCTGCACTGCTCGGTGGCGTTGCGGCACCGGGGCTCGAACCGGCACCCGACGAATTCCCCGGCTAAATCCGGGGGGACGCCCGGGATGGAGTAGAGCGGGGCGCTCGCGTCGGCGTCCATCTTGGGGATCGAGTCGAGGAGCGCCTCGGAGTACGGGTGGCGCATCTGCGAGAACAGATCGACGGTCGAGGAGCTCTCGACGATCTTGCCGGCGTACATCACCATGCAACGGTCGCTGCGCCCGGCGATCACGCCCATGTCGTGTGTGATGAGGAGCACGGCCATCTTGAGCCGGTCGCGCAGCTCGTCGATGAGATCGAGGATCTGGGCCTGGATCGTCACGTCGAGGGCCGTCGTCGGCTCATCGGCGATGAGCAGCTTCGGCTCGCAGGAGAGCGCGATGGCGATCATGACGCGCTGGCGGAGACCGCCGGAGAGCTGGTGAGGGTAAGAGGCGAGACGCTCGGCGGGCCGTGGCATCCCGACGAGCTGGAGGACCTCGATGGCCCGGTCCATCGCCGCCGCCTTGGAGACGCCCTTGTGGATCCGCACCGGCTCGGCGATCTGGCGGCCGACGGTCATCGTCGGGTTCAGCGAGGTCATCGGGTCCTGGAAGATCATGGCGACTTCGTTGCCGCGGACATCGCGCATCTGGCGTTCGGGCATCTTCACGAGTTCCTTGCCGAGCAGGGTCACAGTGCCCCGGACGATGTGGCCGACGTTCGGCAGGAGCTTCATTATCGACAGGCCCGTCGTGCTCTTGCCGCACCCGGACTCGCCCACCAGGCCCACGCATTCGCCCTCGGCCACGCTGAACGAGACTCCGTCCGCCGCACCGACATTCGCCGACCGCAGGTGGAATTCCGTGCGGAGGTCAACAACCTCGAGAACGTTGGCCATGGAGAATTCACCCCTGTGATCTGGCGACCGGGGCACCAGTCATGCGACCGCCCGCCATGATTGTATCGCTGATCCCTGGTCACCCAGCTTGTGCTGCGCTATCGTAACCGCCCATGCCACAACCTCCTAGCCTCACGCCCGAGCAGCGCCACGCGGCGCTCGAGAAGGCGGCCCGGGCGCGCCGAGAGCGCGCCGAGATCAAGGACCATCTCAAGAGTGGTCGCGTCACCCTGAGAGAGCTGCTTGTCAAGGCCGAGTCGGACGAGATCGTCGGCAAGATGAAGGTGCTGGCGGTTCTCGAGGCGCTACCTGGGACCGGCAAGGTCAAGGCCCGGCGCCTCATGGAGCACGTCGGCATCAGCGAGACGCGCCGCCTCCAGGGCCTCGGAGCCAAGCAGCGCGAGGCGCTGCTCGAGGCCGCCACCCGACCCTGATCCTCGTCGTCTGCGGTCCCGGGGGAGTCGGAAAAGGGACCATCGTCCGGCGACTCGTCGCCGGCGACGAGAAACTCTGGCTGAGCCGCTCGTGGACGACTCGGGCCCGCCGTCCCGGCGAGCCCGAGGATGCCTACACCTTCGTCGACCGGGAGAGCTTCTTGAGGCGCGTAGCCGAGGACGGCTTTCTGGAGTGGGCGACGATCCTCGGGGAGTACTACGGGACACCGACCCCGGACGGTGCCTCCGGCCGTGACATCGTGCTCGAGATCGACGTCCAGGGCGCCCGCCAGGTTCTCGAGCGCTGCCCGGGCGCCTACTGCGTGTTCGTGCGCGCCCCCTCGCCCGAGGTGCAAGAACAACGGCTCCGCTCGAGGGGGGATCCCGAGGAGCACATCCAACGCCGCATCGCCCTCGGCAAGCTCGAGGACGCGCAAGGGCGCAAGCTCGCACACCGCGTGCTCATCAACGACGACCTCGACCGGGCCGTGCAAGAGCTCGCAGGCCTAGTGGAGGAAATCCGGCGCAAGAGCCCTTCTTGCACAGGATGAACAAGGGCACTGACAACCCTCCGAGCCCGCCCGGAGGCGGGGCGTCAGCCGCCGACCGCTACTTTGCGGGCTTGCAGAAGTACCAGTTCTCTGCCTCCCAGCCGAAGACCGAGTCCTCCGGGGTGACGCCGCAAACGTTCTTGCTGACCTCGTTCAACTCCATAGCCATTTCCGGTTGCCAAACAACGGGCAGCTGCCTCGCGACGTAGTCCTCGTAGTTGTAGAGGGCCTTCAACGACGACGACGAGGTCGTCAGTCGGATCAGCCCGTCGGCGGTCGGGTCGGAGTACTCGCCGAAATTTGAACCTGCGCTGGAGTCGAAAAGCTGCTCGCCGGTCGGGTAGTAGTCCGGCACGTAGATCCAGCCGCCCTCCCAGTTGGCGATTTCCCAGGCACAGGCCTTGCCAGTCGTGCACGGGGCCGCCGCGGTGAGAATGACACTCTGGAAGCTCTTGCTGCCCTCGAGATTCAATCTGATTCCGGCTTGTGACCAGGATGCCTTGAGCGCAGTGATCTGATCGTCGAATGATGTCGAACCTTCGTAGTAGAGGTAGTTCAAGCTCAGCGTGGCGCCTCTAGGGATGCCCGCTCCGCACCTCTCGCGGGCAGTGCCCGGCCTTATGCAGGTGGTGACACCACCTGGGACGACACTCCAACCGTGAGACCGGAGCAGGTTCCTCGCGTGTGAAGGATTGTAAGGATACGGGTTGGAGCCCTCCCGTTTGGTGGCCATGTCCGTTGGCGGGAGCGAAGGAACCGGGCCATAGGTGGGCGCGCCGTAGCCAGCGTCGAACGCCTGGATCCACGCGGTCTGGTTCATGAGCGATTGCATCGCTTGACGGACGTAGAGCTGCTTGAAGATCGGCCCCGAGGTCGGGTTCGTGTAGTTGAGGGCGAAGTAGTTGATGCCCCAGGGGTACACAGGGTCGAGGCTGTACCTGCTCGCAAGGGACGGGTCGTTCTTCCCCACGAGTGGTTGCCCGTTCTTGTTGAAAGCCTCGCCCTTGTAGGTCGGCAGGTCTTGCGGCGAGACGTAGCCGATGTTGATCGTGGTGCCGTCAACCAGCGCCGTGTACTCGGACGCAGCGGTCGTGAACGGGACCATGACCAGCTTGGCCAGCGACGACTTGACCGGGCCCGAGTAGGTGAGGTTCGGGACGACGGTGGCGGCGGAGTCGGTGGCGTCGTAGGTGGAGAGGGTGAACGGTCCGTCCACGATCTTCCAGAGCGGGTTCGTCGCATACGTGCCGAGATCAGCCGCTTCCCTCTCGCCCGTAAGGAAGCCGTAAACCTTTGCGCAAGCCTTCGCTGACGCCGAGACTGGCGTGACCACACCCCTGGACGAGAGCGAGGTCGTTATCGACGTGTACGAGGCGCTCGAGCAATGGCCCGAGCCCGCTGGTGCGCCAGCGCTTGTGACGTCCCATGCGATCGGTAGCGGCGTCACCTGTGACAGCTCGTTGTATGTGAACCAGTACGAGCCATAAGCCTGGTCGAGAGTGAAGGTGACCGTGTCAGTTCTCTCATTGGCCGACACGTTGGTGACGTCGCCTGGGAACTGATCCGGCCCCGGCTCGTATCCACCCCACGACGTGGCGTCGGCCTTGAGCATGTTCATCCAAAACACCACGTCACTTGCACTAACAGTCTCGCCGTTGCTCCACTTGTAACCTTTCATCTTGACGGTGACCGTCCTGTGATTGTTCGTGTACGCCGGAGGGGCGGCGAGCGAGAGCCCCTCATTCAGCGCCGGCGTGTCTCCGGTTCCGAACCAGTACAGCGGGCGGTAGAGCAGGTAGATCAACTGGAAGTTCACCTGCAAGAAGTCCGCCGCTCCCATCATCGGGAAGATGTAGCTCGGACCATTACCTGCGGCCTCAGCGATCGTCAAGGTTCCGCCTGGGGTCCTGACCATGTGGTTCATCTGGAACTTGCTGGTGCGGGGGCTCGCGAAGCTTGTCGCACTGGCAGCGAGCGCGAAAACCGCGCAAGTCACCGCCGCTCCCACAGCGGCAAGAGTGCTCAGCTTCCGCTTCGTGATCATTGTCGTGCCGGAGCTCCTCGACTCAACTGCACCGTTAAAATCACTCTACGCATTTGTAACATCCCAGCCTGTTCTCGCTTGCTCGTCGCCACCCTGGCCAGAAGTGGTTTGGGACCACGTGCGGGAGACGGACCCCCCAGGGTGATCGCTCGGCCTGGGCGTGTGCGCCAGGGCGGGTATAGTGAAGGTTGTCCGCTGGGGGTCTGCCCCTGGCACCTCATTGCGCCTCAACGAGGCGGTGACCAGCCGAGAAGGAGTCCCATGGCCGAACCGCGCAGCACGATGATCGATCCCCCGATCGAGGTCCTGCTTGACAAGGTCGACTCCAAGTTCACCCTGGTCACCCTGGCCGCCAAGCGGGGCCGGCAGGTCAACTCCTACTTCAGCCAGCTCGGAGAGGGCCTCGGTGCCATCGTGCCGCCGCAAGTCGCCTCGATCGCCCGCAAGCCCCTGTCCATCGCCCTCGAGGAGATAGCGGCCGGCAAGGTCGTCGCCGCCTGGCCTTCCGAGGAGGAGGCCGAAGAGGGCGAAGCCCCCGCCACCGAGACCGCTGAGGCACCCGAGCCCGGAGAGGCTGGCTAGCAAGCGCTACGGGCGCGAGAGCTGCGGTCGTGAGTGACCCCGGAGAAGGCCCGGACCGAGCCCCTGGTCACTCCCACTCCGGCGCATCGTTTCGCGGTGCCACCGTCGTCCTCGGCGTGAGCGGCGGGATTGCGGCCTACAAGGCCGTGGAGCTGTGCCGGCGCCTGGTCGACGCCGGTGCGCATGTGGTCCCGGTCCTCACCGCCGCCGCCACGCGGTTTGTCGGCGCTGCGACCTTCTCGGCTCTCGCCTCCGAGCCCGCCCGCCTCGACATGTTCGGCGAGGACGCGCCCATCCCCCACACAGAGCTCGGCCAGCGTGCCGACCTCGTCGTCGTCGCGCCTGCGACCGCGCGCCTGATCGGTTCCTACGCGGCCGGGATCTCCTCGGACCTCCTGGTCGCGACCCTGCTCGCGACCAAGGCCCCGGTCCTCGTCTGCCCGGCGATGCACACCGAGATGTGGGAGCACCCCGCCGTACAGGAGAACCTGGCGACGCTGCGCCGGCGCGGCGTGCGGGTCCTCGAGCCCGCGACAGGCCACCTCGCCGGTGGTGACACGGGCGCCGGGCGCTTGCCGGAGACCGAGGTGATCATCGAGGCGGCGTCAAGGGCCCTCAGCACCGCACGGTCCGAGAGGACCGGCCCGGGTCCGCTGTCGGGCCGGCATGTCCTTGTCACCTCCGGTGGCACCCGTGAGCCCATCGACCCGGTCCGCTACCTTTCGAACCGGTCCTCCGGGCGTCAGGGCCATGCCCTCGCCGAGGCTGCGGCCGAGCTCGGGGCTCAGGTCACCCTGGTGACGGCCTCCGCGCTCCCAGCCGGAGGCGGGGTCGAGGTCGTCGCGGTCGAGACGGCCGCCGAGATGGCCGAGGCCGTGCTGTCGCGCTCGGACGGGGCCGACATCGTCGTAATGGCCGCGGCCGTCGCCGACTACAGGCCCGCCACCGTGGCGAGAACCAAGCTGCACAAGGCCGACGGGGTGCCCGAGATCCGCCTCGTCCCGACCCTCGACATACTCGCGGAGCTCGGCCGGCGCCGCCGCCCGGGCCAGGTGCTCGTTGGTTTCGCGGCTGAGACCGACGAGCTCGCCGAACGGGCGACGGCCAAGCTCGAGGCCAAAGGCGTGGACCTGCTCGTCGCAAACGACGTGGCGGCGGAGGGAGCCGGCTTCGGCCACGAGACGAACGCGGTGACGATCTTTCAGCGCGACGGGACCCGGACCGAGCTTGCGCTCCAGTCCAAGAAAGACGTCGCGGGCGCAGTCCTTCGCGCTACCCTGCCGTTGCTCTCGGGCGCAGTGACGCCCGGCCCGGGCGCCGCGCCTGCAGATGTCGGAAGTGCCACAGGAGGCGGACCGTCGGGCCCGCCGCCACTCGCGGCCGTAATCGAGAATAAGGAGCCGGAGCGTTGAGCAGTTTCCTATTCACCTCCGAGTCGGTGACCGAGGGCCACCCTGACAAGATGGCGGACCAGATCTCCGACGCCATCCTCGACGCGATCTTGGAGGAGGACCCCCACGGCCGGGTCGCCTGCGAGACACTGCTCACGACCGGGCTCGTGGTCGTGGCGGGCGAGATCTCGACGAGCGCGTATGTCGACATCGCCCGTCTCGCCCGCCGGACGATCTGCGAGATCGGTTATGACCGCGAAGAGCTCTGTTTCGACGGGAACGCATGCGGCGTGCTCGTCTCCATCGACGAGCAGTCGTCCGAGATCAACAACGGCGTGTCGGCCGCCTTCGAGGTTCGCAGTGGCACCGGGGGTGAGGACGTCCTCAACGCGCAGGGGGCGGGCGACCAGGGGATGATGTTCGGCTACGCCTGCGACGACACCCCGGACCTCATGCCGCTGCCGATCTGGCTCGCGCACCGCCTCGCCCGCCGCTTGGCCGAGGTTCGCAAGGCCTGGACCATCCCGCACCTCGGGCCGGACGGCAAGACCCAGGTCTCCGTGCGCTACGAGGACGGCCGGCCGGTCGAGCTCTCGACCGTGGTGATCTCGACCCAGCACACGAAGAACGCAGATCTCGACGCGCTACCGGACGACCTGCGCCAGCACGTCATCGCGCCCGAGCTTCCCGGTTTCTTGGACACCGACGGCTACCGGCTCTTCGCCAACCCGAGTGGGCGCTTCGAGCTCGGTGGTCCGCAGGCAGACACCGGCCTCACGGGGCGCAAGATCATCGTCGACACCTACGGCGGCTGGGCCCGCCACGGCGGCGGCGCCTTCTCGGGCAAGGACCCCTCGAAGGTCGACCGCTCCGGCGCATACGCGGCCCGTTGGGTGGCAAAGCACATCGTCGCCTCCGGCGCCGCCTCGCGCTGTGAGATCCAGATCGCGTACGCCATCGGCGTCGCCCACCCGGTCTCGGTGATGATCGACACATTCGGCACCGAGACCGTGGCCCCCGAGCACATCACCAAGGCCGTGGACGAGCTCTTCGACCTCCGCCCGGCCGCGATCGTGCGCGACCTCGACCTGCGCCGGCCCATCTACCGCCACGTCGCCGCCTACGGCCACTTCGGGCGCGCGGCCAGCGAGGTCCCGTGGGAGGCGACGCCGCGCCTCGAGGACCTTCGCACCGCCGTCGGGCTCTAGCCTGTCCGCCCTGCCCGGAGCTGAAGCCCCGCCCGGACCCGACGCCGTCGCGCCGTCCTCGGCGCCGGGCAGGAAGATGAGCGCCGTCGTCGAGGTCCTGCCGGACGTGAGCGGGATCGACAGGGCCTTTGCCTACGAGGTGCCGGACCACCTCGCCGAAAGAGTCGCTCTCGGGTGCATCGTGCGCGTCGTCCTCAACGGCCGCCGCGTGCGTGGCTGGGTGGTCGCCGAGGGGAGCGAGCTCCCGGCCGGGATCGCCGTTCGGCCCGTGAGCGAGTTCGTCTCGCTCGGGCCGCCCCGCGATGTCGTCGAGCTCGCCCGGTGGGCGTCGTGGCGTTACGCCGGCCGCCTCCGCCCCTTGCTCGTGGCCGCCTCGCCCCCGCGCCTTGTCCGTGTGTTGCCGCCGCCGGAGCCGGCCCAGGCCGCCTCGCCAGAGCCCACGGGGGCGGCTGCGGACCAGGAGGTCGCGGCGGCCACTGCCGAAGCGCTCTCGTCGCCGTCGGCGGTCCTGCGCCTGCCCCCCGCCGCCCCCAGGCTCGCGGTCGTGCTGGCGGCTGCAGCGGCGACAGCGGCCCGGCCCGGGGACATGCTCGTCCTCGCCGCCTCGCGAAACGACGCCATGACGCTCGCGCAGCGCCTCGAGCGTCAGGGTCATGGCGTTGCCCTGCAGCCGGAGGCCTGGGGCGAGGCCGCGGCAGGCGGGCGGATCGTCGTCGGCACCCGCTCGGGCGTGCTCGCGCCGCTTCGCACCCTGCGTGGCATCGTCGTCCTCGATGCACACGCCGACGCCTACCAGGAAGAGCGCGTGCCGACCTGGGAGGCGGTCGTGCTCGCCAGCGAGCGAGCCCGGCGCGAACGGGTCCCTTGCCTGCTGGTGAGCGCCTGCCCGAGCCTGGACTTGCTGGCCGGCCGCCGCCTTGTCAGTTTGTCGCGTTCAGCCGAGCGCGCCGGCTGGGCCCCCGTCGAGATCATTGACGCCAGGGACGAGGACCCACGCGCCGGCGGCTACCCGACCGGGCTCGCCTCGGCGATAAGACAGGCCGCGAGCGCAGAGCCCGACCGGCCGGTCGTGGCGGTGCTGAACCGTAAGGGTCGGGCCCGGCTCCTCGCCTGCGGGCGCTGTCGGAGCCTGCTGCGCTGCGAGGCCTGTGGCGGTGCCCTTGTCCAGCTCGAACGCGCCGCCCCGGGCGCGCCGGCCGTGCTCGCGTGCCCGAGGTGCTCGCTAGAGGTCGCTGCGTGCTGTCGCACCTGCGGGCCGACGAGGCCGCGGATCGTCCGGCCGGGAGTCACCCGGGCGCGCGAGGACCTCGCCGCGCTGACGAGCCTCGAGGTGGCCGAGGTCGGTCGCGCCGGCAGCGGGGACGAGGCCCTCCCGGGCGCTCGCGTCCTCATCGGGACCGAGGCGGTGCTGCACCGGGCCGCGTCCGCCTCGGCGGTGGTGTTCTTGGACTTCGACCACGAGCTGCTCGCACCCCGCTACCGGGCCTCCGAGCAGGCTCTCGCCCTCTTGGCGCTCGCCTCGCGCCTTGTCGGCGGCCGGCGACGCGACGGCCGCGTGGTGGTGCGCACCCGCCTTTCGGACCACGAGGTCCTGGACGCGGCCGTCCACGCGGACCCGGGGCGGCTCGTCGCCGTCGAACAGCCGCGCCGCGCCCTGCTGCGCCTTCCCCCCGCGACCGCGCTCGCGCTCGTGAGTGGGGAGGGGGCGGCCGAGTTCGCGGCGCGCCTTCGGGCCGGGGACCGCACGCTCGAGGTGGGAGGCCTCGCCGAGGACCGCTTCCTGATCCGGGCGAGCGGCCCCGAGGTGCTCGCCGAGGCCCTCGGGGCCGCCGGACATCCTCTCGTGGGGACCCGTCTCGAGGTCGCCCCGCGCAACGTCTGAGCCGGATCCCGGTGGCTTCTCGGGGGAGATGACCTGCTATCCTGACGACGCCGTCCTAGGTCGGCGCGGAGTGGCGTCTGAGCCACCGCCGCGATTTATCACCCGTTCTCTTCCCCGCCTGGTCGGCGTGGCCGGCCGGCACTGCAAGAAAGCACGCCACTCACGCATGCCTGACAAGACGGCCACGATCACCGAGCACCGCCTTCACGAGACCGACACCGGCTCACCAGAGGTGCAGGTGGCACTACTCACCGGACGTATCAACCATCTCACCGACCACCTAAAGATGCATCGGGGAGACCACCACACCCGGCGAGGGCTGATGAAGCTCATCGGCCGGCGCCGTCGCCTTCTCGACTACGTGAAGGACAACGACGTCGAGCGGTACCGGACGCTGATCTCCCGGCTCGGGATCAGGCGCTAAGGACCGGGTCACCCCAGGACAGCCCCGCTGTCTTGGGGTTTACATAGGGCGGTCGCCGGAGTCATTGTTCGGCTTGAGCCGCCCGTCATAAGACAAGCGGTGCCTCAGGGCGCCAGCTGCCAGTCGCCGAATACCGGGACCGAGTGCCGTTGGCCCGCTCCGGTGCACGCCGACTGGGAACTGGCAAGCGAGGCACCCCAATCACATAGGAGTGTCATGGCTGATGCCATCACCGTGTCGGGCCCGATAAGCGGGACCGACCGGACCCTGTCGTTTTCGACCGGCAAGCTCGCCGGTCAGGCAGATGGGGCCGTCGTCGCCCGTATCGGCGACACGATCGTGCTCGCGACCGCCACGGCCGCCCGCAAGGTGCGGGAGGGCACCGACTTCTTCCCTCTCACCGTCGACATCGAGGAGCGGATGTACGCCGCGGGCAAGATCCCGGGCTCGTTCTTTCGCCGGGAGGGCAGGGCGACCGACCAGGCGATCCTGACCGCCCGCCTCATCGACCGGCCGCTCAGGCCCTCGTTCCCCGAGGGATTCCGCAACGAGGTCCACATCGTCGGCACGATCCTCGGCGCCGACCAGACGAACCCGCACGACGTGCTCTCGATCAACGCCGCCTCGGCCGCGCTCATGATCTCGGGCATCCCCTTCGACGGGCCGATCGGCGCGGTGCGCATCGCGTACTCGACCGACGGCACCTGGCTCCCGCACGCCACCTACCAGGAGGGCGACGCCTCCACCTTCGAGCTCGTCGTCGCCGGCCGTGCGCTCGGTGACGAGCCGGGCGCCGACGTGGCGATCGTCATGGTCGAGGCCGGAGGCACCGAGAAGGCTTTCGAGTACTTCGCCGAGGGTGCTCCAAAGGTCACAGAAGCCGTCATCGCCGACGGCCTCGAGGTCGCGAAGACCTGGATACGCGAGTCGATCGAGCTGCAGCGCGAGCTCGTCGCGACGGCGGGGAAGAAAGAGACGATCGAGTTCAGCCTCTTCGTCGACTACGGCGAGGACGTCTACGATCGTGTCGTCGCCGTCGGTGGCGACCGCCTGCAGGCGGCGAACGCCTTAACGGGCAAGTCGGAGCGCAACGCCGCCTTAGACGAGGCGACCGACGCCATCGTCGAGGAGCTCTCCTCCGAGTTCGAAGAGCGCGAGCGCGAGCTGCGCTCGGCCGCACGCGCCTACACGAAAAAGATCGTCCGCAAGCGCATCGTCGAGGAGGGCATCCGCATCGACGGGCGTGGCCCGGCCGACATCCGGCCGCTCTCGGCCGAGGTCGGCCTGCTCCCGACCGCGCACGGCTCGGCGTTGTTCCAGCGCGGCGACACCCAGGTCCTCAATGTGTGCACGCTCGGCATGCCCCGCATGAACCAGCTCCTCGACACGATCGGCATCGACGAGACCAAGCGCTACATGCACCACTACAACTTCCCCCCGTTCTCCACCGGGGAGACCGGCTTCATGCGCGGTCCCAAGCGTCGCGAGATCGGCCACGGCCTGCTCGCAGAGCGGGCCCTCCTGCCGGTCGTGCCGCCGGAGACCGAGTTCCCCTACGTGCTACGCCTCGTCTCCGACGTGCTCTCCTCGAACGGGTCGACCTCGATGGCATCTGTCTGCGGCTCCTCGCTGTCGCTTATGGACGCGGGCGTGCCGATCAAGGCGCCCGTCGGCGGCATCGCCATGGGGCTCGTTTTCGCCGAGGGCAAGTACACGACCCTGACCGACATCCTGGGCGCCGAGGACGCCTTCGGTGACATGGACTTCAAGGTCGCCGGCACCGCGGATGTCGTGACGGCCCTGCAGCTCGACACCAAGATCGCCGGCATTCCGGCCGAGGTGCTAGCACAGGCCCTCAGCCAAGCCCGTGACGCAAGGCTCAAGGTTCTCGAGGTCATGAACGCGGCGATCTCCTCGCCGCGTTCCGAGGTGGGCGAGAACGCCCCGAAGATCGTCACCTTCGAGATCCCCATCGACAAGATCGGCGAGGTCATCGGCCCGAAGGGCAAGGTGATCAACGCGATCCAGCAGGAGACCGGCGCGGACGTGAACGTCGACGACGACGGACAGGTGGGCACGGTCACCATCGGTGCCAAGCAGCGTTCGGTGGTCGACGAGGCCCGTCGGCGGATCGAGCTGATCTTGGACCCGCCGACCCCCGAGGTGGGCGCCGTCTACTCCGGGAGGGTCGTCAACATCACCAAGTTCGGAGCCTTCGTAAACATCTTGCCCGGGCGCGACGGCCTGGTCCACATCTCGCGCCTTGGCCAGGGCCGCAGGGTCGAGCGAGTCGAGGACGTCGTCACCTTGGGCCAGGAGGTCGAAGTCCGCGTAGACGAGATCGACCCGCAGGGCAAGGTCTCGCTTTCGCTCGCAGGCGACCCGCCCGCCGGCGATGCCGGCTCTGACGGGGGCGCCGAGGCGGACAGTGGCGGCCGTCGCTCCGCTCACGCTGGCGCGCCGGCACGCGGTACAAGCGGCGGGCGCGACGAGGAGCCGGGCTCCCAGCGCCGTCGGTCCTCGTTCGAGGACGCCTTCGCGACCGAGCTCGAGTCGACCTTCGGCGACCTCGGCCCAGCCGATCTCGCCGCGGGCGCGGCGCCAGCCGGCCCACGCCGCAGCTCCGAGGGCGGCGGAGGGCGGCGCGGTCCCGGTGGTGGCGGCTCGGGCACGGCCCGGCGGCGCCCCAGGGGCGCCGGGGGGCGCTGAGCTGAGCTTCATGGGTGAACCGGCGCGACGAGCGGCCTCGCGGTGATCGAGACGACGACTCTCGGGAGCGGCATCGCGCTCGTGACCGAGTCGATGCCCGAGGTGGCCTCGCTGTGCGTGGGCGTCTGGGTCGGGACGGGTTCGCGCGACGAGACCCCGGAGCAGTCGGGGATCTCGCATTTCCTCGAGCACCTCTTGTTCAAGGGCACGCCCGAGCGCACGGCCCGCGAGATCGCCGAGGAGGTCGACGCCGTCGGGGGCGACATGAACGCCTACACGACAAAGGAGTACACGACCTTTTACGTGCGGGCGCTGGCCGAGCACGTGGAGCTCGGGCTGGACATACTCTGCGACATCCTCTGCCGGCCCGCGCTCAGGCCGGAGGAGGTCGACGCCGAGCGCCAGGTGATCCTCGAAGAGGTCCTCATGCACCGTGACGAGCCCTCGGACGTGGTCCAGGAGCTGTTCGCGGCGGCGATGTTCCCGGCCCACCCCCTCGGGCGCGAGGTCCTCGGCGAGCCCGAGGTCGTCGGGAAGGTGACCGTCCCCGAGATCCGCTCGTTTTTCGAGACCCACTACCTGCCTGGCAACATGGTTATCGCCGCTGCTGGCGACCTCGACCACGACCGCCTCGCGGCCGGGATCGAAGAGCGCTTCGTCGGCCGCGTCGGTGGCCAGGCGCCGGCCCGAAAGCCGCCCTCGGCTCCGAGCGTCCCGCTCGTCGTCGAGTCTCGTGAGACCGAGCAGGCACAGCTTGTCTTGGGGGTACGCGCCCCGGACCGGCACTCTCCGGACCGTTTCACCCTCGCCGTGTTGAACCACGTCCTCGGCGGGGGCCTGTCCAGCAGGCTCTTCCAAGAGATCCGCGAGGCCCGGGGCCTCGCGTATTCGATCGGGTCGGACCGCAGCGCCTTTGACGACGCCGGGACACTCGCGGTCTCGGTCGGCACGGCCCCTGAGCACGCGCACGAGGTGCTGGCCCTGCTGAACGCCGAGCTCGACCGGCTCGCGGCCGAGGGGATCACACCCCGCGAGCTGGACGTGGCGAGAGGCCACCTGCGTGCCGACATGCTTTTGTCTCTCGAGGACTCGGGCTCGCGCATGTCGCGCATCGGGTCGGCCAAGCTGCTGTTCGGCACGGTGCTCACGACCGAGGAGCTGCTCGAGAAGGTGGCTGCCGTGACGGGTGCGCAGGTCAGGGAGCTGGCAGAACGGGTCCTCGGCGCAGAGCGGACGCTCGCGGTCGTCGGGCCCTTCACCAAGTCGGACTTCGCATGACCCGCGTCGGCGTGTTCGGCGCCGCCGGGCGCATGGGAGCCGCCGTCTGCGCGGCCGTGCTCGAGGCGACCGACCTCGAGCTCGTCGGCGCCGTCGACCCTGCCGCCGCCGGCCGGCCCTTAGACGAGGTCGCCTCGCTTCGCGGGAGCGGTCTCGAGATCGCGTCCTCGCCTGATGCGCTAGGCGCGGCCGGGGCAGAGGTGGTCGTCGATTTCACGGTTGCCAAGGCGGCCCGCGCCAACCTCGCCTGGTGCGCTGAGCACGGCCTTCACGTCGTTTGTGGGACCACCGGCTTTGACGAGGCCGATATCGAGGCGATGAGGCAGTGGTTCTCCGCCAGCGCCCATGCCGTCCTGGCCCCTAACTTCTCCATCGGGGCGGCCTTGATGATGCGCTGTGCCGAGCTCTGCGCGCCGTGGGTCCTCGGGGCCGAGGTCATCGAGCTCCACCACGACCACAAGCGCGACGCTCCGTCTGGGACCTCGCTCGAGACGATCCGGAGGATGCAGGCCGCCCGGGACGGCGCCGGTGCGGGAGCGTGGGCCGCCGACCCGACCGAGAAGCAAGTCGTCGCCGGGGCGCGGGGCGGAGCGGCCGAGGGAGGCCTCCATGTCCACTCGGTGCGCCTGCCCGGCCTCGTCGCCCACCAGGAGGTGCTCTTGGGCCTCACCGGCGAGACGCTGTCGATCCGCCACGACTCGCTCGACAGGGTGAGCTTCATGCCCGGAGTGCTGCTCGCAGTACGGCGCGTGGCCTCCCTCGAGGGGCTGACAGTCGGTCTCGCGGGCCTGCTCGGGCTCTGAGGAACGCTCCAACGCGGCGGCGGGGCATCGCCCCGGTCGCCCGTGCCGGGGCCGGAGAGTGCTTCCCCCGCCGCTTTCGAGGCTCTGCTGCTAACTTTCGATTCGTGATAGGGCCCCGGCAAACATGACGGCGGCTTCTCGTGCCGGGCGCTTCGGCGCAATGGTGACCGCGATGGCGACCCCGTTCGATGAGGACGGGCGCCTCGACATCGACGGTGCCGTGACGCTCGCGCGCCATCTCGCCTCCGAGGGAAGCGACGGGCTCGTCGTGACGGGCACGACGGGGGAGGGCCCGACGCTGAGCGACACGGAGCGAACCGAGCTCTGGGCGGCCGTGTCGCACGCGGTGACCGTGCCCGTGATCGCGGGCTCGGGAACCAACGACACGGCGCATTCGGTGGGCCTCACCAAAGTGGCGACCGAGCTTGGGGCAGCCGGCATCCTCGCCGTCACGCCCTATTACAACCGACCGTCGCAGGCCGGCATCGCGGCGCACTTCGCCGCCGTCGCCGCCGCGACGAGGCTCCCGGTCATCGTCTACGACATCCCGGTCCGCACCGGGCGCAAGGTCGCGCTCGACACGATGCTCCGGCTCGTGGCCGAGTGCCCCAACATCGTCGGGGTGAAGGACGCCTCTGCCGATCCCGCCGGGGCGGCCCGGCTCATCGCCAGGGCCGGGGCGGGCTTTGAGTGCTACAGCGGTGACGACTCGCTCACCTTGCCCCTGTTGGCCGTGGGCGCGGTCGGCGTGATCAGCGTCGCCGGGCACTGGGTCGGTCCCGAGCTCGGCGAGATGATCCGCCGCTACCTCGACGGGGACGTCGAAGGGGCTCGCGAGCTGAACGCCGCCATCATGGACGCGGTCTCGTTCCAGTCGAGCGACGACGCGCCCAACCCCATCCCGACCAAGGCCGTGCTGCGCGCCAGGGGCCTGCCGGGTGGGCAGTGCCGTCTCCCCATGGGGCCGGCGCCGGACTGGTTGGAGGCCAAGGCGCGCGACATGCTCGCCGCCCTGGACTCCTGGCGCGCCGCGCGCCTCGGCCCGATCACGGCGGCGAGCGTTCGTGGCTGAGCCGGTCCGGATCTCCTTTCTGGGCGGCCTCGGCGAGATCGGGCGCAACTGCGCGGTCCTAGAGCAGCAAGGCCGCCTCGTCGTGCTCGACTGCGGCGTCATGTTCCCCAACCCCGAGATGCCCGGGGTCGACCTCGTCCTGCCGGATTTCAGCCTGCTTCGCGAGCGCGCCAGCGACGTCGACGGGATCGTCCTCACCCACGGCCACGAGGACCACGTGGGTGCGCTTGCGTACCTCATGCGCGACGTGGACGCCCCCGTCTACGGCTCGAGCCTGACCCTGGGCTTCGCCCGTAACCGCCTCGACGAGGCGGGCCTCGGCCAGAAGGCGACCTTGGTGCCCGTGCGCGACGGCGAGCGGCGCAAGATCGGGCCCTTCGAGGTCGAGTTCATCCCCGTGACGCACTCGGTGCCGAGCGGCTTCGCCCTTGCCTTCCATACCGCCCAGGGCGTCGTGCTCCACAGCGGCGACTTCAAACTGGACCTCACCCCCGTTGACGGGCGGCGCACCGACCTCACCCGCATCGGCCAGATCGCGGCCACCGAGGGCATCCGCCTCCTGCTCGCCGACTCCACGAACGCCGAGCTCCCGGGCTACACCGGCAGCGAGAGCAGCGTCGGCGAGTCGCTGCGGCGGATCTTCATCGCCCAGCGCGGCCGGCGCATCGTTGTGGCCTGTTTCGCGAGCCACGTGCACCGAATCCAGCAGCTCTCCGATGCCGCCATCGCCAGCGGCCGCAAGGTGGCCCTCCTCGGGCGCTCGATGGTCAAGAACGTCGGCATCGCCCGCGACCTCGGCATGCTCACGATCCCGGACAAGTCCTTCGCCGACATCGAGACGATCGGCGACCACGACCCGGGCGAGATCTGCGTCATCTCGACCGGGTCCCAAGGCGAGCCGATGTCCGCCCTCGCCCAGATGGCGGCCGGTGAGAGCCGCTGGCTGCACATCGAAGAGGGCGACGTCGTCGTCTTGAGCTCGCACGCCATCCCCGGCAACGAGTGGGCCGTCGCCAAGGTCATGGACGGCCTCGCCCGCCGGGGCGCCGAGGTCATCCATGCCGGCGTCGCCCACGTGCACGAGAGCGGGCACGCTCATCAGGGCGAGCTCGCCACGCTGCTCAGCATCGCCCGCCCGCGAAGCTTCGTGCCCGTGCACGGCGAGTACCGCATGCTCGTGCGCCACTCCCGCCTCGCGATCGAGATGGGCGTCTCCGCCGACGAGGTCCTCATCTGCGAGGACGGCGACGTCGTCCAGCTCGGCGACGAGGGGATCGACTTCGCCGGGGAGGTCTCCGCGGCGCACGTGTTCGTCGACGGCATCGTCGGCGACGTCGGAGTCGGGGTGCTGCGCGACAGGCGCGTGCTCGCCGAAGAGGGCGTCGTCGTCGCGGTTGTGACAGTCGACGGCCGTTCCGGCGAGATCGTGGGCGCCCCCGAGATAGTGAGCCGCGGCTTTCTCGACGAGCCCGGGGCGGAGCCGGTCGTCGACGAGCTGCGTTCGGCGCTCGTGAAGGCCATCGACGCGGCCGTGACGGAGGGGGGCATGGACCCCGACGCCCTGCGCCGGGTGATGCGCCGTACGGTCGGGCGCATCGTGAGCGACCGCACGCGGCGTCGGCCGATGATCGTCCCGGTCGTGCTCGAGGCCTGAGCAGCCCTCCCAAAAGCGCCTGAGGTCCCAGTCAGCGCAAGTGGCTGGTGTTAGCGTTGTGCCCATCGTGGCAGTGTCTAGACGTGTCGTCTCCAGTCAATCCGGTCCTTCCCGGGGCGCTCCCACCAGGGGGAAGCCCGGCCGCCCGGCCCGGGGTGCCACATCGTCGAAATCGACGGTGAGGCCGCTTCGCGCGTCCGTCCCGCCCGCGCGAAGGCACAGGGGCCACTCGCGCTCGGCCAAGCACAAGACGACGCCGATCGGTCGCGGTCTCGGGCGCCTCGCGGCGCTGCTGGCGGCGCCCTCGGAGGACGCCTGGGGCTGGGCGCTCCTGCTCGTCGGGGTCCTCGCCGGCCTCGCCATCCACTTCAACGTGCTCGGTCCGGCCGGCCACCTCCTTCGCAAGGAGGCATCCCGAGCGCTCGGCTGGGGGGCAGACGTGGCGCCGGCGTCCCTCGTCGTCGGAGGCGTGATACTCCTCGCCGGACGCGCCCGCAGGGGCCTCGTCGGCGTGCTCACGGCCTTCGTGCTCCTCCTCGTCGTCTCCGCCGGCCTGGCGGACCTCGCCGGTGGCTCACCTTCGCTGGCGGCGGCCGCCGAGCGGCTCGGTGGAGCGGGCGGAATCGTCGGCGCCGCCGTGGGCGGTGGGCTCTCGCACCTCATCGGCGTCGCCGGGGCCTGCGTCGTGCTCGCAGCGGTCGGCCTCGCGGCGATGTGCGGGCTCATGGGCATGCCCCTGCTGGCCGCGGTAAGGCTTTGTGGAAGTGGGCTCGCGCTCGCCGGGCGCTGGAGCGGGAGGTTGGTCTCGGACTGGGCCGCCTCGATGCGCGTCCAGCCAGACGACAAGCTCGCCCGGCGGGTCGCTCAACTCGAGCCCGAGGGCGGCCCCGACGGCTTCGGGGCCTGGCCTGGCAACACAGGCGGCGTCGCGCCTGGGACCGGGCACGTCTCGGTCCTCCCCGGAGGGCCGGAGCGGGACCGGGCCGGTGTCGGCGGGGATGCTCACGAGCTGGAGCCAACAGATCTTCGCGTGGGATCGGCAGACGCCACGGTCGCCGGCGCGGAGACGTCCGATGAGGACGTGCTCCGCGCGGCGACGGCTGTGGGCAAGCCTGAACAGCTCGCGCTGCCGGTCGGGACCACGAACACCTCCTGGAAGCTTCCGGCTTTGAAGCTGTTGAAGAAGTCCAAGGAGCAGGAGCTCGACCGCAAGGTTATAGAGGAGCGTGGCCGGGTCCTCGAACGTGCCCTTGCCGCCCACGGCGTCGAGACCCACCTCGTCGGCTACACGGTCGGGCCGACCGTGACCCGCTTCGAGCTCGAGCTCGGCGCAGGGGTCAAAGTCGCCCGTGTGACGACGCTCGCGAAGGACATCGCCTATGCGATGGCGTCACCGGACGTGCGCATCCTCGCTCCGATTCCGGGCCGCTCCGCCATCGGCGTCGAGGTGCCGAACCGCGACCGCCAGCTCGTCACCCTCGGCAGCGTGCTGCAGTCGCTCGAGGCGCAGCGCTCGCGCCATCCGCTCGAGGTCGCCCTCGGGCGCGACATCGCCGGGCGGGCGGTGATGGTGAACCTCGCCGAGATGCCGCACCTTTTGATCGCAGGGGCGACCGGGGCCGGCAAGTCGTCGTGCATCAACTCGGTCATCACCTCGATCCTCATGAAGTCCACGCCGGACGAGGCCCGCCTCATCCTCGTGGACCCGAAGCGTGTCGAGCTCGGCCATTACAACGGGCTCCCGCATCTGCTCACTCAGGTCGTGGTTAACCCGAAGCGGGCTGCCAACGCCCTCTCGTGGGCGGTCACAGAGATGGAGCGCCGCTACGACCTTCTCGCCGAGTGCGGCATGCGCGACATCACTGGCTACAACGCCGCGGTCGATCGCGGGGAGCTAGACGGGGGCCGCAGCGTCGATATCGAGCCCGGCACGCCCACCGAGACGGTGCCGCCGGCTCTCGAAGATTCGCCCGAGGAACACGCGCCGGTGCTCAGCGAAAAGGGCGGGACGCCGGCCGGCGCCGCGATTGACGGCTTCGCGTTGCCGGACGACGAGGACGCGGACGAGCTCTGGCCCCCCGACTACGAGGTCTCCGGTGCCGTCGTGGCCGGCGTGAGCGAGACGGGCCGCGACCTCGGCCCTGGAGGGCGTCATGTCCGCCTGCCCTACATCCTCATCGTCGTCGACGAGTTGAACGACCTCATGATGGTCGCGGCCCGCGACGTGGAGGAGTCGATCTGCCGGATCGCGCAGATGGCCCGTGCCGTCGGGATCCACCTCGTAATCGCGACCCAACGTCCCTCGGTGGACGTGATCACCGGCGTCATAAAGGCGAACATCCCGTCGCGCCTCGCCTTTTCGGTGTCGTCGCTCGCCGACAGCCGCGTCATCTTGGACCAGCCGGGCGCCGAGCGGCTGGTCGGGCGCGGTGACCTGCTCCTGCTCACCGCATCTTCCAGCGTCCCGCGCCGCATCCAGGGTCCCTGGGTCGGCGAGGACGAGGTCCGCGCCGTCGTCGCCCACTGGAGGCGCCAGAGCGGCCCGCGCTATGTCGAAGGCGTCGAAGGCGAGGACGCCGCCAGCGGTCGTGGCAGGGGGGTGGAGGACGACGACGACGAGTACCTGGCCCAAGCAATGGAGTTGGTGGTCCGGCACCAACTAGGCTCGACGTCCATGCTCCAGCGCAAGCTCCGAGTCGGCTTCGCTCGGGCCGGTCGGCTCATGGACCTTCTCGAGAGGCGCGGCGTTGTCGGCCCGTCCGAAGGCTCCAAGCCACGTGCCGTCCTGATGACAGCCGAGGAGCTGGACGAGCTGTAGCGCCGCGGGCCGGCCAGGCGGCGGGGACAGCGCGATGAGAACCAGCAGGGTCGCCTCGACGTCCCTGTCGTCCCTCGCGGCCGCGCTCGACAGTGAGGTCGCCGTGTGGCCCTACGCGAGGCCGAAGCGGTCGGCTGCCAAGGCCCAGCGCCGCATCTTCTGGCGTCGGCGCCTCGTCGTGCTGGCCTGTCTCGCCGCGGTCGTGTCTGGCTTCGGCTGGCTGGTCAGCACTCCCGGCTCAGGTGCGCTCGGCGCCTCCAGCGGCGAGCTGCGACCGATCCACGTCCCGTTGCCTTCGCTCGTCCCGCTCGTGCCGGCGACGACGAGGATCCCCGGCGCCGTCGCGTCATTGCCGTTCCCCTCCACGGGCCAGTCAGCGGTCTACGTGCGCGGCGTCGGCCTGCTCGGGGCGACACCGGACGAGCCCTCCGTGCCGATCGCGAGCGTGACCAAGGTCATGACCGCGGTCATCGTGCTGCGCGACCATCCCCTCGGAGACGGGTCGGGGCCGATCTTCACCATGACCGCGGCGGACCACGAGGAGTGGATCGAGGCCGTGGCGAACGGTGAGTCGGCCCTCGAGGTGGTGGCGGGCGAGCGCCTCACCGAGCGCCAGCTGCTCGAGGCGCTCATGATCCCGTCGGCTTGCAACATCGCCGACTACCTCGCCCGCTGGGACGCGGGGAGCGTCACGGCCTTCGTGAGGAAGATGAACGCCATGGCCACCTCATTGGGCCTGCGCCAGACGCACTACGCGGACGCGAGCGGCGTGAACCCAGGTTCGCGCTCCACCGCGCTCGACCAGGCGATACTCGGCTCGTACGCGATGACGGTCCCGGGCATGATCTCCATCGAGGACCACCCCGGCATGCGCTTTCCCGTCGAGGGACTGGCCCCCAACTACAACCCAGTCGTGGGCGAGGACGGAGTCATCGGCCTCAAGTCCGGCTTCACCGACGCCGCGCAGATCTGCCTTGTGATCGCGGCCAGGCGCAAGGTCGGCGACCGCATTGTGCTCGTCGTCGCCTCCACCTTGAGCCAGCCCTCGAGCCTGCAAGGGGCAGGGGACATCGGCCTGCAGCTGCTCGACGCCGCCACGTCGGATCTCGGGGTGCACGAGATCCTGCCTGCGCACGCGCCCGTGGCGAGCGTCGTCGCCGGCTGGACCTCCAAGCAGCCGAAGCTCGTCATCCCGGTTTCCATGACGGTCGTGGGCTGGCCGGGCCTTTACGTGACGACCTTCGTCAAGGCTTCCATCCCCACCAAGCCCGGCGCCGGACGCGGGTGGGGCCCCGGGACCAAGATGGCGGACGTCGAGGTCTCGACTCCCGCCGGCATCGAGCAGGTCGCGCCAGGCAGGCTGAACGGCTTTTTGCCCTCGGCCCCCCTCGGGTGGTCTCCTGCAGCCACTACCAGCTCGACCACGGTCGCCTCCAGCAGCCAGGCATAGCGTTGCGCGCCCGAGCCCCGGCCTCTTCGGCCAACCTCGGCCCAGGTTTTGACGTCCTGGCGCTGGCCCTCTCGCTGTATGTGGAGGTCGAGATCGTCCCCGCGGAGCGGTTCGCGCTCTCGAGCGAGGGGGAGGGGTCTGCCATCGCCTGTGACGAGCAGCACCTCGCCGCCAAGGTGGCCTCGGCCGTGTGTGGCCACAACCGCTTCTCGATCAGCGTCCGCTCCGAGATCCCGCTGCGGCGAGGGCTCGGGTCATCGGCCGCCTTGGCCGTCGCGGTGGCGGCAGCCGCGGGCTCGCCCGACCCGTTCAAACTCGCCGCCGGTTTCGAGGGCCACCCTGAGAACGCCGCCGCATCGGTGCGCGGTGGGCTCATCTCCGCGGCGGTATTGGATGCCGGCCCGGTCGTGCGCAGCTTCCCCCTCGACCCGGGGCTCTGCTTTGTGGCCATCGTCCCCGAACGCGAGATTGCGACCGGCGAGGCCCGCGGCGTGCTCGCGTCCGAGGTGACAAGAGGTGACGCCGTCTTCAACCTGTCCCGCATGGGCCTGCTCCTGGCCGGGCTCGCCGATCGGAGCCTGCTCGTTCCCGAGGCCGGTGACGACAGGCTCCACCAGTCCCAGCGCTCGAGGCTGTTCCCAGAGGCCCCCGAGCTGCTGGCCCGGCTCACCAAGGCAGGAGCGCTCGCGTCGTGCTGGTCCGGCGCCGGGCCGAGCTTGCTCGCCATCTGTGACGGCCCGCTCGACGCCGGACGCGTGCGCGAGGCCGGTGAGGCGTCGCTCGACTCGCTCGCAGTTGCAGGCCGCGCCCTCGTGCTCAGCCCTGACCTCGAGGGGCTCGTCGTAGGGTATTGATCCCTCGCTGTCGCGGCGCGGGGTTATCTGGAACCTGGGACGTGATCGGACGAGGCGCGGCCGTGGAAGTGGTCCGACCACGGGTCGTGCCAGAAGTCGGGCCCGGCCGGGCGCGATATCTCCTCGGGAAAGGGCGGCAATTTCGGTGGCAGCTCGATCGGGGGGACACGGTCACCCGGGGCCGTCGCCTTGAAAGGGTCCAGCTTGGCCGCGATCCATCCGTCCACGCGGAGCACGAGGAGGAACAGCGCGGCGTTCCCAACGGTCGTCACGAATGCCAGCCAGAAGCCGAACACTACGCCCAAAGGAGGCTGTATTCGAGGACGAAGAACGCCACAATGGAAACTCTCCAGCCCGCCGTGAGCCCGTCGCCGCTGTGTGGGCTGAACCGTTCCGATCGCGGGAGATCCCGGTGGTCCTCTTCAGAGTCCGGACCCGGGCTGCCGGCGTCGTTCGCGTCGCCAGGGTCCACCTCAGAGCCTCCGCCTCGCGCGTCACAGGCTCTTTCGCCGTCGGGGGACACTGCCGCCGTCCGGCTGGGCTCTCGGCCTTGGACCAGGCTCAAGATAGTCCACCGTCGGTGCCCGGGGACCGTGCCCGTCCCGTTAAGGTCGGCCTGAGTGCGCAGGGGGGAGCTCGCAGCCATAGACCAGGCAAGTCCGGCTCGCACGAGCGCACAGCGCGACCGCTACAAGTGGGTGGCGCTTTCGAATACGACCCTCGGCGTGCTCATGGCGACTCTCGACGCCTCCATCATGCTGATCGCGATGCCGGACATCTTCCGCGGCATCCATCTCGGCCCTCTTCAGCCAGGCAACAGCTTCTACCTGCTCTGGATGATCCTGAGCTTCCTCATCGTGAGCAGCGTGCTCGTCGTGAGCCTCGGCCGGCTCGGCGACATGTTCGGCCGCGTGAGGATGTACAACCTCGGCTTTGCCGTCTACACCCTCGCCTCGCTCATATTGACCGTCGACTGGCTCACCGGCCGGGCCGGGGCGCTCTATCTCGTCGGCTTCCGTGTCATGCAGGGGATCGGCGCCGCCTTTTTGGTGGCGAACTCCGCCGCGATCTTGACCGACGCCTTCCCCGAGAACCAGCGCGGCCTTGCCCTCGGGATCAACAACGTCGCCGGCATTAGCGGGTCATTCATCGGCCTCGTCGTGGGGGGCCTGCTGGCCCCCATCGACTGGCGGCTCATCTTCCTCGTCTCGGTGCCCTTCGGTGCATTCGGGACCGTCTGGGCGTACCTGAAGCTGGAGGACAGGGGCATCCGACGCCGGGCGCGGGTGGACTGGCTCGGCAATGCCACATTCGCCGTCGGGCTCACCCTTGTCATGATCGGCATCACCTATGGGATCGAGCCCTACGGGCACGACACCATGGGCTGGACGAACCCGACGGTGATCGGCGAGCTCGGCGCCGGCGTCCTACTCCTTGTCGCCTTTTTGTTCATCGAGACAAAGGTGCCGAACCCGATGTTCCGCCTGCGGCTGTTCAAGATCCGCGCCTTTTCCGCCGGCACGCTCTCGAGCTTCCTCTCGGCGCTCGGCCGTGGCGGCCTCATGTTCATGCTGATCATCTGGCTGCAGGGGATCTGGCTGCCCCAGCACGGCTACTCGTTTTCCAACACGCCGCTATGGGCGGGCATCTACATGCTGCCGTTGACGGCCGGGTTCCTCCTCGCCGGGCCAGCTTCGGGGATCTTGTCGGACCGTTTCGGGTCGCGTCCGTTCGCGACGGGCGGCATGGTCGCGGCGGCGCTGAGCTTCGTCTTGTTGGAGCTGCTCCCCGTCAATTTCGCTATCCCGCTTTCGTGGCGCTCTTGTTGATGAACGGCCTCGCTATGGGCGCGTTCGCGGCCCCGAACCGGGCCGGGGTGATGAACAGCCTCCCGGCCAGCGAACGCGGGGTGGGGGGTGGGATGAACGCCACGTTCCAGAGCTCTGCCCAGGTGCTCTCGATCGGGGTGTTCTTCACCCTCATGATCGTCGGGCTCTCCTCCGCGCTCTCGACGAGCCTGTACAGGGGCCTGACCGCTCACGGCGTCGCAGCCGCCGTCGCCTCGCGGGCCGCGAGCCTGCCGCCGGTCTCGACGCTGTTCGCCGCCTTCCTCGGCTACAACCCGGTCCAACACCTTGTCGGCGCCCGCGCCCTCGCGAACATCAGCTCACAGCAGAGGTCTGCTCTCCTCGGGCACAGCTTCTTCCCGAGCCTGATCGCGGCCCCGTTCCACTCCGGACTGCACGAGGCATTCGCGTTCTCGATCGGGGCCTGCCTGATCGCAGCCGTGGCCTCCTGGTTCCGCGGAAAGCGCTATGTCGACCTGGGCGGCCCGAGCGCCCAGAGTCGGTGTGAGTCCGCTCTTGACGCCGACCACGCCCACGCGATGGCAGAGAGCTGAGGCGCGGCTCGTCCCGCCGGACCCGGAGCCGTCGTAAGCAAGCCCACCGCGAGATGCCGCCACAGCCCCGAGCCTGCCAAGATGTGGGGCGGCGTTTCGGTGCCTTGTGCGGCGCGGGGCGGATCGATACTCGGCCGAGAGGTATGTCTCATGTCAGCTTTGCCCGAGAAGCCCCGATGGCGAGGCCTCCGCTGCAAAGAGGCCGGCGAGGCGGGCTTGGCCATCGTCGACCTGCTCGTCGCTCTTGTGCTCGTTGTCATCGCGTGCGCGATCGCCATCCCGGCCTTCGTGTCGGAGACCAGTACCCCGACCAACACAGGTGCACAGGCCAACTTGGAGACTGGCCTTTCAGGTGCCAATGTCTACTGGAGGGCCACAAAGGGATCCTTTGGCGGGATCTACGGGGGCGGCTCGGGCGTCTCGAGCATCACGGGCATCGACGTGGCCCTGAAGTTCGTGCAGAGCGCATCAACCAAGCCAAATGTCATCTCGATCGCCTCTTCCGGTCCGACGGACTGGCTCGTCATGACTGCCTTCGTGCCCGGCACGAGGGACTGCTGGATCGTCGTCGCCCAGGCGAAGCCACAGACCGCGGCTGTCGCCGGCAATCTGGACAGGGCGCCCGGGATCTACTTCGGAGTGATCAGGAGAACTGAAAGCTCGCACTGCGTCGCCGGGCTTCGGCTCGCGGGCACGAGCTTCAGGGCGCACCATTTCCCGCGCGGCTCAGTAGCGGGCCTGCACGTCGGCCTCCGGGGTACGAGGACTCCGTCCCTGTCGCGTGCTTCTTAAGCCCGCAGAACGCCACATCGAACGCGGTCGCGTCGCCGCCCTCCGCCATCGATACCCGAGCCAGCCGGTGTCACTCGCAGGCGACCGCACCGGCTGACCACCGCGGTGTTCTTGCCGGAAACTGCTAGCGGTTGATGGTCTGCAGGACGTCGAGGTTGTAGAACTTCGGCGGCTCGTCGAGCAACTCGCCCAGCCGCTTGGCGAACTCGCCCACGGCGGGGTCGTTCGAGTTGTTCATCGCGACCTCGTAGGAGTCGAACTCGATGATGGCGAAGTAATGCCCGACCCGGTCCCTGTCAGCGGCCTGGATCGATCTGCTGGCGAGCAGCCGGCTGCCGAGCTCATCGTAGGTATCTCTCACAAGCGCCTCGATCTCTTCGATCCGCGAGGTCTTGAGCTCCATGATCTGCACAAATCCCGGCATGTCCCCCTCCGTCATTGGATGGCTCGACGCATAAAGCTACCGGAGGACATTCGTGCGTGCCCGAGGAGTGTCCCTGGGACCTCCGCTCGGTGTCCGGCCCTCAGGCCAGACCCGGGTCGTAACCTCGAGGTTCGGGCGATGCCGTGCGTGCCAAACTGTCACGGCGGTCGGATCGCCCTGTGATCGATGACATCTCGGGTTGCGCGCCGTCCTTAGGAGCGATCTCTGCTGCCAAGGAGGCCAGATGCCCGAAGTGCCCGAAATCGTCCGACGCCCCGATCAGCCCTATGTCGCGATCAAGGCGTGCCTCACCATGTTCGAGATCGGTGACGTCCTGCCAGCTTTACCCGCAGGTTCTCGAGTGGCTGGAGGCGCGCGGCGTCTCGCCGGTCGGTCCTTCGTTCTTCAAGTACAACCTCGTCGAGATGGAACGGGCCCTGGAGGTCGAGGTGGGAGTCCCGATCGCCGAGATCGTGGCGGGTGACGGGCGTGTCCTGGCCGCGGTCTTGCCCGGTGGCAGGTACGCGAGGTTGTCGCACACCGGTCCTCCGACGGGCTTGGGCGACGCCACGGCGGGCTTGCTCGACTGGGCGGCGGGCCAAGGACTCAGCTGGGACGTAACCGAGAAGGCCGACGGCCCGAGGTGGGCCGCCCGCCTCGAGATCTACGAGTTCGACCCGAGACACGACATGGACCACTGGCGGACCGAGCTCGCCTTTCGCCTCGCGGACCAGTAGCCCGCCACCTCTCGTGACGGCGAAGCCGGCTCAGCCGCCCGAGGGCACCCCGGCTGCGATCTCGTCGAGGCCCTGGGCAAGCGCGTTCCACGAGAGGGTCGCGCACTTGATGCGGACCGGGAACTTCACCACGCCCTGGAGGGCGGCCAGCTCACCTAGGTCTTCGGGGTTCACCGGCTCGGCCTCGTCGGCCTCGTCGCCGCCGAGGGAGTGCTCGTGGATCGACATCATCGCCTTGAACGAGCGGATCAAGGTGCGTGTTTCTTCGACGGGCTTTCCCTTCACTGTCGCCGACATCATCGATGCCGACGACTGGCTGATAGAGCAGCCCTGCCCGGAGATGCGCAGGTCAGTGACGATGCCGTCGTTGACATCGAGGTAGATGACGACCTCGTCGCCACAAAGCGGGTTGAAGCCTTCCACGCGGTGTGCGGGCGGGACAGGGAGCTCACCCCGGTTCCGGGGCGAGCGGTAGTGGTCGAGGATTATCTCGCGGTAAAGGTCTTCGAGGCCGGCCATAGCGGTGTCGTGGCTCCTATGTCAGTTTGCGTGTCTCAGCCAAAGAAGGCTGCTGCTACGTCGAGCGCGTCCGAAAGCGCGGCGACGTCATCCTCACCGTTGTAGAGGTAGAACGAGGCCCGCGCCGTGGCCGTGACGCCGAGACAGCGCATGAGCGGCTTCGCGCAGTGGTGCCCGGCCCTCACGCAGATCCCCTCGGCGTCTAGGACCTGGGCGAGGTCGTGGGCGTGGATGTCACGAAAGCCCAGGGAGAGCACCCCGCCACGGATGGTCGGGTCGGCGGGCGGCCCGAAGATTCGCAGGTCCTTGCCGTGGCGGTCCATGAGCAGCTCGATGGCGCGTGCGGTGAGCTCGGTCTCGTGCGCGGCGATCCGCTCCATCCCGACGGCCTGAAGGAAACCGATCGCGGCATGCAAGCCGACCGCCTCGGCGATCGGCGGCGTGCCCGCTTCGAACTTCCAGGGCAGGTCGTTCGGGATGAAGCCGTCGAGGCGCACGTCGCGGATCATCTCGCCGCCCCCGAGGAACGGTGGCATCTTCTCGAGCAGCTCTTCGCGCCCAAAGAGAACCCCGATGCCCGTCGGCCCGAGCATCTTGTGGCCGGTGAAAGCGAGGAAGTCGACTCCGAGCGAGCCCACGTCCACGCTGCGATGCGGGACCAGCTGCGAGCCGTCGGCGACGACGACAGCGCCGGTCGCGTGGGCGGCGGCGACGATCGGACCGAGGTCGATGATCGTGCCGAGGACGTTCGACATGCACGAGACGCCGACGAGGCCCACGCCGTCCATGAGCCGGTCGAGGTCGGATAGGTCGAGCCGGTAGTCCTCGCCGACGGGGATGTAGCGCAGCTCGATCCCGCGCTCGGCCGCGAGCATGAGCCAGGGCACGAGGTTGGCGTGGTGCTCGAGCTCGGTGAGCAGGATCGCCTTTCCGTCAGGGAGGAGATGGCGGCCGTAGGAGTGGGCGACGAGGTTCAAGGCCTCGGTGGCGTTCTTCGCGAAGACGATCTCGGTGCTCGGGCGGGGGGCGCCTATGAAACGGCCGACGGCGTGGCGGGCGGCCTCGAACTGGCGTGTCGCCTCCTCGGCGATCTCGTAGACGCCGCGGTGCACGTTCGCGTGCGTGGTCTCGTAGTAGCGGTCCATGGCCTCGAGGACCGCGCGGGGGCGCTGGGACGAGGCGGCCGAGTCGAGGTAGACGAGGCGCTTTCCGTGCGAGAGCTGCTCTAAGAGCGGGAAGTCCTTGCGCAGCGTGGTGATGTCGAGCGGGTTGGCGGCGACTGTCGAGGTCACGATGCCAGCCCCTCGTAGCCATCGCGGTCGAGGCGCTCGGCGAGATCCGCGTCCCCGCTCTCGACGATGCGCCCCTCCACCATGACGTGCACGCGGTCGGGCTGGAGCTCTTCGAGGATCCTCCGGTAATGCGTCACGAGGAGGATGCCGATCCCGGGCCGGACGCGGCGGACCTCCTCGATGCCCCGGGCGACGATGCGCAGCGCGTCGACGTCGAGGCCGGAGTCGGTCTCGTCCAAGATCGCGAGGTTGGGCTCCAACATGGCCATCTGGAGGATCTCGTTGCGCTTTTTCTCGCCCCCCGAGAACCCCTCGTTCAGATAGCGGCTCGCGAAGGAGGGGTCCATGTCGAGGCGCTGCATCCACTCCATCAGCGCCACGCGGACCTCGAGCACCGAGATCTCGGTCCCGCGTCGGGCAGAGACCGCCTGGCGAAGGAACTGGGAGACCGACACCCCGGGTATCTCCTCGGGGTACTGGAAGGCGAGGAACATTCCCGCCCGCGCCCGGGCATCGGGCGCCCAGCTCGTGACCTCGGCGCCCTGAAAGACGATCCGGCCAGTGGTGACGTGATAGCCGGGGTTCCCGGCGAGGGTGTTGGCGAAGGTCGACTTGCCCGAGCCGTTGGGGCCCATGAGCGCGTGCAGCTCGCCCCGCCGCACGACGAGATCCACACCGCGGAGGATCTCGTGGCTCTCGACAGCGACGTGCAAGTCCTCGACGCTCAGCACTTCGGCGCCGTCGCGCTCTGCCATGACGCGCTCTGCCTCGGCGGTCGCTGTCAGTTCGGGCACATGCTCCATGTTAGACCCGCCAGCAGATTACCACTACGTCCGTAGGGGAAAATATCTACCAGCCACGGGCGATCCATTCGTCGAGGTGGGGGCGCTCTGCGCCGATCGTGGTGTCGAGGCCGTGGCCCGGCATCACGATGGTCTCTGGCTTGAGCGGGGCGAACAGGCGCCGCTCGATCGAGCTGATGATGGTCGGGAAGTCACCCAGCTCAGTGGCGGTGTTGCCGGGGCCGCCGGGGAAAAGCGTGTCGCCCGAGAGCAGCACCGGCGATCCTTCGACGAGAAAGCAGATCGAGCCGGGCGTGTGGCCGGGCGTGTGGATGGTCCTAAGACGCAGGCGGCCGACCTCGAGCAGGTCGTCGTCTTCGAGGAGAAGATCGTAGGAGGGCAACATGGCGGCGTCCTCTGCACGCACCGCCACCTGGTAACCGGCCTCGCGAAGCTGGGGCACGGCCTGGATGTGGTCCCAGTGGCCGTGGGTCTCGACGACCTTGCGCACCCCGAGGCGCTGGCATAGCTCGAGAAGCTGCTCGTGCTCGTTCGCAGCGTCGACGAGCAATGCCTCGCCGGTCTGGCGGCAACGCAGAACGAAGACGTTGTTGTCGATGGGGCCGACGACGAGCTTGTGGATCTCGACCTGTTCGTCCTCGTAGTGCATGGCGGGGCCTCCTGTGCCGTACTGCTCGGGCGGCGGGGCGTCGCCGGAGCAGACAAGATCTGGAGACAGAGTAAAGTCCGCGCGCGTGGGCGCAGGCGCGGAGGGCAGCCGGCCAAGTGGGCCGCGGGCCTCGGATGAAGACAGGGACCGCTTTGCGGCCGAACTGCACGAGCACTTCGCCGAGGGCCGTCTCAGCCTCGAGGAGCTGCAGCGCCGGCTCGATCTCGTCTTCGCGGCCGAGACCCTCGTCGACCTCTACGAGCTGACGAGCGACCTCCCTCATCCCGGGCCGAAGCTGTCACGCCATCTCGAGCCCAGCCGCAGGTCGGCGAGCCGCAAGCGTGCCTGGTGGCCCTTCGGCTAGCGGGGTGCACCCGCGCTCTGCCGAGTGCCGATACATTAGGGGCCACCAGAGAAGGGAGGTGGTCCAATTCATGAGTAGTCAACCTTGCGGGACCCTGGAGGTGGCTGGCCGCTAGGCGGCACGCTGGACCACCTGGTGATATCCATCCAGACACCCTCGGTGTCTCCGGTCGGGAGTTGGTCCCGCTCGAAGCAGTCCGGAAGCCGAGCCTTTTTCAGCAGATAACGATGGCTGCGGGACTTGTTCCCACAGCCGGCTCGAGGGGCGCTACGGCGCCCCTCGAGCGCGTTAGGAAGTCCCAAGGCCTGGACCTCAAGAAACCGTCACGACCGTGCCGATCGGGTCAAGGTTGAACACGACAGGAGCCGCCGAGTACGGCAGTTCCACACAGCCGAGGCTCTGAGGAAAGCCGTAGGAGTAACGAGGGAAACCGTGGACCGCGTCCCCGCCGTTGAAGTACGCCACGTAGGGCACGTCCGGGTCGTCGTAGTAGCTGCCGTCAGGGTTGAACCCGCTCATCGTGGTCGAGAGGTAGCGGGCGAAGACGGGGTAAGACCCGAGCGCTGTCGGTGCCTCGGGGATGCCGGTGTTTGCGAGGCTCCGGTAGATGACCTTGCCGTCTCGCCAGACCGAGAGAGTTTCGGGGAGCGCCGTCGAAACCTCGAGGTAGTCATACGGAGCGGTGTCGCTCTCGTTGGCGGCGACCGCGGCGAGGAGATCGGCAAAAAACGCCTTAGTGAGCTCGCCGTTGAACTGGAGGCCGTGATCGGACTCGAAGGCCATGACGGCGCCCTGTATAAGGGCCGTGTCGACCCCCGGTTGCCAAAGAGCGGCCAGCGAGGCGGGAATGTTCGGGTATCGCCACGAGAAGGTGCCCGCCAGGGCGCTGAGCGCGATGCCAGCGGGGCCGGCCAGCTCGGTACCAGAAGGGGTGGCCGTGGCCCCGGCGCGCAGCTGGGGAGGCCATCGCGTAGGCGAAGCGTCGAAGGAGAGGGGGAGGTAGCCGAGCTCCGCGAGCAGCTCCTGGAGGCGCAGCACAGAAGGCGTCGCGACACCGAAGGACGCCGTATAAGTCGAAGGTAGGGACTGGCCACGGGTTCCCTCCGGGCCTGTCGGGCCCGCCGGAATCTTGAGGAGAACCCGCGAGAGTGGCACGAAGTACTCGCTCGGCTGGAACACAAGTGTGCTCGGGCCATCGAGCGACCAGCGTCCCGGGACGGCCGGCGACAAGATGGGATCGGCCGTGCCGCCGGCGAGCGGAGCTGAGAACTGAACCGAGATGGTGTCATCGGAAAGACCGAGGTCCATCGCGCCGGACACCGGTGATGTGCCGACAACCTTGAGAGGCGCGGGGACGACCACGACCGCCCGTTTGCCCATCGCGTCGGCGCGACTCAGGCGCGGCGCGAGTCCGACGACAACGGCGAGGATGCTTCCCGCGACGAGCAGGAGAGCGAGGCAAGCGTCGAGGGCCACGCGTGCTCCCCGGTGCGGCCTGCTCGGGCGAGGCTCCAACTGCGTCCCGTTAACCGGAGAGAGGACAGTAGTGGGCGCCTCGGCCAGCGACGAGGCAGCTTCGGGCTGCGAGTCTCCTGCAGCTAAAGGCGGTTCCGGTCCGGTCCACGCGTAAGCCGGAGACGCTATCGAAAGGCCGGTCGGGAGCTGTTCCTCGTCGTGGGAGGTGAGCGGCGGGCTCGTGGCGGTGGCGCTGGCGCGCCCACCTGCCAGGCGTCGGCGATAGGCGGCGAGGCCCCCTAGGAAGACGGCCGACACGAGCAGCGCAGTGAAGTCCCGACGGTGTGCTCTCGTCGCGAACCTCTTCTGCACATGTCGACTCATTCGTCGCCTCGCTCGTGCACCAAACCTGTTGGTGGGAGGTTACGACTCGCGCAGTCTTGGCGGTAAGCGCCCCGTTGCTCGAAGGAATCGAGACGGCGGTCGAGCTCGAGCGGGCTCCGCGGTGAGCGAACTGGGCGGTCGGCGGGACCTACGTGTCGCGCCGACAGAGGTTTGGCGGCGACAAAGGCGCTTTGGCTTTCCTCCTGTGGCCGGCCCAGCGAGATATCCACCGAATTTGGCGTTATCCCCCTAGTTGTCCTCTAGAAAGCCACAATCCCGACCAATTATCATTGAGCCTCGACGCATAGAGGGAGCGGTCCCGCACCAACGGAAAACGTTCCCATTAGGCAGCCAGCGGGGGGGCCGCCAGTATCGCGCGCCCCTCGCTGGCTGCGGTACACGACCAGCTCGCATCCGGCGAGCTCAGGGGAGACTGCGGCATCGACCGCGAGCTCGGCACGCTTCGCGCTCCGCCCCGCTGGCTGGGAAGCGGTGGGGAGGGCTTCAACGGCCGTGGACGCAGGAGCGCAGCGGTGTGCCGAGCGGCATGCGGGTTACTTGGACTTCTGCAGCTCCTCTTTGCTCCCACCCAGATCGTGCTCGACCCCTGGAGTACCTCGAGGATCTGCACCGAGACGCCTTGTAGGTCACCTGGCAGAGCCACCTGCTGCACGACTGCAAGAGTTTCGGTGACCTGCAGCTTCGGTTTCTCGGCTTGTCCGTCTTGGCGTTGGACAGTCTCGGCTGTCGTGTCGCCCTCGGCTTGCACTTTTGCCATCTCAGTTTCCAACTGGTCCTTGGCTCGGTGGGCCGTGCAAACTCACGATTAGGGTCGCAGACAAGGAGGCAACCGGGGCCGTCAGAGTCGGACTTCAGCCGGCCAGAGGAAGATCCCTCCAATCAGGGGTCCCTTGCGATTCGCTCAGCTCGGCAAGTTGCCGTTTGGTCTCACATACGGCGATGACGTGAGCGGCGAGCTGTCGCAAGGCCTCGAGCTGAGCGCCGGTGAGGTGGCGGGGCCGCGTGTCGAGCACGCACAAGGCACCGACGGCTGACCCGTCAGGGGCCACAAGAGGAGCACCCGCGTAGAAGCGAACCCTGGGGTCTCTGGTCACGAGTGGATTGGCGGCAAAGCGCGCGTCGGTGGCGGTGTCGTTCACAACCATCAGGCGGGGCGGGTCCATGATGGCGTGAGAACAAAAGGCAAGATCCCTCGTCGTTTCCGACACCCTCAGGCCGACTCGAGCTTTGAACCACTGGCGGTCTGTGTCAACCAGGCTGACTCCCGACATGGGTGTCGCGCACACTCGGGCGGCAACGGTCGCGATCTCGTCGAAGATTGGCTCATAGGCGGTATCGAGGATTCGATAGCGCCGCAAGGCGGCCAAGCGACTCGCTTCGCTCGCCGGGATGGGCGCTCTCGTGCACACTTCGGTGTCGCGACCGGCAGAGGAGAGGGCATGCTGGTTTCTCGCAACCCACGCGGTCAGCTCCTCGGCCGGAACGGGTCGGCTCCAGTGGTACCCCTGACCCTGGTCGCACCCCATGCGCAAGAGCAGGTTCAAGGAGTCCTGTGACTCGATCCCCTCGGCCACGACCTGCTTGCCGAGCCCGTGGGCGAGTTCGATGATCCCGTGGTGGATGATGTGGGCGTCGGCCCCGCTGTTGACCACGTCGAGCACGAAGGACTTGTCGATCTTGACCACGGACACCGGCAGCTTGCTGAGATAGGCGAGAGAGGAGAACCCGGTGCCGAAGTCGTCAATGGCCATGGTGAAGCCCCGCTCCGCCAGGGCCGTGAGGATGGCGATGGCTAGCTTCGGATCGGCCATCACAGACGTTTCGGTTATCTCCAAACTGAGACCTCGGTGGCTGATCCCCCGCCGGTCACATACCTCCGTGATCTTGTCCGGCAGAGCCGCGTCGATCAACGAACTCGCCGACAGGTTTACAGCAACGGGCAGGTCGATGCCGTCGGCTTGCCATCTGGCGTGCTGGTCCGCTGCCTGGTTGAGGACGAAGTCGGTCAGCTCGGCCATAAGGCCACCGCGCTCGACGCCGGGGATGAAGTCGTCGGGCAACACGAGACCACGCTCGGGATGTTGCCAACGCACGAGTGCCTCGACACCGAGCGCCCGCCCGGTGAACAGCCCGACCTTGGGTTGGTAGTGGACGACCAGTTGTCCGGCGGCAATGCCGTTCCGCAATTCCACGGCCTCTGTTCCCAGATCCTCTAGCACCGTGGTATCGCCTCCCGCGCAACGCGATATTCCCACCTGATGGGAAGACTCAGTCCCTTGTCCCAGGGCCGGAACGCTTCCTTCTGTATCGGCTCCGAACTGGCGGAGCTTAAGTGCTTAATCGAGTTTCAATGTGACAGCTTCCTCAGTGATCACCTCGCAGCGGCCGATACGTAGAGGAGTGAACGGGAGTGTCAGTTCGGACGTCGAGTTCGAAGCGCTGTACAGATCTTCAGGCCTTGCGGCGACGCCGGAGGCCTATGAAGCGTGCCTGGTCGAGATCATGCGGTTGCTCGAGTCGGTAACGGTTCCCGCTAACCGCGCTCGGCTACTTTTGTGCCGAGCGCGAGTGCGATCAAACCAGGGACTCGACCGGGAGGCCTGTGACGACTCCGCTGCGGCCATGACTTTTTTCGAGGCAGCCCACGACACTGAGCTAGCCATCGACGCGGCAAGCCTTGGTGCGGCTCACGCCGCCCGACTTGGCAACGTCTCGCTCGCCTCGGAACTGGCGACAAAGACCATCCTGGGCCTGGACTCAGTCAACGATGACCGCCTCCGGATGGAAATCACCAACCGGCTCGGAGCCGTCTGCTACTACTACCTGGACTACGACCGGGCAGTTGAACAGTTCGAGTTCTCCCTAGCCGCTGCGGAGCGGCTAGATGACGGCGACAGAGCTCATCGCCAGCTGTACAACATCGCCGGCGCGTTGCTGCTTGCCTCCCAACAGCAGCGAATGTTCAACCTGGGAATCACCGTCGACCGGCTCGAACGTGCCGAGGAAATCGCACGAAGATTGGTCCTAGATAAGACGGCGGTGATGAACGCTCGGCACGGAATCCCCCGCCTGCTCGCCGAGGTCCTCTGTGAGTTAGGCCGCGTGGAAGATGCGTTGCGGGTACTGGAAAGCTTGCAGAGCGAGGCGAACGCGACCGGGTCTCCAACTGATTATGCCGAGCTCGCATGGGTCGAAGCCCGATGTCTACGCCTCGCGGGCAGGTTGGACGAAGCCCTGGGCGCCGCCCGTCGCGCGGTGCGGATCGTCGAGGCGGGCGACGACGAGCACGACTTGATGCTTGCGCTCGAGGAGCTGGCCGCTTGTGAGGAGGCTGCAGGCGACTCGAAGAGCGCGTTCGCGGACGCCCAAGAAGTCAAGAGGCACATGTGGGCGATGCACCATCGCCAGACAAGACAATTCGCGCAGCAAATCTGGGAACGCGTGGACCTTGAGCGGGACCGCAGCAATCTCCAGACTCAGGCGGCAGAAGCCACACGATCGGCCGAGGAGGACGCCCTCACCGGCCTCGGCAATCGCCGACTCCTCGAGCGCTTCCTCGCCGAGGAGGAGGTCCGGCATTCCGAAGTGGCCTGCATCATCGCAGACGTCGACTCCTTTAAGGAGATCAACGACGCGTTTGGTCATGATGTCGGTGACGCGGTCCTGCGACAGATAGGCCAGCTCCTCTCGAGAAGAACACGAAGTGGACAACTAGCCATCCGCTACGGCGGAGACGAGTTCGTCGTTGCGTTGCCGGGCGTCAATATGGCAGGCGCTTCCGGATTCGCCGAGCGAATACGGCTCGCTGTCTCCGAACTTGATTGGACCGCTGTCGCGCCCGGTCTCCACGTCACCGTGAGCCTCGGGGTTGCCTGCGATCCGGCTAGGGACTGGCAGGCGACTGTCAGCGCGGCGGACGGCCTACTGCTAGCCGCAAAACGGCGCGGCAGGAACGCTGTAGTGACAACTCTTATGACTGAGCTCTCCCCTTAGCGCGGTGTTGCAGACTGGTTCGTCCACCTCGTCATGTCGCGACGCATCAGACGACACACGGTCGAGTGTGTCGTTCACCAGTGTCCATCGTGGCGCGTCACCCCAGGCCGATCACGGAGCCTCACCATGCCGTGCGCCGAAGAAGCTCGAGGACGTCGCGCGGAGCGTCAAGAGAGCCTCTTGGTAACAAAGAGGCCTCGATCGGAGCCTGTCGACCCTACGCCTCGGGTCAGCTTGTCGCAGCCCAGATAAGAGATTCGGGCCCCACTCGACGATCGCTGGATCAGGTGAGCCGCAACGTGATGCACGGTTCCTCGTCCTCAGGGGGAAGGTATCGGGAGACCTCCACGAATCCGTGGCCAAGAGCGAACCGCAGGCCATCGAGATTCGACCCCGGAACAACCGTCTCTAGGGCGACGCCAGCGAGGCCGCGTGCGACTTTCATCGCTTCTAAGAACAGCTTCTCGCCGTACCCCCGTCGGCGATGCTCAGGCAGTATCCGGACGATGACAGTGACGTTGCGTACCTCGTCGGGCGGCCTGACGGTCGCGCATCCGATCAAGCGGTCGCCGACATAGGCGACTGTCAGGAGATTGCGACCTATCCGCTCTCGCACCTCCTCAGTCGTGAGCGCGGCCGTGGGAATCACGACGTTGTGGACATGCCGCCAGTCTTCGGCGGTGGCTCCCGTCACTGCCTCGACCCGAAGGGTCGACAGCGGAGCAGATCTGGGCACGGGGCTCGGCGGTTCAGGCATCATGCCGACATTCCAGTACGGGCGGTGAGACCGACTTCGACGATTTCGACGGGGGCCACCGATAAGCAAGTGGGCGATGGTCCTTGGCGAGCACCACCGCGCTGCGTCAGCGACGGGGACAGATGTACGGGAGAATATTCTCTACCTCCGGCGACGCTTCGCGACTGCCCAGTGCACATCCGGGACGCTGATCCGCGCCGGCTGACTCTTGGGCATGCCGCCCGTCGCAATGGAACATGACTTCGCGGCTTGATGATGACACGATGATGCTGATGAGCGCCTCGGATATCGACGCGTGGTGTGCTGCCGTCTTTGTTCACCTTCGGATTCGCGTCGCGAAGGATCGCCAGTCTGAGTTCCGCTCGTTTCTTCGGGAGGCGATTCCATTCTACGAAGCCCCTGGTGGTATTCGAGTCCGCCTCCTAGCAGATGACGCTGATCCAGAGCGCTTCATCGAGGTAGTGGAGTACATCGACGAGCGTTCGTACGATCAGGACAATGACCGCATTGAGTCAGATCTCACCATGGCGAACCTGCTCTCGCGTTGGCGCTTGCTGCTCGCTGAGCCGCCGGTTGTCGAGATCTATCGCGAAGTTCATGAGGCGCGCCGACCACAGCGACGCTGAGCGCCTCAGGAATCCGCGGATGCCAGATCGCTGACGCGGACAGAAAGCTGTCCAATGGTGTAGCGCCGGGCTACTGCGATGCCCTGACGCGACAACGTCCCCCGGGCTGTAGGACCTGCTGGCGAACATCAGAAGAGTCGAAAGACTCTATATTATGAGAGCCACTTTTATTTAGGATGATGTCTAGAAATATTCGCGATCGCATAACCAGCGGGGATACAGGGTGTTGACGATGATGAGGGCGACAACTGGAACACGCAGGTGGTGGGCGCTCAGCGGGGTCATGATCGCGGTGCTAGCGGTCGGAATGGACTTGACGGTCCTAAGCGTCGCCCTCCCTACTCTTGCCGTGGCCCTCAAGGCCTCTGAGTCCGACCTCCAGTGGTTCTCGTCTGGCTACGCCCTGGTCCTCGCCGCCGCAATGCTGTCGGCGGGACTCTTGGGCGACCGCTTCGGCCGCAAGAAGGTCATGCTCTCCTCTCTATCTTTGTTCGCTGTCGGCTCGCTCGCCTGTGCGTACTCCCGCTCGCCGGCAGAGTTCATTGGTGCTCGAATCCTCCTGGGCTTCGCCGGGGCAGGGCTCGTCGTGATGGCCGTGTCCGCCCTTGCAGTGCTCTTCTCCGAAGAGGAGCGCCCGAAGGCACTCGGTATCTGGGCGGCAGCCAACATGTTCGCCTTCCCTATCGGTCCGATTCTCGGCGGTTGGCTGCTCTCTCACTACTGGTGGGGGTGGGTGTTCTTGATGAACGTACCGGTCGCCATCCTCGGTTTCGTGGCCGTGGCTACCCTCGTACCGGAGTCGAAATCTGCGCTGCGCCCCGGCTTTGACACGGTCGGAATCTTGAGCTCGAGCGCAGGGCTCGTCGGTGTGACATACGGTCTCATAGAGGCCGGACAGCACGGCTGGGGCTCGCTTGGAGCGCTCGCTCCGATTGTCGTGGGGCTGGCGTTGATCGTGGCGTTCTTCTTGTGGGAGTACCTTCTTGAGCAACGCCCAGACGGCCAGCCCCTTGTCGACCTGAGCCTATTTCGCTCTCCGTCGTTCACCTGGGGTGTAATCCTCTTCGCCGTTCTTACGCTCGCCTTGATCGGCCTCCTTTTCACGATGCCGCAGTACTTTCAGGGCGTAATGGGCACGAGCCCAGAGGGATCAGGTATCCGCCTGCTGCCAGCCGTCGGCGGAATGCTCCTCGGGTTGCTCCCTTCTGCACGCCTAACCAAGGCGATCGGTGCCAAGCTGACCGCCGCGGCGGGTTTTCTTGTGCTTGCAATTGGCCTCGGTATAGGAGCGACCACGACACTCTCATCGGGCGAAGGTTTCATAGCGCTCTGGTCGGCGATTGTCGGGATTGGCACGGGGCTCACGATGGTCGCGGTCGCCTCCGCCGCCCTGGCCGAACTGTCCGAGGAGCGGGCTGGCGTGGGCTCGGGCGTGCTTCAGGCGCTCAAGAACACCGGCGCGCCGCTCGGAAGCGCCATCTTGGGAAGCGTGCTCATCTCTGCCTATGTAAGTCGACTTCACTTGGGGGGACTTCCACCGGCCGCCGCGCACGACGTGCGCGAGAGCGTCTTTGGAGGTGTTGCCGTCGCTCAAGCGCTTGGCTCGCCCTCGCTGCTCAACGCCGTGCGTGTCGCATTTGTCCACGGGATAGACGTCGCCCTTCTCGTGTCGGTCGGCTTTGCTCTCGCCGGGTTTGTCCTAGCGCTGGTCTTCCTTCCTGCCCGCGCCCATCCCCCTGCGGAGGTCGAAGATGGGCTACCAGGAGGTGAACGCGTTGTCGCCTGAGATCCCACCGGGCGCTGGCCTTAGAGAACGTAAGAAGGCAAAGACCCGCGCCGCCATCCAGCATGAGGCACTTAGGCTATTTCGCGAGCAGGGCTACGAAGCCACGACCGTGGAACAGATCGCCGAGATTGTCGAAATTGCGCCCTCCACTTTCTTTCGATACTTCCGCGCCAAGGAGGACCTCGTCCTCAAAGACGAATACGATCCGCTCATCATTGAGGCAATCCGGTCACAACCTGCTGAGTACAGCCCGATCCAGGCCGTGCGCAGTGCCCTCCGCGCGGTCCTCGGTGGACTCACCGACGATGAACGGACCGACATGCGCGAGCGAGCGGAACTCGCGCTCGCCGTGCCTGAGCTTCGCGCTGCGATGTTCGATCAGTTCGCCCAGACCATGCGTCAGGTGACCGATCTTGTCGCCGAGCGGCTTGCGTGGCCAGCTGACGACTTTGGGGTGTACACGATGGCAGGGGCATTCTTGGGTGTGATGCTCTCGGCCGAGCTCTACTGGTTAGAGCATCCGGGAAGTGACCTCATGGCTTTGCTCGACGATGCGCTGGCGCGTCTCGAGTTATAACCAAAACCTGTGGA
>JBEKMZ010000015.1:0-56260 GCA_049523315.1 Acidimicrobiales bacterium | reverse complement strand
GTTCGGCCATCTTCGGCGCGGTGCTCGCCATCGCCGTGCTCGTGACCACGGTCACCTTCGGGGCCAGTCTCAACAACCTCGTCTCGCACCCCGCGCTCTACGGATGGAACTGGAACTACGCGCTGCTGTCGGGCTTTGCCGGTCAAGAAGACCTCCCCGCAGATCAGACGGCAGCGCTCCTCGACAAGGATCCGGACGTCGCAGGGTGGTCAGGCCTTAACTTCGTCGGGGCCGAACTCGATGGCCTGCACGTGCTGATGCTGACAGAGCGACCGGGCGCCGCGGTGGCACCGCCATTGCTGTCCGGACACGGACTTGATGCGTCCAACCAGGTCGTTCTCGGTGCAACGACACTGTTGCAGCTCCACAGGAGACTCGGCGACACCGTCACGTTCTCCGTTGGGAAGTCCAGACCACGGCGTCTCGTCATCGTCGGCACCGCGACCATGGCATCGATCGCCAAGGGCCTGGAAATGGGATCCGGGGCGTTGGTCGCGACGAGCGACTTTCCTGCCTCGCTCCTCAACGCGCAAGAGAGCCCGATCTCGGGCCCGAACGCCGTCGTCATTCGTATCCGCGTCGGGGTTGACCCCACGGCGGCCTACCGCTCCCTCGAGGAGATCGCCACCAAGATCAATGCGATACCCGGAGACGCTGGCGCAGCGGGAGGCGTGGTATCAGTTCTCCGCCCGGCCGAGATTGTCAACTACCGCTCGATGGGGACGACTCCTGCAATCCTCAGTTTCGGACTGGCACTCGGCGCCGTCGCCGCGTTGGGCCTCACGCTCGTCGCGTCGGTCCGCCGCCGCCGCCGTGACCTCGCTTTGCTGAAAACGCTCGGCTTCACCCAACGCCAGACGGCCGCTGCCATCGCGTGGCAGTCAAGTGTCGCCGTAGTCATCGGCATGATCATCGGCGTGCCGGTTGGCATTATCATCGGCCGGTCGCTGTGGGTCCTTTTCGCGCACGAGATCAACGCCGTTCCGGCACCGATTGTCCCGGGTACCTTGATTGCCGTCATGGTCGTCGGGGCGCTCGCTCTCGCAAACATCGTTGCGGCTGTGCCCGGACGCATCGCGGCCCGCACACCTACATCGCTGCTTCTGAGAGCTGAATGACACAGCAACCTTCCCGTTACTCGTTTACGTGGCTTGGCGAGTGCCGCAGCCTAAGTTCGTGGCCGCCCGGATCCATTTGGTCGGGCCTTCCAGAAGAAACGTGTACTAGCGAAAGTGCTGGTCAAGCTAGGGTCACTCCCCTGTCCGCCGCTGATTGCTCCCTTGCCACCTTCGAGCACGACACCTAAGTGGTGTGTCCTGTGTGTGGCACATCTCAACCGGTTCCGCGCGCAACCAATCCCCGAACCGGGCGCGGCAGCTTCGCGAAGCCAGGCTGGCGGACAGGCGTTGTTCTGTGGGTCGAAGCATGGTTACTCGAATCCGCTTCTTGACGCCTACTCAGGTCGCTCTGACGAGGCGACCGGCTCGGAATTCGCGCGCGGCGTATCGTTCTAGACAACCGACGCTCGATCCGGACCTTGGTGCTGGCTGCTCCGTGGTCGTGGCCGGGACCGACGGAAGGATCTACCGTGGGGATCGAGGATCGCCCTGATGACGCCGGAGAGCCTCCGGTTCGTTCGGGGAAGAGCGGACCCGCCAAGCTCAGACGATGGTGACCCACCGGCTGGCCGCCATCGTGGGTTCGCTTGGTCACCTCGAAGACCCCGACGCATCGCTCGACTGGCTGTGCCGCACCTGTGCGAAGGCGCTGGGGATGGGCGGGGCGGCGGTAGCACTGATCTCGAGCAACCACGATCCTGGCAACATCGCCGCTTCTGACGAACGGGTCTCGTATGTCGTCGACCTGCAGTTCACCACTGGTGAGGGACCGACCATCGACGCTCACCGCGATCGACGACCCGTGCTCGAGCCGGAGTTGGAAACAACGACTCGCTGGCCAGCCTTCGCCTCCCAGGCGGTAGCAGTCGGTGTGGCCGCGGTGTTCGGCCTGCCCTTGCAGATCGGCGCGGCGAATTTCGGCGTCTTGACGTTCTATCGCGAGCGACCTGGACCATTGGGCGGCGACTTGCTCGTTGAAGCGCTGGCCATGGCCGACGTGGCCTGTGAGATCGCTCTGCGCCTGCAGGCCCAGGTGCCCCCCGGCTCCCTGCACGATGTCATAGAGATACTCGCCACCGAACGAACCGTCGTCTACCAGGCCACGGGCATGATCGCGGTGCAGATGGACGTCGGTCTCGAGCAGGCCATGGCGCTTCTCAGAGCGAGGGCCTATGCCGCCGGCCAGCCGGTGCACGAGGTGGCTGCGGACGTAGTCGCCCGGAGGTTCCGTTTCGACCCCTGACGGCGCCATACGGGCTGGTTGTGAGCCTCCTCGACGTGAGCAGCAGTCTCATTTGTTCGGTATAATTTCTGAATTGCAAAGGAGGTGACGATGTCGTGACGCGACAAGACCTCCTCTCGCGCACCTTCGTGGAATTGGCCGACACCCTGGTTGAGAACTACGACCAAATCGAGTTCCTCCATCGGCTGGCCGAGCGATGCGTGTCGCTTCTCGGGGTGGCCGAGGCGGGAGTCGTGTTGGTCGGCCCCGAAGGCCAGCTCCGGCCTTTGGCCTCCTCGAGCGAACGGATGCATCTCATCGAACTCATCGAGGTGCAGCGGGAAGACGGCCCCTGCCTTGACTGTTGGCGCAGCGGCGAGGCGGTACGCGAAGACGAATTGGCCGAGTCCCGGGAGCGCTGGCCGCGGTTTGCCCCGGCGGCTCTAGAGGCCGGCTTCCTCTCTGCCTATGCGGTTCCGATGCGGCTTCGCGACGAACGGATCGGTGCTCTCAACCTCTTCGCCAACCAAACCTACGGCCTGATCGAGCCCGATGAGGTTATTGCCCAGGCTATGGCGGACGTAGCCACCATCGGCATCCTGCACGAGCGCTTTATCCGCCAGCGCGAGGAGGTCTCCGAGCAGCTGCGGGCAGCCTTCAACTCCCGGGTCGCCCTGGAACAGGCCAAGGGCATCGTCGCCGAGGCGACGGGGACGGACGTGGACGAAGCTTTCGCGCTGATGCGCGGCTATACCCGTCGTCACAGGCTCTTGCTTTCCGAGGTAGCAAGACAGGTAATCAGCCGGGACCTGGCCGTCGAAGCCATACGATCCCCGTCTGACACCTCTCTTCGCACCCCGCGCTGAGCACCTAAGAACCACGGCAGCCAACTCTGTTTCAGCCGGTGGTGCCCGCAGATCAGCGCGAGCAGCTACCAGAGCGAAAATGCCACCGTACGCCGCCGGGATGCGACCCAATCAACCACATCCAGCCAGGGGGCGTGAAGTCCAGACGGCCCTCGCTGGCTGCGCTGGTGGAAACGTTTTCCCGCGGTGCGGGATCTCAGACTGTGGCTTTCTCGAGGACAACTTAGGGGACGATTTCGGTGGATTACTTCGCCTCATCTCGCACAACGAAGCTGCGCGTTGGCGATTCGGGACTGACCGCGCGTGTCCCAAACTCAGCGTTCCGTGTTTCCGGGAACTGAAGGCAGCGAACTAAGCTTCGATGAGGATTACGAGGGTTTCAGGCAACACGCCGTCGTGCGCCATCGCCTCAGCCGCCGCGTCGGTTTGCATCGCACCCATGAAAGCCTCCATGTCGGGGACATCCATGAGCACCGCAACACGGGTCGGGTTCTGTGGGTCGACGAACGTCCGGATGTTGGTGACACCGAGAGGCCCGAAGAGCTCTTCGCGCTTAGGCGAAGCGAGCCAATGATCCTTGTCCTTCACATCGTGGTGACCGAGTACGGTCGGCATGTCTCCCCCTCGAGTTCTTGGGCCCGACGGCGGTGCCGAGCCCGGTGAGCCGACGCTACACGTACTACGTCACGCCTGCGTCGACAAAATTCTTGACACATCGGGCCTTGTCCCGAGTAATGCCGATAGGGCAGGCGCGAACAGAATGCCGCGCCGGATACTGCCCAAGGTCGACGGGGTGGGCACGCCCGATCGATGCTTATTTCGTCAAGATCCAAGGGCTACGTGAAGCGCCGTACCCTGAGCTAGCGCCCAGCGGTCCTGTGGCTGGTTCTCGGCTCGTGTTCACTCCCCAAGGCGTCCCAGGCCCTTGTGGGCCGTTCAGGTGCAGAGCGCTCCGACCTGTGGCTCTGGTGGCGCGGTCGTCAGCCAGCGGTAGGCAAAATGCTCGGTGTAGCCAGGATGCCCTGAGGCGGCGGGCACATTCGCGAAGGTCGAGATGGGCAGATGAGTGGCGACCGCGATCGTGTCGGTCTCGGTCACCGTCTGACCTCCGCCCGCAGGATAGGTCGAGGTGACGACCATGGTCTTCCCCACACGGCGCAGGGGCAAGTAGTGGCCGTAGACGTAGTAACCCACGGGCCCACCCGTCTGCGACCTGTTGGCGACGGTACCCGTACCTTTGCTCCAGCACAGGTCCGGGTACCGGTAGGGGTGGATGAAAAACCCGGCGCTCGTCAGCAAAAACAAGGCCGTGATGTTGTTGACACTTCTCTTGCAGGTCGGTGCGTTCGTCGTGGGGCAGCCCGAAGGCACGAAGACCGTCGATATCCATGTGACTCGCGCCGCCTTGGCGGCGATCGTGGTGTACTCGACGGCCGGGACGTAGCCGCTCGGAACCGAGGCGCCGACGATGTACTTCGTGGTGACGTGCCACGACTGCGGCGTGACGTCATCTTTTATCGCCTCCTGTCCCGGGATGGTTTCCTCTTCGGCCCCCATCCTCTGCGTGGCGGCGGCCACCAGGTGGACGTATGCGATCGCCGCCGCGTTGCCCGTCACGTCCGAGGAGGCATTGGCCTGGGCGCCATCAACGACGAACTGGGTGACGGCAACGACGAGCAGTGAGGCGCATATGACCAGACCACCGAGGCTTCGAGCGCGCATTATCGGCCTTTGCCGGATAGGTGGTCACCGGCTGCGGTTGTGGCTTCTGCACCTTCGATGTGGACCAAGCCGTCCCGCTCCTGGTCTCGACATGTCCCAAGCATTTGCGACCTCCGGAGCTGGTCCGGCTCACGCTAGCTGCTGGCTCGCCGGTCCGCTAGGGCCTTGGCCCGATCACGCCCTAGCCGAGCGCCTACCCTAAAGGGTGCATTTCGCCAGTTCGAGCTATCACGCTGTTCGTTCTCATGAGAGCGAACCGGGCCTAGCCTTCGCACCTGGTCCTAACCCGACTGCTGGTGTCCTGAGTCCGCCGGGTATCTGCTCGCGAACCCCCTAGTAATGGCGCTCTGATGACCTAAGACGAGCGCGACCCTCAGTCGCCAGATCGAGGCGGCATCGCGATCCGCGAGGAGCCAGGTGCCGGCAAGACCGCGCGGAGGTTTCTGCCCCCGAGAAACAGCGAGAGCGCCAGGCGCGCCACTATGGAGACGAGAACGACACCGAGAACGTGAGCTTGCTCGTTTCGGGTACCGGCTTGCAACAGTCCATCCCTGAACGTCCACCAGACGACGGCCGCCACCACGGGCGCCACAACCGTGAGTTCACCGACCGTCATAGCAGCTCTCCTAGGAGTGAAGAGCACACATGACAGGAGATAAGCGACCCACAAGCCGACGAGCGCACCGAGCACCGTCCAGGTGTAACCCGAGACCATGAGTGGGTGATACGAGCAGGCACTAGCTGGGGCCATCGAAGGACAAGAGTGGCCGACAAGAGGCGGCTGCCAGAGCACCGTCACGTAGAAGTACCCCAGCCCAGCGAGCGCGACCGGCAGGCTGCAAATCAGAAGCACCTTCAGCCAAATCCGCATGTCGGTAATGGTCGCGCAGCGCGACAGTCGTCCGCGCACGGTGGAGCCTGATCACGGCACAGCGGTGGCGCCGGGCGAGGCTTTACCAAACGAGGCGCTCCGCCCGACAGCGGCTCCCTGCTGAATCGGGCGCGACATACTTCGTCCTGACGGCAACATCGACTCGTCGTTCTGTGCGCGTCGCACACCCGGCGATTAGAAGCACGGTTCGACGGTCACGATAGGACGCTAGAACCGATTGACCTGGAGCCTGGCTCCTGCTGGTCGAACGAGAAATGCGGCGACGTGTGCGAACGTGCTGAGGAGGCGAAGGCCGCGCAACGCAGAGCCATTGTTAGGTTTGCCGAGATATGGTCGCGAAGCTCCTCGACGAGCCCGGCTGAGCTGAGCCTTTGGCGAGACATTCAGAGGCTCACCATTGCTCGGATCGACCGCCATGAGGGCTGAGAGCCTCGCCTGGCGCTATGCCTGTAATCGAGTGTTGCCTCCCTTGGGCAGAGGGGGCCCGTCGGAGCGATGATCGTCTCTGTGTCCACCACTGACACTCAGGGAGGGGACTATTCCTGGGTTTCCTTCGCTCGGCCCGTTCGCTGGACTTGAGAAGCCAGCCTCACCGTGACGGCGGGACTAGGAGACCTCGCGAGCGTTCAGTCCAAAGCCTTCCCCATCGAGACCCCAGCTCACGATGCGGGAAGGTCGGATCCGGAAGATGGGATCGTCGAAGTCGGCCATGATCGTCTTTCCGCCAGTGTCGAGCACTTCAGCATGGCCCCGGACCTCGATTGCGCGCGGCTGCCACGGAGGCAGTACATCGTCCACAACGAACGACACCCGGCCGTCGCGGCGCACGTCTCTGAACTTCTTCCGCTTGGCGAAATCGTGTCCCCCGATGTCGATCGAATCCTCGTCGGGGTTGTAGCGGAACGTTACCGGGACTACGTGAGGTGAGCCGTCGTCGCTGAGTGTCGCGAGGCGTCCGAGTCGCTGGCTGTCGAGATAGGCGATCTCGGCGAGTGTGAATGCAGCCATAGTCAGTCTCCGACCGGTCGGCCTGGTTATGCGATTGTAGCGATGAGGACACCGAGTTAGCAGGCTTTGGAAAGGCGTCCCGAGCGCTTGGTCGGCGAGGCTTCGCCCGAGAGGCTGAGCTCCCAGACGCCGCTTTCCGGCGAAGCTGCGATGGCGAACAAACGGCGAGCCGAATGCCGACCTTGTCCTGGCAGCCGCACCGAGCGAGGATGCGGGGTGCAGATCCAGCGTTGCGCAGCGCGACAATAGAGCCACTGCGGATCTAAGAAGCCTGGCACGGTAGGAAGGAACTTATTGGCCCGACAGCGCAGGAGGCTAGGAATGGACATCGCTGTCATCGGTACTGGATTCATAGGTGAGATCCTGGGACGGTCGCTTGCCGGGGCTGGTCACAGGGTCACCTTCGGATCCCGCCATCCCGACGACGATGGCATCGCCGTCGGTTCATCCGCGACGGTCAGCTCAGTCGCCGCCGCCCTGGCTGCCGCTGACGTGGTCATCCTCGCCATACCGGGTCCCGCCGTGCCCGGGTTCGCGGCAAGTCACAAGGACGCGCTGGCTGGCAAACTGGTGATCGACGCCACGAACCGGATGGGAGAGCCAGTCGCGAACAGTAGGGCTGTCCTACCCCCAAGTGTCCGATATGCCAGGGCATTCAACACGCTCGGCGGTGAGAACATGGCCGCCCCGGTCTTCGATGACGGGCCTGCTGACATGTTCTTCTCCGCGGCTGAGACCGACCGACAAACGGTCGAAACAGTCATCGAAGGTGTTGGTCTGCGCCCCGTTTACGTCGGCGTAGACGAGGAGGCGATCATTGATTGCCTTTTCCGTCTTTGGGTCGCCCTTGCAATGAAACAGGGCCGGGGTCGCCGACTCGCTCTTCGCCTGCTGGAGGGAACCGCGTAGGTCCCAGACTCTGCTCGGCGGTCTATCGGGATGGAAGTCTGATGTTCGGCGCCCCTGCCGCCTATTGAGCGTCCTGTCGCACGGGTGCCAGAGCAATCCATCGGCGCCTGCTCCCGCAGGAAGTCTGATCCCTGCCCACACGTACAAAAACGACGGATATATCGTCAAAATCCTCTCGCTTGTGTTAGCGCAGTACCCCAAGCTAGAGCCCCAGCGGTTCCGTGGCTGGTTGTCCCGGCTTGTTCCACTCCCCAGGCATGGGCTGCCGCTGAGCAGGGAGCCTGATGGGTGGATAGCGCCGGCTCGGAGGTGACCTCGCCACTTCAAATGCAACTCACCACTGGCGCGAGCCCCGACAAGGCGACCCGGCCGCAACCCGCGATCAGAGCAGGGCTTGAGTCAGCACAATCACCTCGCGTTGGCGCTCGTCATGTCGTCAAGAGGGGCGCCGATGTGACGAGCCAAGCGTCGAGCTCCTCGACCGGCAAGGGCCTGCTCAAGTAGTAGCCCTGCGCCATGTGGCAGCCGAGGTCCTCGAGACGCTGCAGGACGCCGGCGGTCTCCACGCCTTCCGCGACGACCTGTTTGCCGAGGTTGAGGGCAAGATCGATCGTGGAGCGGACGACAACCTCCTTGTCGGGCGCACTCGACATCGTCGTCACGAACGAACGGTCGATCTTGATCTCGTCGATCGGGAGACGCGTCAGGTAGGTGAGCGACGAGAAGCCCGTGCCGAAGTCGTCGACCGACAGCCGGACTCCCATCTTGGCGAGGCGCGAGAGGACGGCTTCGGTACGCAGCGGGTCGGAGATCACTGCGCTCTCTGTGATCTCGAGAACGAGGAGGTGGGGAGGGACCCCGTTCAGCGTCAGCAGGTCGGCGACCTCACTCGGAAGCTCGGAGTCGATGAGGTTGCGCATCGCCAGATTGACCGCCACTTTCATCGGCCTTCCCTGGTCCATCCAGGCCCTGCATTGGTGCAGCGCTTGGCCGAGCACGAAATGAGTGAGCGGTTTGATGAGGCCGGTCTCTTGGACTAGAGGTATGAACTCGTCGGGCGGGATCAGGCCTCTTTGCGGGTGGTGCCAACGGATCAGACCCTCGACGGCGGTGATTTTGCCAGTCGAGAGAGTTAGCTGTGGTTGGTAATAGAGGACGAGCTCCCCACGCTGGAGCGCGCCGAGCAACTCTCCGATGAGAGCGAGGCGGTCCGGCGAGTGCGGGTCGACGCAACGGTCGTAGATCGCGAACCCGGCACTCACGGTCTTGGCGGCGTACATGGCGACGTCCGCGTGCTGCAACAGCAGGTCCACGGTCCGACCGTCACGGGGGAAGGATGCGAGCCCGACACTGACGTCGACCCTTAGCGGCAGGTCGTCGACGACGATAGGATCCTCGAGGCAGTCCGACACCCTCGAGGCGACCGCGACGGCATAGGCCTCCGACGCGTTCTGGAGCAGGATCGAGAACTCGTCACCGCCGAGGCGCGCGATCGAGTCTTCACCTCTCGTCACTTTCGACAAGCGCCGGGCCACTTCTCGCAGCACCTCGTCGCCGGCGGAGTGGCCGAGGGTATCGTTGATCTCCTTAAAGCGGTCGAGGTCGAGCATGAGGACGGAGAGCTCCTCCTTGTGCCGCCGCGCCCGCGCCAGGGCCTGCTGCACCCGGTCGTGGAAGAGCACCCGGTTCGGCAGGCCCGTGAGCCCGTCGTAGAGGGCCTGATGACGGATCTGCTCCTCGGCCTCGTCGCGGGCCTCTTCGGCGACCTTCTGCTCGGTGACGTCCCTCACGAGCAAGCAGAGTCTTCTCAAAGAGCCCGCCGGTCCCGAGATCGGCGCGACCCTGCCCTGGAACCAGCGGGTGCCAGCTGGAACCTCCAGGCAGTACTCCCAGAACTGCGGGCGCTCCGTCTCGAGCGCCCGACTGATGACCCTGGCCAAGCCGAGGCCGATCTCTTCGCCGAGCGCCTCGCGGTGCGTCCTGCCCAGCAGTTGGTCCCGAGGCACCGCCAAGAGGGCGTCGTTCGCCGTCCAGATCTCGAGATACGTGCCGTTCTCGTCAAGCTCGAACACGAGGTCGTCGAGCGAGGAAAGCAGCGCCTGCAGGCGTGCCTCGCTCTCTTGCAGCGCCTCCGCGGCTCCCTGGGTCTCGACGGCCTCGATCACGAGTCTCCGTCACGCTCGAGGAGGCCCAGACCTCGGTCCATTCCAGTCGCCGATCCCGCGAGGACTTCTGCGGCTCCGCAGCCGGCACAGGGCACGAGCGTTATGGCAGAGGTCACCAATTAGTTATCGGCTCGCAGCTCAGCACGGTTTACCTCGGAGATTGGCCGGCCAAGGACTGGACCCTCACGGTTCCGGAAGATCCCGAGGTGGACCTGCGCACCGTTGCGAGGTCGCTGCGGGCAGCTCGCCTTCTGGACCACGGCTTTTGGACTCCTGCGAGCGTCGAGCGGAGTTCGGGCGTGTGCAGATTCGTAGGAGGACGCACGGTGATCGGGCCACGAGGCCTCTCATTTCAGCGACTACGCGACGACCGGGATGTCGGAAGCTACCGCTCCGTGAGCACTCTCGCGGGGACGCCACGTATCGACGCGTCGAGGACCTCGATCGTGTGAGCGACGGGGAGCTGTTTCCCCGCACGCCGGATTGCCGCCACGACCTGCATCATGCAACCTGGATTCGCCGCCACAAGTAGTTCGGCACCAGTGTCGAGGATGTTGCGGGCCTTTCGATCACCTAACTCAGTGGCGGCGTGGGGCTGCAACAAGTTGTAGGTGCCGGCCGAACCGCAACAGACCTCCCCCTCGGCCACCTCGCACAACTCAAGGCTCGGGATCGCTCCGAGGAGATCTCGGGGCTGGCTACGGACACCTTGGGCATGAGCAAGATGACAGGCGTCGTGGTAGGCGACCGAAAGTTTGAGCGCGTGACGCACGGCGTGCGGTTCTAAGTCCGCAAGGAACTCCGACACGTCGCGCACAACCTCGGAGAATCGAACCGCACGCTGCGCGTACTCCGGATCGTCTCGGAGCAGGTGAGCGTACCCTTTCATCGCCGAACCACATCCAGCTGAGTTCACGACGATGACGCTGACCTTTGCCTGCTCGAAGGTGTCGATTAGTGAGCGGGCGAAGCGCTTTGCCTCGCTCTCGCGCCCAGCGTGTGCGGAGAGCGCGCCGCAGCAGCCCTGTCCGTTAGGGATGACGACGTCAAAGCCCTCTGCTGCCAACACACGCACCGTCGCAGCATTGACGGGCGAGAAGAACACGCTCTGGACACAGCCGGTGAGCATTCCGACGGCGCCACGCCGCTCGCCGGTTGCGCGCACTATCGGGGGGAACCGCTCGTAGCGGGGAACAGTAGGCGCGATCGCCTCCAAAGTCTGGAACACGGCCGGCAACCGCTCTAACAATCCTTTGTGATGCAGCCAGTTTGAAAGGCGCGAACGTTGGTAAAGGCGCAACGGGACTGCCGCCACACGCAGACGACCCGGAAATGGGAACAGCGCAAAGAGGGACCCTCGAAGGAACCGGTCATGCCACGGCCGCACCGTGCCTGTTTCCACCTGCACGCGGGCGGCCTCGATGAGCTTGTCGTATTGGACGCCCGAAGGGCACGCAGTCATGCACGCCATGCAACCGAGGCAACGGTCGAAATGCTCCTGCATGACCGTGCCAAGCCGTTCTCCCTCGACAAGCTCGCGCATCAGGTAGATCCGACCACGCGGAGAGTCCATCTCCTCGCCCCACAACAGGTAGGTCGGACAGGTCGGCAGGCAAAAGCCACAGTGAACACAGGCGTCGAGCAGACCGAGATCCAGGCCCAACTTCGTGTTGCGGGCGCCTGGTTGCACGTCAAGCGAGCCCCGTTGCCAGGTCACCGCCGCGCCGGAGGGCTCTTTTTTTCCCATCAAATTCCACCAACGAATCGGCCGGGTGCGAGGCGGTGCGTAGGGTCGAAGTTGTCCTTCACACGCCTCATGAGATCAATGGATCCGACCGGCCCCCAGACCTCGACCGCCTCTTTGACCCTCGCGGGCGCCCGGAGCACGATTGCACTGCCCCCGACCCGTTCGCACATGACCCGCATGTCGGTGACAAACGCTGCTACGGCCTTCGGTTCGGCCTCCATGGCGAGCCCGACATAGAGGAGGCCAAGGGCCGCGGAACCTCGGAGGCTCGGCTCAGCCCCCCTGCTCGACCCCCTTTCTCCTATGGCGCTTAGAACAGCGGGAAGCTCAGAGACCGTCGTGGCAATCTTCACCGTCGTCGCTCCAGGAAGAGCTGCCCACCATGACGGTGGTGACGGCGAAATGGTGACCTCACCACCGAGCAGTCGGGCTACCTCCTCACCGCGGCGCTCGACGCCGACGGCGACCCCCTCGACAAGGACAGAGAGCTCGGTGGGAGCCCCCGTGGCAGGCCGGTCGATCTCCAGAGCGGCTGGCACGATCCGTGAACTCGTGACGGCAGCTATGGCCCTGACTACCTCGTCGTCACTCGACACCTCGGTGGTCACCCACGCCCGCGACTCTGGCACAGGATGGAGGCGGAAGACGGCCTCAGTGACGATTCCGAGGGTTCCGTACGATCCCGTGTAGAGCTTGCCCAGATCGTATCCGGCAACGTTCTTCACGACTTTGCCGCCGCTCTTTGCCGATACGCCGTCGGCACGGACGACTCTTACTCCGATCAGCAGATCACGTACACAACCGTAGGCCAACCGCAACGGTCCACAAAGGCCAGTCGCGACCACGCCGCCGATGGTCGAGCCCGGGACTACCTCGTCGATGGCAAGTCGTTGCCCTGACCTGGCCAGAAGCGTCTGGAGCTCCGACAACCGGACGCCAGGCTCGGTCCGCACGATGAGGTCACCGGCGGAGTGCTCGAGCACATGGTTCATTTCGGACAGGTCGACGAGGAGATCCGCTCTCGAAGGCGGGAGCCCCCAGTCGAGCTTTGTACCGCCGCCGCGTGCGACTACCGTCTCTTCGCGCTCGGCCGCTTCGCGCATCAGCTCGACAAGCTCTTGCGCCTCTCGGGGTTTAGCGAGATAGCTGGCTTGCACCCCGTCGACGGTGTCTTGTGGACCAGCCGGGGCAATCACGGGGCTTCGATGCGTCGCTCGACGCGAGTTGGCCGTCATCTCAGAAGATCTCGTCCACGTCGGCAAAAGCCGGCCGGTCGTTCGCGCTATGACGTCCTGGGACCTCGCCACAGAGCCGAGGGTTCGGAAACACCTTTCCCGGATTGCACAGGCCTGCAGGGTCGAACGCCGTCCGTAGCAGCTGCATCGTGTCTAGGTCTTCATCGCTGAACATGCGGGGCATATGTTTCGCCTTGTCGGCACCGACACCATGTTCTCCGGTGATCGATCCTCCCGATGTCACGCAGAGGTCGAGGATGGCGCCGCATAAGAGCTCGGCACGTTCATACTCGCCGTCGACGGACCCGTCGAACAGGACCAGCGGATGGAGGTTGCCATCGCCGGCATGGAATACATTTGCCACTCGCAGATCGGCGTCACGAGCCATCTCCCCGATCTCACCGAGCACCTTGCTCAGCATCGTGCGTGGGATCACGCCGTCTTGGACGATGAAGTCGGGACTTATCCGGCCCACAGCCGCAAAGGCGGACTTGCGGCCCTTCCAAAAGAGATTGCGCTCTGTGGCACTCTTCGCGACCCGAATCTCGAAGGCGCCATGGTCATTGCAATGGTGCTCGACGAGCTGAAAGGCCTCGTCAACCTCAACACGCGGCCCATCGAGCTCGACAATGAGGACGGCCCCGGCGCCGGCAGGATAGTGGCAGTGGACGGCAGCCTCTGCCGCCTCTACGGCCAGCGCATCCATCAGCTCGACCGCAGCCGGAACGATTCCAGCGGCGATTATCGACGAGACGGCCTCAGCCGCCTCGTCGATGCTCGGAAAGGCGGCGAGCAAGGTCTCGACCGCCTCCGGCATAGCTACCAAGCGCACTACGACCTTGGTCGCTATGCCGATCGTGCCTTCCGAACCTATGAAGGCACCGAGGAGGTCATAGCCCGGGGAGTCGAGCACCTTCCCACCCCCAAGTTCGACGACATCGCCGTTAGGAGCGACCACCTCGAGACCGGTGACGTGATGGGAGGTGAAGCCGTACTTCAAACAGTGCGCGCCGCCAGAGTTCTCAGCCACGTTCCCGCCGACGGAGCAGATTTGCTGACTAGATGGGTCAGGCGCGTAATAGTGGCCGAATGGTGCCGCGACGCGGGTGAGCTCGAGATTGGTTACTCCCGGCTCAGCTACGACGCGGTGGTTCTCGGCGTCTGCTTCGAGCACCGAGCGCATCCTCGAGGTCACGATGAGGACACCATCTGCACATGGCAGCGCGCCGCCCGAAAGGCCGGTGCCGGAGCCCCGCGCCACATAAGGGGTCCCGTTGTCTACACAAGCGCGGACTACCGCCTGGACCTCGCCACCGGTCCGGGGGAGCACGACAATTGCGGGGCACACGCGAAAATGCGCCAAACCGTCGCACTCGTAGGTGCGTAGTTGTTCATGATCGGTGATGACCCCGTCATCCCCGAGAGCGAGCCGCAATTGTTCGGCAAGCTGAGCGAAATTGCTCATGGCAGACGCTCGTAAGCAGGCAGCGTGAGGAACTCGACAAAGTCTTCAGACAAGGCCACCATCTCGAAGAGCCGTTGCGCCTCCTCAAATACGGCGTAATCGAAACTGTCCTCCGAGGCAGCACGGATCTTCGCTGTCTCCTCTGCGATGAGCCTCTCGACGAGTGCACGAGTGACAGGCTCGCCGTTGGTCAATACGACATCATTATGAAGCCACTGCCAGATCTGGGACCGCGCGATCTCTGCCGTCGCGACGTCCTCCATCAGGTTGAAGATCGCGGCGGCTCCTGAACCCTGCAACCAAGACGCCAGGTACTGCAGGCCCACGCTGACATCGTTGCGCAACCCCTCCTCGGTGATCGAACCCTGAGTCGACGTCAAATCGAGCAGCTCCGACGCACTGATCGTGAGGTCGTCGCGAAGCTTGCCGATCTGGTTGGGACGCTCACCCAGCACGGCATCGAAGACTTCCCGACAAAGCGGGACGAGGTCCGGGTGTGCGACCCACGAGCCGTCGAATCCGCTCCGCGCCTCGCGCTCTTTATCTTCGCGGACCTTGGCCATCGCGATCGCATTGACCTCGGCATCACGACGGCTCGGGATGAACGCCGCCATACCTCCGATCGCGTGAGCACCACGCCGATGGCACGTCTGGACCAGTAGCTCTGTGTACGCGCGCATGAACGGGGCGGCCATGGTGACCGAGTTGCGATCCGGAAGAACGTACAGTGCGCCCCGGGAGCGGAACTTCTTGATCAGGCTGAAGAGGTAGTCCCATCTCCCGGCATTCAACCCGGCGGAGTGTTCGCGCAGCTCGTAGAGGATCTCGTCCATCTCGAACGCGGCCGTTATCGTCTCGATCAGCACCGTCGCCCGGATGGTGCCGGTGGGCACCCCCAAATGTTGCTCCGCGTGGAGAAAGACGTCATTCCAAAGGCGCGCCTCGAGGTAGCTCTCTGTCTTCGGCAGGTAGAAGTACGGACCTCTGCCAGATTCCAGCTGGCGCCCGGCACAGTGGAAAAAGTACAAGCCGAAGTCGAACAATGCTCCCGACATCGGCTCGTCGTCAACGATCAGGTGTTTCTCACTCAAGTGCCAGCCACGCGGCCGCGCCACGATCGTCGCCAGATCGTTTCCGAGCTCGTAGGACCTCCCGTCGGCTGCGACAAAGGCGAGGGTCCCGTCGAGGGCGTCACACAGGTTCAGCTGCCCTTCGACCAAATTCGCCCATGTCGGGGCATTGGCGTCCTCGAAGTCCGCCAACCAGACCTTGGCGCCAGAGTTCAAGGCATTGATAGCCATCTTCCGATCCGTCGGGCCGGTGATCTCGACTCGACGATCGATCAGGCCAGACGCCGGTGGAGGCACTGTCCATTCCGCGGTGCGGACGTCCTTGGTCTCAGGAAGGAAGTCGAGGCTCGCACCAGCGTGCAGGGCCGCCTGCCGCTCGTCGCGCAATGTCATCAGGGCCTTGCGCCGGGAACCGAATCTCCGTTGGAGATCGGCCAGGAACTCGAGTGCCTCGAACGAGATGATCTCGCCATAACGCTCACCGGCAACCCCGGTCAACGTCACACCGACTGGGGTGCGGAGCTCGCTCAACGCTCCTCCGGATGTGGACCTTGCATGTATTCGCCAATCGTCATATGAATCTTCACTCTGCTGGAAGCCTGGAGTCCACTTCTGCCTCACCAGAGCGCACAGGTTCGCCAGGAAGTGGCGACGGTGCGCGACCTAGATCGGATCGATGGGCCAATTTGCCCGCCACATTTACGGCACCCGACCGCGTTGTCGGGTTCTGAGCGGCACACAACAATCCTAGGGGACTCCAAAGCAACCAAGCACGCCCACAAGAACGACGGAAGCTGTCGGCACTGAGCTGATCCTCCGGGCCCGGGACGGCCGGCGTCCGACGTGGTCGATCGAAGCCCTTCTGCCCAGGATCTCGCCGTCCATGTTCGATTTGCATCCTGGACGTCGACATGAACATCCGGATCGGCCGGGGTCGAGCTTGGCATCCTCAGAGCGAGTGAGGTAGCGCAACCTCCAGCACACTCACTTCCCCGCGCGGCCTAAAAAGGCATGGGCCGAGAACGGCTGGCGGGAGGAGCACTCCGCCTGGTTCCATGTAATAGGAAGCACCGCGGTGTTCGACCTGACCCGTCCTGCCGATGCATACGACCAGGCGTGCCACCCCCGCGGCACCGACCGAGAACGGAACATTTCCACGTAGTCGCCACAGGGAGAAGTACTCGCACTCAAACAGACGCTCACGAGCAACCGGCGTCGTCTCCTCCATCGCCGGCAGAACCGGAACGAGTGCCTGTTGGGAGAAGTCGATGCAGGCCATTGCCTGTTCGACCTGAAGAGTTCGGAGTTGGCTCGTGCTGGCATCGACCCGGTCCCAGTCGTAGAGACGAAACGTCACGTCGCTGTTCTGCTGAACCTCGAACAGGACGACACCGCTACCAAAAGCGTGGACCGTCCCGGCGGGAAGGAAGATGCCATCACCCGCCTTCGGTGTGAAACAGGCAAGATGGTCTGCGACCACCTTGTCATCAAGAGCTCGCCGGAGATCGGCCGCATTGGTACCTGGACGCAGGCCGGCGCAGATGCGGCTTTGCTTGCGCCTCCAGCACCACCCATGCTTCGGTCTTGCCTGACTCGCCAGCGGGCAGGTGAGCCGTGTGCCGGTCGGACAGATGCACCTTTACCGAGAGCATCTCGCGCGCGTCGAGGAACTTCAACAACAGGGGGAAACGACCGAGTCGAGGTGTCGCCTCTTCCAGGATCTGTCCTCAGAACTGCTCCAGCAACCGACGCAGGGTCTGGCTCTTGAGCGCTCCGTCGAGAACGCGGCTGGGGTAGTCCTCACGGTCGCTCAGAACCCAAACCTCTCCGATCGGGTCGTTACCCGGCAACAGCCCCGAGAGCAGGCACCCCAGCCGCCGCCCACCCCAAGGCCGGTATTCACATATCGGTTCTAACCGCAACGGATACAAAGGGCTTGGATCCGCGGCCTGTGCTGACATCGTCACGCCCTCTCGGCGACGATGCAGCCGCTCGAAGATGCCATTACCCAATGCTGTCTCAGTGAGGCACCGTCCTACCAGCTCAGTTCTTGAGCACGCCCAGAATGCGCTTCGCGTGAGCCATCCAGTCGAGCTCGTTCGAAGCCGCGGCATCTTGCCCGGCAGGTAGGGCGTGCTCCTGACTCAGAGGCCGCGTGCCTAGCCGAGGATCATTCCCCGTGAGACTTAGCGACGGCCTTTTCGAATGCGTCGAGCGCCTCTTCAACGTGGGCCCGGCCAGCTGATGGTAGCCAGTGGACAGCTCTGCGGAATCCGGCCAGCTCGAACTCCTCGATGACTTTCGGATCGGCCGGGATCCCCATCACCATCAGGTCGATGGGCCGATCTGCCCGCGCTTTGAGCTCCTTGGCGCGAGCAAGGGTGTCCTCGGCGTAGTTGGGCATCCACGCGTCGCCGAAGGCCAGCACCCGGTCGAAGACCGTCGGCCCGTTGCCACCGACGAGGATCGGCGGATAGGGGCGTTGAGCCGGCTTGGGCCATGACCAGATGCGGTCGAAGGCAACATGCTCACCGTGATAACTCGCCTCGTCCTGAGTCCAGATTGCCTTCATCGCTTCGACCCGCTCGGCGAGTATCTGCATCCGACGGACGGGATCGGTGCCGTGGTCAGCCATTTCCTCGCGGTTCCAGCCGGCGCCCACACCGAACTCGACGCGCCCTCCCGAGAGCACGTCGATACTCGCGACCTCCTTCGCGGTTGTGATCGGGTCCCGTTCGATCACAAGGCAGATACCACTCCCAACACGCAACTTGGTCGTTGCCAAAGCCGCCGCGGTCATAGAAACAAACAGGTCGTATGTATGGGCGTACTTACGGGGCAGCTCGCCTCCGCCGGGGTAAGCCGTGCTCCGACTGGCCGGGATATGCGTGTGCTCTGGGAAGAAGAGCGACTCGTGACCTCGCTCCTCGACAAGCCGTGCGAACGCCCCCGGGTCCATCGAATCGTGCGTCGAAAAGACTGCAACACCAATGTCCATCCCGCAAGATTATCTGGCACTCAGAGCTCGCGAGCTGGGGCCGGAACAGCACAAGGCTGGCCCGATCGTCAGCCGCGGGCGACGGTTCCGCGGACAAGCTCGATGACGGCGGAGTCGTCGAGGCGGCCCAGCCCGGCCCGTTGAGCTGCGAGGTACAGCTGCTCTGCAGCGATGGCGATCGGCGCAGAATAGGTCGCAGCGTGCGCCGCGTGCGCCACGAGACCCATGTCCTTCACGAATATGTCGAGAGCGCTGTGCACGTCATCGAACGCTCCACTCACCATGCGTGCACCGCGGTCCTCCAACATGAACGACGCAGCCGCCCCTTGGGTCACAACCTCATACGCCGCGCCGGCATCGAGACCTAGAGCCTCGGCGAAACCAAGCGCCTCGGCGGCGACGGCGATATGCACCCCGCAAAGCAACTGGTTGACAAGCTTCATCCGCTGCCCGTCGCCAACCCCGGGCCCCACGAGCGCCACACGGGCACTGAGCGCGTCGAGCAACCATCGGACCTTGGCAAGCTCCGGCGCCGCCGCGCCGACCATAGTTAGGAGCTCGCCGCGGGCCGCGCGCGCCACGCCGCCTGACACGGGCGCGTCGACCATCGCCACGCCACCGTCTTCAAGAAGGCGCCGCGCCCACTTCTCGACCGCCTCCGGTCCAACCGTCGCCATCACGACCACCGTCGCATCAGGCCGCAACGCAGATGCGGCACCACGCTGGACTGGACCGTCCAGCTCGTCAGCGCCGAACAACACCGACTCGCACTGCTGGGGAGTGGCGGCCATGAGGACGAGGAGCTCGGCACCCTCAGCGGCTGCGACAGCTGACGCAGCTACCTCGATGCCGAGCTCGGTCAGCCCGTCACATCGCGCAGGGTTCGCGTCAAAGGCGCGGATCTTGTGCGGTTCGGCCGCGAGGCGTGTGACCATCGGGAGACCCATCGCGCCGACCCCGATCCATGCGACATCAGTCATGTTGGCCCTCCTTGGTCGCGTTCCTGACCGCGTTGGCCGTCGATGTTCGCGCCGCCCAGCAACAGCAGCTTGTCTCGGGCAACAGCAGCCATGGCCGCGACAGCTGCCAGTTGGACAGCGACGACGTCATCGCCTTCCTGGGCCAGGGCGCTGCGCAGTGCGCCGATGTAGGCGCGGCGAAGCTCGGCGTTGTAGTTGATCTTGGCCACTCCGAGCGCGACCGCTGCGAGCAACTCCGACCGTTCCACACCCGAGGCCCCGTGTATCACAAGAGGCGCTTCCACAACCGCCCGAATCTGGGCCAGCAGGGCGAGGTCGAGATCGATCGGATGTGCAGGCATGCCGTGGACCGTACCGATTGCGACCGCGAGAGCATCGACCCCGGTGCGTGAGACGAACTCCTCTGCCCGCGACGGATCCGTCAGCTCGCCATGCCCACCGACGCTTGAGGCGTCCTCGTCTCCTGCGATCGCCCCAAGCTCGGCCTCGACCCATACTCCGGCGGCGTGCGACTCTTCGACAACCATTGACGACAGCGCGACATTGGCCTCGAAGTCGAGCCTCGAGCCGTCGATCATGACAGAGCTGTAGCCGAGCTCGATGCAGGCGCGGACCTCGGTGAGCTCGGTCGCGTGATCGAGGTGGACTCCGACACGAGCATCGGCCGCCCGGGCCGCGGCCAGGACAGCGGCTGAAAAGGTTTCCCTGCTCGAGCTGCCAAACGAACTAGACCCTGCCTGAATGATCACGGGCAAACCCAACCCAGAGGCGGCCTCAACAATTGCCCGAGTCGACTCGAGAGTGTACGAGGTGAACGCAGGAACCGCCCTCCCGTCCGCTCTCGCCTCGAGCAGCATGTCAGGCCCCCGGACGAGCACCCTCATCCTTCCGCAGAATGGTCACGACGTCGGCGAGCGCATGGTCGTCGCCCACATTGCCCGCGAACACCACGCACGGCATACCGAGCGCATGGATATCTGCCTCGAGCGGGCGGAAGAGACTTACAAAACCTGCGAACAGCTGGCCTAATACCTCGGCACGCCGGAGCCCGAGGCCTTGCGTGAGAACCTCGTGCGAGGTGACACCACCTTTGGCTACAAGCCACGCAGGACGGGCGGGCAGCAGTTCGCGAACAATCACCGCAACGGCCGACGCCACTTCGCGACCAATCGCGAAGTTCGCCTCCCCCACGCCGCTCTGCAAAGTGCGCGCTGTCATGAGAAGAACGTCGCCTGTATCGAGCGCCGCGCGCGCGGTCCGCACGCACTCCTCGATAAGGGTTCGGCGCGCGGTCGGATTACCGAGCTCATGGCAATCGACCATGACGGTGACAAGGCCGCCGGCTTCGATGAGCGCCCCGACCTGACGATTCGTCAGGGCAACGTGTGAGCCGACCACCACAATCCCGTGTCCGGCCTTCCGTCCGGCCTGCCAGATGGCAGCTGGACCGAGCGGAGCGATCGGCTCGACGCCCGCCAACGCGGCGACAAACGATGGTCCGCTGCGGACAAGAAGCGATGCCCCGCCATCCTCGACCGCCGTAAGCGCAAGTGCCACGACCTCGAGATCGGAGTAATCAACCGCATTCACGACCGCAAAGCGACCGTGACGAAGGTCGCCGAGCAGTTCGCTGACGCGCGAACAGCCACCGACACGTACATCCTCGAGCGAAACGCTCACGACCGAGCTCGCTTCGATCACACCGCCGCTCTTCTCTTCGAGCAGGCGCCGTAAGTCTGAGTTGACATAGCCAAAAGCCTCATCTCTGGCGAACTCTGTCTCGCCTACCGGGAGCACCTCGCCACCGACATGAGCCCACTGAACGTCGCCGGCAGTGAAACGCCCCGCCTCGAGATAGGCGGGCACGAGCAAAATCCCGTCGTAGCCCTGGTGACCGCCAAGACGACGACCCTCGTCGAGGGCACGAACCTCGGCAAGCAGATGCCCCCGAAGCGTCGAGTCGCTGCGGCTCACGACCGCAACCGGACCACCGAGCCTGTGTTCCAGTTCCACCGCAACGCGGCCAAAATACTGCGAGACAGCTATGGCGGCTGCCTCGGGAAGGCTGCGGCTGTTCGTGAGCACGAAGCACGTCGATCCGGGATCCCTAAGGGCGCGAACAATCTCCTCGAACCGGTCGCGATAACCGTCACGAGGATCAGTTCCGCCCATCATCACGACCTCGACGCCGTGAACCGACTGCGATCCGGTGGGGTCGTCATCGAGGACGAGGATCCGGCGACCGCTCTTGCTGTTCGCCTCCCGGACCAGGCGCCGGGCTTCAGCCACCTTCAACGGTGCAAAACGGTCGGCTTCATCCATCCAGTCCACGTCTATCACGAGGCATCGGCCTCCCAGCTGACAAAACGGCCATCGGCATCGAAAGCCATTGGGCCAAGCTCACCAACGATCTCGAGACCAGGATCAGACTCGACGTCTGCGCGTAGAGATTCCGAGACGAGAAGCTCCCAAAGCACAATGGTGTTCCGTATGCACACGAGCCGCCGACGGTCCGCCCGTCGCTCGCCGCATGTGGCAAGCGAGACGCAAATCGCGTCCCGATCGGTCGGCATTACGATCGGAAGGGCAGCACGTCGGATGCCTCCACGACCCGCCGTGAGGGCATTCAGGTAGGTCTTCGCGAAATCGAGCTGACCGATCGCGCGAAGTGTCGTGAAGTCCGCAAGGCCGAGCCCGACGCCGTTCCCCGCCGTCATCTCCGAAAGCCCGAGCGCAACAAGCACAGCAATCCTCGGTGCTGCCGGTTCGGCCATGCCTTCGATCCGCATCCGCCCGACCACGTTCGGGTCGATACCCGCACCCGAGATCTCCTTGCCAATCTCGCTCACGACAAGAACGTCGATCTCATCAAAAGGAAGCGATCCCATCATCGCTCCTGCCTCAACGAGCAGAGCTGATTCGCCGGCATGCCCGATCTCCTCCGCTTCGACAAAGGCGAACCGCGCCACCTGGTGCCGCTCGTTCTCGAGGATTGCCAAGCCGCCCACGACCTTGCCCGTTGAGACGAGCACGTCCGAGACTTCGACGACGGTCGAGGACATTTGCTCGGGGCCGCCTTCGTGAATAAGAGCCGCTCCAGCCTGGTTCCCGAGCCCGACGGCGAGGACTTTGGCGAGACCACTCTCGATCGAGCCGTGAAAGTCCGTATGCGGCTTGACCCGATTGACCGCCAGGATGAGATCGGCCTCGACCGCCAGCCGCGCCATCCTGACCGGACCATGGTCGAGCACACCGATCTCGACGAGATCGTCCGTCGAGACGATCGGCATCCCGATCAGCTCCTCATGCAGACCTAGACTCTCGAGCACCGCGAGCCGACCGGCGGGGCTCCCGCCACCGTGGGATCCCATCGCGGCGACGACGAATGGGTGGGCTCCGAGCCCTGACAGGACTGCGCCCACGGCCCGGTAGATCGTTCCTAGCTCTGCGATACCCCGGCTACCTGCCGTCACGGCGATCGAGCAGCCCGGCTCGATGCGGCCCCGGAGCGGTTCGAGCGCGTCAGCCACGGCGCGCTCGATGTCGCCGACAGATCCAGCCTCTCCGCGGCGACGGACGCGGAGCAGGCGCGGGACAGGTGCCGACCATGAGAGCAGCCGGGCCTGCTCGAAGAGCCCGGGATTCTCCGGGCTAGCGGGTCGTGGCGAAGCTGGGCTCACCTCCGGCGGACCCACATCGGAGCTTTCGCTCTGCGAATCACCCCGGGATGTGCCCATCGCGAATCAACCTTGCGCGGGAACGTTAGGTCCTAACCCTTCGAGGTGTACAGGGCCTGGATGTCGGTGAACCCGATAAGACCCCAACGACCCCCCTCTACACCGATACCACTCCATTTGACCCCACCGAAGGGCTGTCCCGGGACGGCGGACTGGTGCGTGTTGACCCAGGCAGTGCCCGCCTCGATCCTGCGCGCGACAGAGGTGCCACGCGCCGGATCACGGGTCCAAACCGACGCCCCAAGGCCGAAGTGCGTCCGATTCGCGCGCTCGATGACGTCGTCGAGGTCGCGATAACTGACGATCGGCAGAGCCGGGCCGAACTGCTCCTCGTCCACGATCCTGACGCCGTCGCTCAGCCCGGTAAGCACCGTTGGTTGATAGAAGTGCCCAGGACCGTCGATCCTGTGTCCTCCCGTCGCCACCGTGGCCCCAGACGCGACTGCGTCGTCGACGAGCCCCGCGACACGGTCCAACTGCATCGTGCTCGTGAGTGGGCCGACATCGACGCCTTCGAGGGAGCCGTCACCGACCTGGGCCGCATCTGCTCTTGCCACAAGGGCGTCGACGACGTCTGAGTAAAGCCTCTCGGGCACATAGACTCGCTTGATTGCAACACACACCTGGCCGCAGTTGACAAAGGCGTTTGCGAAGATGGATCCCGCCATCGCCTCGATATCCACGTCGTCGAGAAGAATTGCTGGATCATTGCCACCGAGCTCGAGGGTGACTCGCTTGAGATCAGAGGCCGCTGCTAGAGAGATCTTCTTGCCGGTTGCCACCGAGCCCGTGAAGCTGATCTGGCGGGGGACCGGGTGCTCGGACATCGCAGCACCGAGCTCGTTGCCTCCTGAGATGACGTTGAGCACTCCTGGTGGGAACACCTCTCGTACGAGCTCGCCGAAACGGAGACACGCCAAAGGCGTCACAGGGGAAGGCTTCAAGACGACCGTGCAGCCAGCCGCGAGCGCGGGAGCCAGCTTTGCGACCGCGGTTCCCAACGGGAAGTTCCAAGGGGTGATCGCGGCCACTGGCCCTACCGGCTTGCGGATCACCTCGACGAGGGTGTGCTCGTCGTCACGAAGGATCTCACGCGGTAGCTCGAGCTCGGCGAAGTATCGCAGATCCGACATCGCGTCCGTGAGCTCTGATCTCGACTCCCGAAGTGGCTTGCCCTGCTCGTGGGTAATCAGCAAGGCAAGCTCCTCAAAGGAGCCCTCGACGGCGTCGGCTGCGCCGAGCAGTCCCTGTCGGCGAGCCTTGTCATCTTCCTTCCACGAGCCGAACGAGTCCTGCGCGGACTGCATCGCCTCATCGAGCTGCGAAGGTGAGCACTCTGGCGCCCGGGCGTAAACCTGGCCGGTGGCAGGGTTCTCCACGTCCAAGAACGCGGTGCCCGGCACTGAACGCCCAGCGATCGTCATCTCAAATTCTTTCATGGCCATCCCCTCTAATCGCTCCTCACCGAATACCGGCAACTCGTTGCGCGACGCCGAGCAACTTTGTCAGCCGTCCGAGCTGACAACCGGGCAACGCTGCGACTGTATTTCAATCCACCACTGATCAGATCTGACGCACATATGTGTCGAGCACCGAAAGCAGTTCCGGCCCGCTTTCACGAATCACGTACGTTTCCTCGTCACCGATCATCCCGTGAGGGGCCGCCATCGTGTAGAGCTCGATGGCGACAACCATACCCGCCTCTACCGAACGAGCGGGGTCGTCGGTGATCCATTCCTCTTCCGTCTCCAGACCGATGCCGTGGCCGACATGATTGAATCGTCCGAGGGTGGAAAGACCCGCGTGATCGAATCCGTCGAGGCCCACCTTGGTGAGCTCCGCATAGGTTCTGCCCGGATGCATGTTCGAGGCGACGTCCGCGACAATGTCCACCATCGTCGCGTGCGCGGCCAGCACCTCCTTCGGGATCTCCCCCACGAAACCGTAGCGGCGGGCATCGGAGGTGTACCCGGCGAGCTTTGCCCCGACGTCGACGACAACTAGATCCCCATCTCGCAGCCGCTCGTCGATGGCTATCTCGGGATTGGCGTGCCCGAAGGACATGGTGACGTGACCAACCCCGTCACCACCTAGCTCGAGCACGGTCGACTTCGCAATGCGGATCGCGTCAAGGCGGGAGAGGCCGACCTCAAGCGAGCCGAACACACGCTCGATCGCCCCTTCGGCGATCTCGACACTGCGGCGCAAGAGCTGCACTTCCGCTTCGGTCTTCTTCCTACGGAGCTCGAGCATCAGTCCGTCCATCACCTCGACAACCTGGCCCCCACCGGCGATGTGTACGAGCCGACTCGCAAGGCTGTGCGGTGCAACGCTCTCGATGCCGATGCGCGCCGCGCTCACGCCGGCGACCAGTCCACCGACGACCTGGTCGACCATCTCAACGGCTTCCTGCGGGCTGTTGAAGGGGACGACATGTTCGACGTCGATGTCAATGTCTTGAAGCGAGAAGCCCCAGCACGCGAGGTGACGCGTGCCGTCGCGCTCGATGACGACCGCGAAGGGGAGGATGTTCTTCAACGAGTAGAGGATCGGATTCCCGCTCGTCGGTAACGTCGGATAGCCGGTTAGGTAGAAGACATTCTCAGGACTCGTGACCACGGCGAGGTTGATGTCCGCCCTCGCCATCAGCTCGGCAAGTCGAGCCTTGTCAAAACCTTGAGTGCTGAGCGTTCCGGTCTGTTCAAACATCCGTACTTTCCTTTCGGACTTGCCGCGCGGTCCATTCAATATCACAAATTGGTCATTGCCGAGAAGTGACCCGAACGCCGCCGAAGCTGTCGATCCACCTGGCCTGAACAGCGCTAACTCCCCTCAACCAGCAAGGTGGATACGACAGAAGCGGTCTCCGATGCGAGCATCGAGCTTCTCAGCCGGGACTCCGCCTTCGCGGGCTCTTTGGTGCATGCGCTCGCGTCGCCAGGCGGCGGGTGCACTACTAACGGGTGACGGCACGGGGGTCCGTGTCGCGCAATGGCAACCAACCAAACGGCGACCAAGCCTCCGGCTCGAGGGGCTTAGCTTCGAGTTGCAACGCTAGCTGATCCATGGAGTACCCCATCTGCGCAATACAAGAGTCGGACAAATCTAGAACATGAATCCAGCTGGTGTATAGAGCAAATGTCGACTAACTAAGAACTGACGACCTTCGTAACATCGTTACGGTCGAGCCTCTCAGCGGGCGGCCGACGAACGCCCTGGTGGTCAGGTCATGGGCTCGCCGACGAGCCTCCGCTCATGATCGTGCTCACATCGAGATTCAGTAGTTCGACGGTCGTCGATCCGGCACGCAGCCGCTCGAAGAAAACCGCCTCCTTAGCCGCGCGCTCGCGAGCTGCATGGCGACAAGCTGCGAGGCGAGCCGCACCGATCGCGACAACTCCGTCGGCATCACCGACCAGCCAATCACCCGCATCGATGGTCACACCGCCGAGCACGATGCGTTCTCCGACCGAACCGGGGCTCTGCTTGCTCGCGCCGCGCAGCGCGACGCCGCGAGCGAACACGGGAAGCCGTGCTGCTCGAGAGCCGACAGGTCACGCACGGTCCCGTCGATCACGAGTGCGACGACCCCGGCTGCCTCTGCGGCAGTTCTTAGGACCTCGCCCCAATATCCGCGTCGTGTGTCGTCGGCCAGCTACACCGCAAGCACGGACCGGCGTGGCGCCCATTCGACCCCTACGTGAATCGCCAGGTTGTGAGCTGGCGCACATGCCACGGTGAAGGCTGACGCGGCAAAGGCTGCCCCGTGCCACGTCGGCCGGATTGCTCCGTCGATGAGGGCAGCTCCGCTTTCTCCGAGGGTGGCAGCTCTAGGTGCCGACAGTTCTTGCACGTCGGCGCTGCTCAGTTCCCCTGCCGTGGTCACCAGTGCACACTACCTCCATGAGCTATCCGATGGATCATAGATTTTGATATGAGTAGCATTCCTACCTATTACAAGCGTTCGTGTTGGCCACCTCGTTCATCTTCGGGAGTCGGTCAAGCGATGACCGTGCGGGCGAGCAACTTTTGACTTGCAGACAGCGGTCGCCCCGGGCTTGTGAGGAGCACCTATGTGGCCACAGGGCCTCTTGCGGCCGGGCCGGGCCGCCCCAAGGTTGGCGCGTTCCCGATAGTCTCTGGGAAAGCAAATCTCGTAACTGATCTTACATCGGCAGCGCCGCCGGACATGACCGCAATCTCTGACCGATTGACGCGCCTAGATCGAGAAGGACGTACTGCTGTGACTCGCACCGAGATAGGCGTGAAGTCGAGCCCAGTTGCCTCGGGCGCATACTCACAAGGCGTCGCCGCGAACAAGCTGCTGTTCGTCGACGAAGTTGGTCCCTACGATCCAGTGACACGCGCCGTCGTGGGAACGACGGTCGAAGAACAGACCATTCAGACCATGGAGAACATCCGAGCAATCCTCCTCGGTGCTGGCCTCGACCTGGAAGATGTCGTAAACAGCACTGTCTACCTGGCCGAGCTGCAGCGGGACTGGACCGCTTTCGACAAGGCGTATGGAAGTTTCTTGGCCTCGCCGTTCCCTGCCAGGGCGAAGCGTCGGCGCGACTCTCAAAGGCATCCTCGTTGAGATCGCCGTGATAGCCGCGCTGCGATCCACGACCAGGCAGGTGATCGCGACGGCTGAGCCGTGGATCATCGCATACAGGATCGCGCTCTTGACGATCTGCCGGGACGTGCTCTGCGACATCGAGTGGCAGGCCTGCGCAGGCAGGGCACTGATGCCCTTTAACGACACGATGTGCTCCGCCGACGGGCAAAGATGATCGCGACCGCCGTCACCGCGGCCGGAGTGCTCGGGATCAGCTCGCCGGCGCTCACCATTGGGCGAGCCGCACCTCAAGCAGTTCGGATCATCCGGTCGGGTGCTGCTGGGGTATCTGTCTGGACCTGGATTCAGGCCATTTTCCTCGCCGAAGTGTGGGGCGCCTACGGCTTTTTGTTCCACGTCCAAGCTGAGGTCGTGACGAACATACCCGGTGGCGTGCTCGCCCTCCTCGTTGTGATCCTGGTGGGCTATCGCACCGGGGCGACGGCAAAGGTCCTGGCCCTAACCTCGGCATGCTCGCTCGCGGCCGCGGCGTTGATTATCGCCAGCGTGGCCTATGGCGTTCCCAGGGTTGTCTCGTTGGTGGCGGTCGTCGGTGCGCTAGGCCTTTACGTTCCTCAGCTCGTGAAGCTCTTCCGCTCCCCAGAAATCGCCGGAGTGTCGCTCGCGAGCTGGCAGCTCGCGCTATTGGGGACGATCAGCTGGATCGCCTATGGAATCGTGGTCCACAAGCTGCCCGTGGTCTTACCGAATGTTGTAATGCTCCCGTCCTCGCTCGCTATCGTCTGGCGCGTCGGCGTGCTCCGCCGCCGGGAGCGACTTGGTGACGATGGCGGCTGCGCCTCCCGGCTCGTCGCCTGAGGCCGATGCTCCGCCGCCGTGAGCGCGAGCACCGATTGTAGGAATCCGGTCGCTCGCGAGCGTCTTCGCGCTAGGTCCGTAGGCCTGTCACATGGCCTAGGTCTTCGGAAAGATGACCTCGCGCGCCTGCTCTGGGGTTGCGACCGGACGGCCCATCGCCCCCGCCAGCTCGACCGCCTCGGCCACAAGCTGGTGCGCCTGTGCGATACTCCCGCGCCTATCGAAGGGGTAGTCCTCGGTGCCGACGCGTATGTGGTCGCCTGCGGCGATGGCAGCGGCGAGGATGTCGATCTGCCGCTCGTCCATGATGCTGACCGTCGCGAGCGAGCCCTCGGGCAGATGGCGGCGCCGATAGAAGTACTCCTCGACTGTCGGCGGCGACCATGATCCTCCCGGCCAGCCGAAGAACAGGCTCGTGAAATAAGGGGGCTCAACCAGCTTCTTGCCGATCAGGTAGTTGAGGTTCCAGATCGAACCCGTGTGCCAAGTCTCGAACTCGAGCTTGACCCCGTACTCGGCCGACAACTGCGCGTACTCCTCCAGCTCCTCGCGCGGGTGCAGGGCGTGGGTGTCCACTTGAGCGAAGGCCTCATCGTGGTGGCTCGTGATGATCGAGATCATGTCGCCATGGTGCCGGAAGATCTCCATCCGATCGGGGATCGGCTCGCTGGACATCCCGCACTGGACGATGATGTCGGTCTTCGCCCGGACCGCGACGATGTAGGCGGGCCAGTTGTCGGCGTGCATATGCAAGATCGCCGCCCCGGCCTCACTGCAGAGCCGCGCCTCTTCCGCCATCTCCTCCGGGGTCTGCGGGTAGGGCACCTCCGGGTGGAGCCAGCAGATGTTCGGTGTCGCAGTGATGATCAGCGGCAGTTCGCGTTCCATGAGGTTCCTTTCGCAATCAAGCCGGCTAGAGAGAAGAACGCGCTCCAAGCAGGAAGCTGGCCGCGCGGCGCGCCGCCGTCAAGTCGTCAGGGAGTGGCAGGACCTCCGCCACCAAGGGCCCGCTATAGCCAGTGTCGTCGAGTGCCTGGAAGACCTCGCCAAAGTTGATGTGGCCCTGACCCGGGGCCTCCCGATTGCTGTCGGCGAGGTGGACATAACCGAGCCGGTCGCCGACGCGGCGGATCGTCGTCGCGAAGTCCCGTTCCTCGATGTTCATGTGGAAACAGTCGAGCAACAAGCGCAGCGCCGGCGAACCGACCTCTTCGATCAGCTGCAGGCCCTCCTCCGCGGTACGCACGAAGTCAGTCTCGTAGCGGTTGATCGGCTCCAGCATCACCTCGACACCGGCAGCAACAGCCACATCCGCGCAAAGCCGGATCGCGTCCACCGCTGCCGCCCGCCGCCGCTCTCCTTCGGCGCCCAGGGCGCCGAGGCGGCCCCGTACTCCGCCGAGGATGACGACTGCGTCCAGCTCGGCCGCAAGTCGGATTTGAGCCGAGAACCGTTCGACCGCTGACACGCGGGTCGCGTCGTCCGCCGCCGCCAGGCACAGCCCGTCAACCAGGCAGGCTTGGCCCGTCGCGACGGCGCTGACGACAAGACCAGCAGAGCCGACAAGCGCCTGCACATCGACCGCTGCGAACATGGCCGGGTCGCGGACGCTCAGCTCGATGCAACTGAGCCCGAGCTCGCGCGCCGTGTGCACGGCCTCTTCCAGCCTGCCCGAGAAGAGCAGCGGCGCGAACGTCGCTTGGGCGGGCGACACGGCGTATCCGATCAGTCGCGCCCTGTTCAAGAGCGGCACACCCTACACACCGAGGAGCTCGTGCGGGTTGTCGACGCACATGCGGCGGATCTCCTGCTTGTCGATCCCCGAAGCGAGCAGGATGCGGACGAACAGCTTCAGTCCCTCGACAGGCGGGACGTTGACAACCGTGCCCAGGTCGGAGGCGATGATCACGTGCTCGGGGCCGACCCGGCGGATCACTTCGAGCGCGTAGAGCGGATCGCAGTTGGGGTTGTTGAAGTTCGGGATGTCCCCATAGGCGAAGAGCGTCATGTAGGCGCCCAGACCGCTCAGCTCGACCTGCTGATCGAGCGTCATCTTGGTCACGTTCCAGTTCGGGTGTGTGACGACGAAGCGCTTGACGCCGGCCTTCTTCGCCTCCCTGATAACGATGAAGCGCTCCTTCGTCCCCGAGTGGGACGGGTCGAGGATCATGTCGTTCTCCGCCACGAGCTCGAAGATCTCGCGGAGCGGTGCGACAGGCTCGTCGTCCGAGCCGAGCAGCTCGATGCCACCGGGCTCGCCCAGCACCTGGTGGTGGTGGACGTTGTCATGACTCGGCAACCAGACGCAGCGGGCGCCGAGCCTCGCGGCCATCTCGACAGACTCGGGGTTGAGGCCTCCAACGTAGTTGTTGAGCACGATGCTGCCATAGGCGTGCGCTGGGCGCAGGTCGCGCTCCTTCGCCCAGGCCTCGACGGCCTGGTTGACGAAGGGCACGGTGGCGGCGGTCGGAAACGTGTGCGCCTTGAATAGGCAGCCGTGCATCCCGGCCTCGGTCGCCGCCTTCGTCACCTGGATCTGGTCCCAGCCGGTGTCGATGAGAGGGTCAGGGAAGGCGTGGACGTGCACGTCTATGGCCCCGGCAAGCACCTCCAGGACGTTGTCTTCGGAAAGGAGCCGGACACGCCCGCCCATCGACTCGATCGTCTCGTAGGCGCGGCGTGTGTCCTCCCGCCATTCCTGCTCCATCGAGTACTCGTAGTACTCCTCCGTGGTCGCCATCGCCTTTCCTCTCCTCCTTAGCTTCTTGTCGGGCCCTTGACAGACAGGGTGGCCGTGGCGGTACTCAGGGCACGAACACCACTTTGAGCGCGTCGGGCGAGAAGGAGGTCTCGAGCGCCTCCTGTGCCTGGTCGAGCCCGAAGCGGTGTGTGATCAGCTTCTCCCATGGGAACGTGTCCTCGTAGCGGTGCATCATCTCGAACGCCCTGTAGTAGGCGTCATGGGGGTGGTTCGTGTTGCCATAGATGAGGACGTTCTTCGCCGCGATATGGCGGTGGACGTTGATCGAGACGTCGCCGGTGTCGGCGAAGTTACCCGTCTCCAGGTAAGTGCCGCCGCGGCGCAGCATCTCGAGCCCGACGCGCACAGGCTCGGGCTGGCCGATCGTCTCGACGACGACGTCGGCCCCCATGCCCTCGGTCTCGTCGCGGATCGCTTGGACGAGTTCCTCATCGGTGAGGCCGCTGACGTTGATCGTGATGTCGGCGCCGAAGCTCTTGGCGATCTCGAGCTTGGGGGTGTAATTGTCGAGCGCGATCACTTTGCCAGCGCCCAGCATCCTGGCCTTCGCCGCCATCATGCACCCGATCGCGCCCATCCCCTGGACGACGACGGTGTCGCCGAAGTGGAAGCCCTTGCCCGCGTAGGCCGCGTACTCCTTGCCGCGGTCGAGGATCGCCGCGACCACGAAGAGCTCCGACAGGCAGGCGCACTCCACCGACAGGTACTCCGGCACCTTGTAGACCCAGGCCTTGGGAGGCAGGTGCAGGTACTCGCCCCAGCCGCCGCCGATGTAGGGGTAGCGGTCGGAGTAGTAGGTCATGCCGATGCCCTCGTGCTTGGCGCAGTAGGGGTAACCATGGACACTGCGGCAGTACCAGCATTCGCCGCAGATCACGTTCGGGCAGTTCGTGACCCGGTCGCCGACCTTCAGCTCCTTGCCTGAGTACTCGACTGAACTGGCATCACCCTCGATCTCGACAACGATGCCCGAGTTCTCGTGGCCGTGGACGCAGGGGAAGACCATGTCCTGCTCGGCTTCGGTGCCGCCGTAGAGGGTGACCTCGCCATTGAAGGCGTGCTTGTCGGTCCCGCAGATCCCCGACATCTCCACCTTCACGATGACCGCGCCCTCCTCGAGCTTGTCGGGATAACGCAGGTACTGCGTCTCCATCTGCTTCGGGGCGACCATCACCGCCGCCTTCACCCGGTCGGGCCTCTTCCAACCGGCCGCCTGACCACGCGTCGCAGCTTCCTTCGTCTCCATGGGACCGTCTCCTTCCTCTTGTCGCCTAAAAGAAACCGCGGTCCGCCTACGGCGGGTACGCGATCGTGTAGATGTGTCTTCCGCCCGGCTTATTCGGGCCCTTCAATACCGCCTCGAGCTCCTCTGAGCTGCGTTGCGACAGCCTGTCAGCGGGCGGTAGCTGGCCAGCGGGGTACATCTCCATGATGTCGTTCACGAGCTTCTCGAGGTAATCGAGAATTGCCTCGACGCCTGGCTTCGCCTTGTCAGCCGAGGCCAGCGTTGCACTCCCGACGACGCCCTCGGGCGTCGAGATCACCTCGATCGTCGAGCCGCCGATGTGCTGCCAGAACGGGATCGGTAGGTCGTAGGCAGAGCCGGACTTGTCGATGTGGCCCTCCGGGAAGAGCGACTCACCCTTAGTGTCGACCGCGTCCTCCATCCGTACGAGCTCAGGGAAGAGCGCCAGTGAGAAGCTCGTCTCACACTCGTCGGCGTGCGTGAACGGCGTGTCGAAAGGGCCACCGTGCTTCTTGTCGCGAATGTGCTCTTTGATCGTGAACCACCAGTTAACGTTCACAAGCACAGCCGGGACCTGGTACTTCTTGCCGAACTGGTGCATCGCGACCGGGATCGCGTAGTCCTGGCCGTGCCCGTTCAGGAGGATCTGCTTACGGAAGCCGGAGTTCCAGAGGCCCGCGATTATTGCCCGCAGGTAGGCAATGAAGGTCTCTTCGGGGATGACCACTGTCTCGGGCATGCCGAGGTGGTGGAAGGGGTGCGAGCCGTACATGACCGGCGGCGCGATAGTGCAGCCAGTGCGCTCAGCCACCAGCTCCGCCATACGCGAGACGAGGAACGTGTCCTCGCCGTTCGGGCCGTGCGGCCCGTGGTTCTCCGACGAGCCGATCGGCAGGATGATCAGGTCGTTCGTCTCAAGGCGCTCATGGATCTGCCGCCCCGTCATGTTTTGCATATACAGCCCGGTCGGCTTGTCCATGTGGCCGCCGGGAGGCGGCAGCTGCCACTTTGCCATGTGCTCTCCCCTCTCCTACCAGTGCCCTGCAAGGACTTCGGAACAACACCAAGACCCAGGCACTGGTAACGATTGCATATCAGAAGATAACAGGGACGAGCACAGAATGCAAGGCAGACGCCGGATACCTACCCTGACGAGGGTGCAGTTGCACCAGCCATGGCGTCCATCCAAACTGAGAACGATTGTGATCCCATGCGGCTCCAAGAGGAGACCGTGCCGATACCTCGAGCCGAGCGGAAGACGCTCGCACCTTCAGACCCGCTAGGGCGGGTGGGCCGACCGGCTCGAGGGGAACCTGGCGCCGGCTCTTTCAGCGACGGCGAGACAGCCGCTCACTCATGGGTCGAGTAATCAAGCTTGCCGATGCCCGCCACGCCAATCGCGAAGCAGAAACAGTGGATGGGCGCGTTGTCGCTTATCGGCCTCAGGCTGTGGACCGTGTCCGGCGGGATGTAGACCAGATCGCCCTGCTGGACGTCCCGGTCCTCGTCCGCAACGGTCATGATGCCGCGTCCTGAGGTCACGTAGTACCACTCGTGTGTCGGATGTTGGTGTGCGTAGACAGCGCTTCCTCCGGCAACCTCGAACTCGTTCACGAGCTCCAAGAAGCCGCCCTCGGTTGACTGTCGCAGCTCCTGCGGCTCGAACAGGTACCAGACTGGCACCGTTCCGTTGTGCTCCACGATCGGCGCGGACCCCTCGATCGAGCGAACATCCATCAGGCTGTCTCCTTCCTTGGGCATGTAGCTACGAACCTAGCCCGCAAGGTGAACCTATGCACATGACAGGAACGATTGCTCAAACGGACTGGCTTGTTTACCTGCCAGAAGCTCTCGCCCGCGGATCCAGTTTGCCTACCCCTGGTGGCAACGATCCCACCTCGTTGGGCTCGTCCTGTTAGACTTAGCCTCGGTGTGTGTTTCGGTCTTGTCAAGCTAGGTCTGTCCTGTGGCCAACTCGCCTGAAGTGGCGCCTACCCGGCCGACGCTCAAGGACGTAGCGTCCGAAGCAGGCGTTTCGTTGTCGACAGCCTCCCGGGCCCTTGGCAGGTACTCCGCAGTAGGCCCGGTCACGCGGCGTCGTGTCCAACTCGCCGCCAGCCGACTCGGCTATGAGCCAAACCTTATGGCGAGCGCGCTTCGGACGCGATTGTCGCCCTTTATCGGCATCGTTGTCCCCGACATCACGATCCCCTTCTACGGTCTCGCCGTGAAAGCCGCCCAAGACGTGCTCGAGAAGGCCGGCTACCAGGCGCTAGTCATGAACACGGACCGTGAGCCGGAAAGGGAACGGGAAGCACTTCGGACCCTGGCCTCGCATCGGGCGCGAGGCGTGCTGCTCGCTACCTCGGGTGGTTTCGAGGGCTCGGCACAGCTTCCGGTCGTGTTCTTCTCCAACTTCGAGTCCTCGGCTCAGGCCCCGCGTGTCGCGCTCTCCAACAGGGATGGAATCAAGATCCTGGCCCAGCACCTGATGGGGCACGGTCACCGCCGCATCCTCTACATCGGAGGGCGCACCACGGTCGCCTCCGGGAGCGAACGCCTCGACGGATTCAAAGAGGCGATGTGCGCCGCTGGGCTGGAGGACCAGATGCTCGTCTGGATCAGCGACGATTCCTGGTCGGCGACGAGTGCCGACGAGGCGGTGTTGGACGCCTGGAGCAAGCCGGCTCCTCCGACGGCGGTGCTGGCTGCAGGTGACATGTTCGCTCTCGGTGCGCTCAAGGCGCTGCGTAGGCTCAGCCTCCGCGTCCCCGATGACGTCGCCATCGTCACATTCCAGGATCCGGACCGGGTCGGGGGCACGATCGACCCGCCACTCACGACACTCGCGTCGCATGAGCGCGAGCTCGGCCAACATGCGGCGACGATGTTGCTCCACATGCTCGACGGTCAGTTCGACCCCACCTCGGCGACCGAGGTGCGCCTGCCGGCGACCCTCATCGTCCGGCGCTCGTGCGGTTGCACACAGCCCGACACCGCCGGGTCAAAGTTCGAGCGGGCTGTTACTTCACCGCCAACGGATTGACCGGCGACCCGACCGCTCCGGTAAAGGGCAAGGGGGGCGCACAAAAGAGGAACTCGTAGTTTCCGTCGCGCGCGCAGTCCTCGGCGAGCGCGTCGAGGTCGAAGTTCTCCCCCAGTGTCAGACCCATGAAGACGATCGCTACCGCGTGCACGGGCAGCGCGATGGCCTCGGGGTTCGTGCCGTACCCAATGACCTCTACAGCCCAGTTGTCGGTGGCGAGCGCGGCGACCTCCCGCTCGTGTAGCCACTCGAGCGCCTCCAAGCCGATGCCTGGCTCGGCGGAATGGGTGTAGCCCTGCCATGACCCAACCCTGCGGAACCGGCCAAGGTTACCTGTGCGAATCAAGAGCACGTCTCCCGACAAGAGCTCGGTCCGCTGCACCTCGAGGGCGCGCTCGAGGTCTTCTGAGGTGACCTCGTGGTCCGCCTCCAAAGCGTCGAGTTCGTGCAAGCGGGCGATGTCGACCAGCACGCCGCGGCTCACCATCCGGTCCCGCATGACCGAGATCCCGTTCTTAGCCGTCCCTTCGGCCCCGACCAGCGCACAGTCGTACCCGTTGTACATCTGAAAGCCATAAAAGACGTGCGAGAGGGCGTCCCACTGTGTTCCGCACTGGAGGGCCATCGTCACCATGTCGTCTGCGTAACCCCACCCTTCGGGGGCGTTTGCCTGCCTGCCGAGTCGCAGGTCGGTGCCGGTGCCGAGCATCGAAAGCTGCGGGTTCAGGCGCCTTTCGAAAGGGGGTTGCGGTCCTTGGCTGTCGAAGGGGAGCGCGAGCGAAAAAACGCGGCCGGAACGGACGAGGGTTGCGGCCTCCTGTCGCTTCGACTCGGTGATGTAGTTGATCGTCCCTAGCTCGTCATCGTCGCCCCAGCGACCCCAATTGCTGAGGCGTGGTGCGGTCGATTCGATGAGAGCGCGCACCTGCTCGAGACTGGCGGGCCCAGACGCGCTCACCGCGCTAGGTCCCGGACGCCCCCTCCCGCGAACTGGGGGAGAAAGTCGCGGTTCGCGTCCATCATCTCGCGGAACAAGTCACGAGTCTGGTCGAGGTCGAGCCGCGCCATCAGGAGCGGGTCGTGCAAGAAGGCCTGCATCGCCGTAGTTTCGTCGCCAGTCAGAGCAGCCTCGAGCGTGAGCGACTGCACCGCGAAGTGCAGACGGAGGTGGGCCGCCAGCGCCTCTGCAGCCGCCCCAGTGCGGATCGTCGAGATCCCGTGGCCACCGACGACGGCCTGCACCTCCACAACTGCTTCCTCGGGCATGTTGTCGATCGCGCCGCCGTTCTTGGTGTTGACGATGAAGAGCTGGTTGCGGTTCTCCGCGATCGCCTGGATCACGTCCACGACCTCGATCCCTTCGTCCTCGGGCCCATGTGGCAGTGCAGCCACCGAGATCTCCTCGGTGACCTCATCGGCCGTCCAGCGGATGGCAAGATCTGCCCAGGCCTGGGCGCGAGCAGCCTGCTCCTCCATGACATAGACGCGTCTGCCATACGACATCGCCAGACCCTGGGCGCGCCCCTCGTAATGGCCGAGAATGCTCTGCAGCTGGGGAAAGAATTCGGTCCAGTGCGCCCAGCAATACGGCAGCATCCCATAGGTCTCGAGCGCCCAACGCTCTATCGGCTCTGTGACATGTTCTCTCGCCAAAGCGAGGGCGTCGCGTCCGTCACGCAACCTCAGCTTGAAAATGCCGGCGCAGTGGTTCAATCCGAGCACCAGTGGCGGCATCTCGATCTCCTCGGGCCTAACACCGACGCGCTCGGCAATCCACGCGGCGTTGCCCGGCATCCAGGTGCATGAGCAAAGCGAGGCGGCGTTGACGCCGGGAACGCTCTGCAGCGCCATGGTCATCGTCGTAGCCGGGTTCGTGTAGTTGAGAATCCAGGCGCCCGGCGCCACCTCGGACACGTCACAGGCGATGCTTGCGAGCACCGGCCCGTTGCGAAAGGCGCGCATGATGCCGCCCGGTCCGATCGAGTCCGCGATGTGCATGAACACCCCGTAGCGGGCTGGGATCTCGATGTCCTGCTCCCAGGACCTCATGCCACCGACAGAAATCGCCACAATTACGAAGTCAGCCCCAGTGAGCGACTCGCGCTGGTTGACCGTGCTCTCGATCTTGAGGTCAGCGTGCTCGGCGTCCACCAGGCGCCGCCCGAGCTTGTCCATTACCGAAAGACGCTGCTCGTCCACGTCCATGAGTGACACGACGCCACCGCTCATGCACGGCGCTCGCAGGAACCGGCGAAACAGGTCCGGGACGAACATGCTGCTTCCACCGCCGATGATGGTCACTTTGATTCCCATTGGTGCTCCTTTTCAGAGACTCGGCTGCTGCGCGCCGTCGACAGAATGGCGAGCGCCAGCGAGAGCAGGCGGGATGCCGTCGGCCCAGCAGGTGAGGACTTCGGGGTTCTTGAGGTGCGCGGCTTCGGGCTTGCCCTGAGCCAACGCGTACAGGCTTCCGAGCAGGATCTCGGAGTGGTGATCGACGACATTGCTCGAGGCGCCGCCGATGTGGGGCGTAAGCGTCACGTTCGTCATGTCCAAAAGTGGGCTGTGCGACGAGAGAGGTTCATCGGGGAAAACATCGAGCCCGGCCCCGGCGAGCTTCCCGTCGCGAAGAGCGCCAATTAAGGCGTCGTAGTCGAGCACACTCGCCCGCGCGGTGTTGATCACATACGCGGTCGGTTTCATCAACGCCAGCTCCCGCTCGCCCACGAGCGGCCTTCCCGGCTGTGAGGGCGCATGCAAGGACATGACGTCCGCGCGCCGGAAGAGCTCGTCGAACTCGACCGGCTCGACTCCGGCCGCCGCGAGCTCGGACTCAGGTACGAACGGGTCGTAAACGAGCACACGCATCCCGAGGGCAATGCCCTTTGTGGCCACGCGGCGCCCGATCGCCCCAAAGCCGAGCAGGCCGAGAGTCAAGGTGGCGAGCTCGGGACCCTTATAGATGCGGTAAGGGATCGGCCCGGTCGGATCGCTCGGGCGCCAGACAACGTCTTTGCGCTTCCTGTCCTCCTCGCGGTCTTCGGTTAGAGCGCGCGAGACGATTAGATGGTGAGTGTGCGCGATATGGCGCATCACGCTCAGCATGAGGCCGAGGACGAGATCGGCAACCGACTCCGCGTTCCTAGCCGGCGAGCCGACGACGACGACACCGCGCCTTGTCGCCTCCTCGGCATCCACGTTGACCGGATTGCCCCGCACGCAGCCGACCAGGCTGAGGCCAGGAAAGCGCGCCAGTACGTCGCGGTCGATGAGCTCGGCCTCGACCACGAGCGCCCCTACGGCGGCCGGGTCGTATCCGTTGCCGCTGAGCACTTCCGGGCCCTGCGAACTCAAGATCTTCCAACCGAAATCCACATCGAGCGCGGCCAGTGCCGACGGGCTGAGATTGGTCGTGAGAAGGGCGAGAGTCATGCAAATGCCTCCTGCAGTCGCGCGAACGAGTCGCGATAGCGGTCTCCGTAGGCCTCGTAGGCGTCATGACGCCCTGTGTCGGGTTCGTAAAGCGTGTGGTGAGACATCCCTGCTGCCTGGTCACCCGAGACCAGAATCGCGCCAGCAACCGCGGATGGCTCGTGAACTTGAGAAACATAGACCGGCCGACCGAGCACGTCGGCCAGCATCTGGGCGACAAAGGGGCTGCGGCTCGTTCCCCCGGTGAACACGATTCGCCCCAGCGGTCCATTTATGCCCGTCTCGAGTGCCTCGAGGTTGCCCCGCACGGCGTGGCAGATACATTCCAAGATGGCGCGGGCGAGATCACCTAGCGAGTGCCCGGGAGTCAGCCCGAGAATCGAGACAGGAGGAACGCGATCCCAGGCATCTTCGCTCCAAACCGGATTCGCGCAAGCAACTAGCAGGTCGCGCGAGCCGAGTGGCGACGACCCCGCCAGCTCGTCGATCGCCGAGTACGAGCTGAGACCCGCTCTGATGCCGCCGCCGAAGGGAGTCGCCAGGTTGCGAAGCCAGGTGTAAAGCACTCCGGTGACCCCTGCGTTGGTTTCGGCAGCCCAGAGCCCGGGCCGCAGGTGAGGGCTCACGAGCGGCACGTGGGCCTGGTTCAGTAGCACCTCTTCGGAGGCCATCATCACCGGTGTCGTCGAGCCCCCGATGATGCAGATGTCGCCGGGACTGGCGCCACCAGAGCCGAGCGCCGATGTGTGGCTGTCGCCGCCACCGACGTGGACGGGCGTGCCGGCGAGCAGCCCGGTCTCGCCGGCAACGGAGGGAAGCAGTCCGCCGGCAAGGGTCCCGGCGTTTGCCATCGGCGGGAACAACCCGCGGTCGAGCCCGAGGGCAGCGAACAGCTCGTCGGCCCAGCTACGGCGCCGGACATCGACGAGATGGCTCATCGCCGCCGAGGATGGTTCGCTGACGAGCTCACCGCAGAGCCCGAAGATAAGCCAGTCATGAAACTGCAGGACGTGGCGGACCTGGCGCCACAGCTCGGGCCGCCGGTCGACGAACCACAGCAGCTTCGGCAGGCCGAACTTGGAGTTCGCCCAGTGTCCTGTCAGGTCATATAGCCGTTCGGGGCCGAGTGCGGTCCGGACACGATCTAGATAGTCCTCGCCGCGGCGGTCCACATTCAGCACGCCCGGAGCGAGGACCTCGAGGTCGTCGTCGAGCAGGAGGAAGGGGATCCTCATGCCCGTACAGGTGATCCCGACGTACGCCGAGGGATCAGCCGATGCGAGCTGGACGGTATCTTTGATCGCACGCACGACCGCTGCCCACCAAAATGCAGCGTCGAACTCGGCTAGACCGGGTGCCGGATAGCTCGCCCAGTACTCGACGGCCGCGCTAGCGACCGCTTTGGAGGCGCCCAAGGAGTAGGCAGAGACCTTGGCACTCGTTCCGCCTCCGTCGACGGTGAGGATGAGGTCTGCCTTGGCACCCATGGCTCCGGCCCGGTCAGCCTCCGACAGGGGCTAGGTCCGCGGCTTTCTCGCGCGGCTGCCCAGCCGTCTTGTATCGCTCGATGACGAACGCGATCTCCTCCGGAGGAAGCACGACGCCACCACCAAGAGCAAGGGTCTGGTAGTAGGCCCTGGCTAAGAACTCGAGCAGTGCGGCTCCCTTGGCCGCCTTCTGCAGCTCAGATGCCACGGCCACGGCGCCATGGTTCGCGAGCAACGCGCCGTCGGTCCCGCCCTTCATGACAGCCTCGATGTTCTCGGCCAGCTCGTCGCTGCCGAAGGTGGCGTACGGCACGACCGGGATCTCGTCGACACCGAAAGCCGCGATGTTGTAGTGGATGGCCGGGATCGGCCGGCGCATGATCGCGAGTGCCGTCGCGTAAGGCGAGTGCGTGTGGACAACGGCGCCGATATCAGCTCTCGCTTTGTAGAGCGTTGTATGGAACGGCAGCTCGGACGATGCCCTGCGCTTGCCGTCCACCACGTTCTTGTCAAGGTCGGTGATGACCACGTCCTCCGGTCTTATGTCTCCATATCGGATCGAGGTGGGCGTGATGGCGATTAGATCCGGCGCGACCCGACACGATATGTTGCCAGATGTCGTGCTCAGCAGCCCCTCGATCTCGAGCATGACCCCAGTTCGCGCTATTTCAGCGCGGGCGTCCTCATAAAGCATGATTCTCCTCTCCTCTTGTTGTCCTAGTTGCTAGGCGCCGCGCTTGAGTGCAACGCCATGAGACCATTGCGGTAGAGCTCGTCTTTTGGGAGTGGCAACCCGACCACCGTCTTCGTCGCCGCCGCTTGGTAAGCGGCAAACACGACTTCAACCGCACGGCGGGCGTCCTCGCCGGTTGCCGGGTAACACTCGCCGCCGCCTTCGATTGTCTTTGCGATGTCCTCGAACAGCTCCGGCGTGAAAAAGGTCCGCACGAAGGGCATGTACCAGCTGCGTGAGGGTCCGGTGGCTGGGAACAATCGCACCGCCCTCGCCGGGACGCCGTAGTAGCCCATGTGCTCGTCGAATACGAACGAGATGTGCCCCTCGCTTCCCATGATGCTCAGCGACGCGCCACCCTGGCCCCAAGCCACTCCGAGCAGGCCCACGCCGGAGCCGAGCCCGAAGCGGCAGTAACCCGCCACGTCCAAGCCGTTCGAGTCATAACGGACCTCGGCGCTGACGCTGTCGACGGGGCGGCCATGGTAAGCCTCTGTGAGGTAGACCGCGTGCACGGCGACGTCCATCAAGGCGCCCCCGCCGGCATGGCTGACCACGCGGCGCCAGCCAGGGGAGAAGGCTTCCGTGCCCTCCCACGGGCGAGCTCCAAAGCCCGTGATATCGGTAGCGAGCACCTCTCCGATCTCGCCTTCATCGATGAGATGACGGGCGAGCTTGGTCTCTGGGAAGTAAAGGTAATTGTGGAAGACGAAGAGCCGCACGCCGGCACTGGCGCAGCACTGGATCATCTCGTCCGCCGCGGCGAGTGTCGTCGCCAGCGGCTTCTCGCAGATCACGTGCTTGCCGGAGGCAGCGGCGAGCGCAACAAGCTCCGTGCGCACGTTCGGCGGTGTCGCGATCGAGACAGCGTCTATGTCGCTTCGTTCGATGAGGCGTCGCGGGTCGTCCAGGCAGTCGCGCTCAGAAAGGCCGAGGGCCCCACCCACCAGCCGGGCGCGCTCGGGGGCGACGTCGGCAACAGCAACCACCTCTACCCCTTGCGCGCCCCGCAACGCCGGCGCATGCTCCCGCTCGACGATCCACCCGCAACCCACTATGCCGAGCCTCATGACCTGGTCTCCCCTCCTTGCCCCGGTGCAAGCAGCGATGCGAAACGTTCGGCGTTCTCGCGCGCTTGTTCCAGGAACGTCGCGCGACGCAGTGTCTCGATCTCGATTGTGGCCCAGCGGCGATACCCCTGCTGAGCCAACGCCTCCAGTGCCGCCGACAGGTCGAGGGTGCCGGCACCGATGTCGGTGTAGGCGGGATTGAGCGGGGCGACCCCCGCGAGCGATTCGCCGTCCAAACGTTGAAGCTCTTCGCGCGCCCCTGCCGCCAGGTCCTTGACGTGCAGATAGAAGATGTGTGGGGCGAGCTCGGCGATCGCCGCCGGGACGTCGTCCTCGAAGAGTGCCAGGTGGGCGATGTCGAGACAGAGGCCCACCTCCGGTCGGTTCACCGCCTCGAGGAAGGCAAGCTGCGCCGGTACCGTCGTCACATAGGTCCCCGCGTGGTTATGGACAGCTACCTCGAGCCCGACTTCGCCTGCACGGCGACACACCTCTCGCACCGCAGCAGCCATTTCCTCTAACGTGCCACTCTTGCGGCTGGCCGGCACGACAAAGACGACCTCGGCACCGAGGGCGGCTGCCATCTCGCACCGTCCGCTGACAAGGGCCGCCGACGGCACGTCCGAGGCGACGCCCACAAAGACGCACGCCACCTTGAGTCCGGCCGAACTGAACGCTTCGACGAGATGCCGACGATGGGAGAGGTCCCCCATTGCTGCTAGTTGAAGTGGGTGCAGCTCGAGGGCCTCGTAACCGGCAGCGGCTAGTCCCGGCGCGATCTCGGCGACCTCAGAGGCACCACAGAGCTGTGTTCCGACACACAGGGGCGCGAGCCAAAGATGGCTGGTCAATCTCAACGCCTTCTTCCTTTGGTGCGAACAATTGTGCGATTAGTGCACGATTGAAATATACACGATCGCCCTTGACGATGTCACGCTTGCTCCCTGGACGCGCTGGCCCAGCTGTTGCGGACCCGTCGCCAGGGGCTATTGGGGTAAACGTTGGCGCCGTTCTCGTCCCTCGACCTCGGCCCGTGCGGAGAGCGGGGTTCGAAGCACCATGAAATCGATTGTGACAAACTGACTGCGTCGTCCGCCGACGGTCCTCGCAGCCAGAACGACGCGGGTCACCCGTCCGCAGGCTCGGTAGTAGGTTTCACTGCAGTTCACTCGTCCTGTCTCATTGGTATCGATTTCGGCTTGTGAAGGAGCATAGGTGGACAACGTGCTGATGTACGTGACAGAAGTCGCTCCTTACGAACGCGACGTCGCCTCGGGTGCCGTACGGCTCGCTGGCGTCCACCGCGTCCTCCCGCAGTCGGCAACGGCGCTGGCAGAGATGGCCGACGTCGCCGGCCTCGGTTTCGTGCACACCAACGATGTTCGCAGCCTGCCCGCGGACGCCCTGGACAACTGCCGGGTGCTTGCCTTGTACACGATCGGCGAGACGCCGTGGAGCGAGCCGCAACGACGCAAGATCCTCGAGCGGGTGCGCGCCGGCGAGACACATGTGCTCGCGATCCACTCCGCGACAGACTCGTGCCACGGCTGGGACGATTTCGGTCGTCTGATTGGAGCGCGTTTCGAGTGCCACCCCTGGACACAGCAGCTGACGATTGAGGTCGTCGATGCTGATCACCCTGCGACGCGCGGATTACCGGTGCCGTGGCATCTCGAGGACGAGATCTACTTGTTCGAGAACCTGAGACCCGACGCGCGCATACTCCTGCGCCTGCAACCCGATGGCCTCGACATGAGCCGGCCAGGCGCTCATGTGCCTGAGATCGGCTTCCCACTCGCCTGGAGCCTGTCGGAGGGCGCCGGCCGCGTTTTCTACACCTCGCTTGGTCACTTTCCCTCGGCCTACGAGAACGTCTCCTACCTGCACCATCTCTACGGCGGCCTGAGCTGGCTGCTGGGCCGAGAGGTCGGAGAAGGCTGAGCGGGCCTTAGGTCGCCCTATGCGGGCTTGGCGATAACGATCACTGCCGGTTGCGCCGGAGAATCTCGACGGTCTCGCTCATGCCTGTGGCGAACGGGGTCACGTTCATCGCAAAGACAGGCTCGGGAAGCTGCGGCGGGAAGGGAAGCTGCACGTCGTCGAAAGTGATCTTGGCGCCAGGCACGAGCTGTTCGATCGTGGCGACGACTTCGGTCATGGCGATATCAGGACCTCCGAGGTTGAAGGCCGTGGCACCGTCCGCCGGCGTCCGCGCTGCCGCGATGAAAGCTCCCGCGACGTCCGCGGTGTACTGGAGTTGAGTCCGGCCCCCAAAGGAGATGTTGTAAGGCTCCCCCGCGACTGCGGCGGCGACCGCCTGAGTGGGGCCTGCCGTCATGCCCTGGTCACGCCCAGGCCCGTAGACGACTAGGGGACGAAGGCCCAGGCTCGCGACACCGTGGTCTTGCCAGAAGATCAGCGCGATGCCCTCGGTGGCGATCTTGTAGACGCCGTAAAGCGTTGTCGGGTTTATCCTCCCGTCGGCGTCGTACACGGCCGCCGAGCTCGCGTAACTGATCGACGTCGAGATTCCGTGCCGCCGCGCCGCCTCGAAAACGGCGGCCGTTCCAACGACGTTCACATGGGCTCCGCCTGTCGGGTCCGCGCGGCAGAAGGGAACCTGGAGCGCAGCAAGGTGAACGACATGGGTGATCGAGCGCTCGGCGAGGGTCCGCTCGAGGAGGTCGAGGTCAGCGACATCGCCGTGCACGACCCCGATCCGCTCGAGCTCCCCCGGCGTGCAGATTAGACGCAAGCGGTAATCCCTCTCGCTGCGGTCAAAGCCAACCACTCGATGGCCACCCTTCGCCAGCGTGAGACCGACCCAAGCACCAATGCAACCGTTGATGCCTGTGACGAGCCAGGATTCCTCTGTACTCATCGTCCACCCTCCCTTGTAGGCGTTATCTTTGGATCCGAGCCCCGCGACCAGACACGAGTCGTTCGACTTCTGACAGCGTCGCCATCGAAGTGTCGCCCGGCGTCGTCATGGCGAGCGCGCCATGAGCGATCGCGTACCGGAGGGACGATTCGACGTCCCGGCCGGTGAGCAGGCCATAGATCAGTCCCGATGCGAACGAGTCACCGCCACCGACACGGTCGAGAACCTGTACATCAGGCAGGAACTCCCCTTCGATAAGCCGGCCCGACCCGAAGCAGATGCCTCCCCAGTCGTTAATCGAGGCCGACTTCACCTGTCGCAGACTCGTCGCGATCAGCTTCAGGTTGGGGTAGTCGCGTGAGACGCGCCCCAGGATCGTTGCGTAGGTTCCCATGTCCAGCTTCGAGTAATCGGCTCCGGCGCCTTCGATCTCATAACCCAGAGCGGCCTCGAGGTCTTCCTCGTTGCCGAACAGGACGTCGACAAGAGCGACAAGCCGCCGATTGACTTCGACCGCCCGCTTGGCACCGCCGGCGGCCTGCCATATCGATGGGCGAAAGTTGAGGTCGTAGGAAACGACCACGCCCTCTCGGCGGGCAGCCTCCATCGCCTCCTCCGCAACGGCCGCCGTTGTCTCCGAGAGTCCGGCAAAGATGCCGCCGCAGTGCAGCCAACGCGCCCCTTCGACCGAAAAGACCTGCTGCCAATCGACGTCGCCCGCCTTGAGCTGCGACGCCGCGGTGTGGCCGCGGTCCGAGCAGCCGACCGCCCCGCGGAGACCGAACCCCCGCTCGGTGAAGTTGAGCCCGTTGCGCACAGCGCGACCGATCCCGTCGTAGGGGCGCCAGACGATGTGCGAGGCGTCGACGCCGCCCTGGAGGATGAGATCTTCGATGAGACGGCCGACGGGGTTGTCGGCGAGGGCGGTGACGACCGTCGTGCGCAGCTCGAAACACTTGCGCAAACCGCGCGCCACGTTGTACTCGCCGCCGCCCTCCCAGACCTTGAAGCTGCGCGCGCTAGCGATCCGGCCGTCGCCCGGGTCGAAACGCAACATGATCTCCCCCAGGGCGACTAGGTCCCAGCGGCAACTGCCGATGGGCCGCAATTCGATGGCCTCAGGCAACTGTCCTCGCTTTGCCACGCACCTCGGCGACGATCGCCACGGCATCACGCGCTAATTCCTCGACCTGGTCGAAGCTCCCCGATGACAAGAGCGCGGGTGCGACCATCCAGCTGCCACCGCAGGCCAGCACCGATGGCAGACGAAGGTAATCGGCGATATTGGCGGGGCCGATGCCTCCTGTCGGCACGAACGAGACGTCACGGAATGGCCCTGCCAACGCCTTCAGGAACGCCACGCCTCCCATGGCCTCAGCCGGGAAGAACTTGACGGCCTCGGCCCCGCACGCCATCGCCGTATCGATTTCAGTAGGTGTGCAGGTGCCGGGCAGAGCCGTGATGCCCCTGGAACAGCAGAGCTCGATCACGGCTTGGTTGGTGGACGGCGAGACGACAAACTGGGCTCCGGCGTCGATCACCCGCCCCGCGTTGGCTGCGGTCCGGACGGTGCCACCCCCGACTAGAAGGGCGGGGTAGTCCGTGCTGAGCTTCTCAATCGCGTGCAACCCTGCCTCGGAGCGCAACGTGACCTCCACGACCTCGAGCCCTGCCCTGAGCAGCGCCTCTGCGAGCGGTGCCGCCTGGTCCAAGGAGGGCAGCTCCACGACGGGGACGACCCCTACGGCCGCGATCCGCTCAAGGGCTGGCGTACGGGCGGTCATGTCCCAGCGCACCTCCGGTCGGGTTTGAACGTGTCACACATCATATTCGATGCCATAGTTTTGGGCATCGATTGCATAAGAGCTAAGGAGCCATCTAGTCCGATTAAATCTCCTACTTCATGCTAACGTTCTCTTTGAGTACGAGTGAGAGAAGGCAAGATGGCGACCACCACACGGAACGCTGCCTCGTCCTCGCTGTCGGAGCTCGATGAGCTAGCTGTCGGCAAAGGAGCGTTGTACAAGACTGCTTCGACGACGGTAACTGACTACTGGAACGACTCATGCTCGGTCCAGGAGCTCACCTACGCGATCGAGCGTGGAGCGGTCGGCGCGACCAGTAACCCGACCATTGTCGGCGAGGTGCTGGCCAAAGAAATGCACCTGTGGCGCGACCGGATCGGCGAGATCGTCGCAGAGAACCCGAACTGGACAGAGGACGAGGTCACCTGGAAGCTGAACGAGGAGATGGCGGTCCGCGGTGCCGAGCTCTTGCAGCCGATCTTCGCCCGCGAGCACGGCAGGAAGGGACGCCTCTCGATCCAGACGGACCCGAAGCTCTACCGGGACCCAGCCCGCCTTGTCGCTCAGGCGGTCCACTTCGGCGGCCTCGCGCCGAACATGCAGGTGAAGATACCGGTTACCCGAGCGGGAGTGCAGGCCATCGAGGAGATCACCGCCGCCGGCGTCTCGATCAACGCGACGGTCAGCTTCACAGTTCCCCAGGCGCTTGCCGTCGCGGAGGCTGTAGAGCGCGGACTGTCACGTCGCCAGACCGCCGGCGAGGACACCTCGACGATGTCGCCTGTCTGCACGCTCATGGTGGGCCGGCTCGACGACTGGATGCAGGTATTGGTGAAACGTGACGGGATCCTCGTAGATCCCGGCATCGTGCATTGGGCCGGAATCGCCTGCATGAAAAAGGCCTACGGCATCTATCGCGAACGGGGCTACCATACTCGCCTCCTCGCCGCCGCCTACCGCAGCCACCTCCACTGGACCGAGCTGATAGGGGGTGACGTAGTCCTGACGATCCCGCACGCCTGGCAACGGCTCTTCAACGAGTCCGACATCGAGGTCGTAGGGCGTATGGACGAACCTGTCCCGAAACAGATCCTCGACGAGCTGTACAGCAGCTTTGCCGACTTCCGGATCGCATATGACGCCGATGGGATGACTCCCGAGCAGTTCGACACCTACGGCGCAACCGTGCGCACCCTGCGCGCCTTCATCAGTTCCTATGAGGACCTCGCGGCGGTGATCCGTAACTTCATGCTCCCCAACCCTGAGGCCGCGTAACGCCTTCGAGTCGGTGCCGCGTCTCGGCCCCCGCTACTTGGCCGTCCACCCGCAGTCGACGAGCACGTCGGATCCGGTGATATAAGCGGCACCTTCGCTCGCGACAAAGCGCACCACGCTCGCAATCTCCTCCGGGCTGGCCCAGCGACAAAAAGCCTGCTCATTCTCGCGCTCGCGCTTGACGTCCTCGAAGCTCTTGCCCGTACGAGCCGCCTCGAGCCTGCAGTCCTCTCGCAGCATCTCTGTGTCCACCGAGCCCGGGCTGACCGATACGACGCGGATTCCGAACGGGGCCACCTCCCAAGCCAGTGCGCGAGTAAGGGCGAGGATGCCCGCTTTGGTAGCACCGTAAAGCGTGTGATCGATCTGGCCGACGTGGGCAGACACCGAACCCGCATTGACAATCACGCCAGAGCGCTGCTTCTTCATGACTGGCAGCACGTGCTTACAGACCAGGAAGATGCCACCCAGGTTCACCTCGACGACCCGCTGAAAATCTGCCCAGGACAAGGTGTCCAGGGGCCCGACGACGACGACGCCGGCAATGCTCGCCACCACGTCGATACGTCCGTAGCGCTCGGCGAGATCCTCGACAGCAGCACTGACCTGCTTTTCGTCCGCCACGTCGCAGGTCCGCAGCTCGAAATCATCGCCGATCGTCGGCGCTTCTTCGGCGAGAACGTCGAGGCCGAGAACCACGTGGCCGTCGGCGGCGAACGACGCAGCAACCGCGTGGCCGATTCCCCGGGCGGCCCCGGTCACCAGTACGACCTTCCGATCCGATGTCTGCTCGGGCATGGACTACCTCCTTGGATGTGCGCGCAGAGCTCGAAGCCATCCCTTGCAACCCGGTCCGGCGGGAAGTACCGTCCCGATGTTAGCGTTCACTAGGTGCACCATTGTGCAGGGATGATGCCGACCGAGGCAAGGACGAACCTTCATTGAGTGATGCTATTCCGGTCAAAGAGCCAAGGTGGCGGAGGTCCGTCACGGCCTGCGTACCCTTTTTGCCATCCCAGCAGTTGTTTCCCGCCTGTTCCCCACCTGCACCGATATCCGCCGGAGGCATCAGATATGAACGGCTCTTCCCCCCCACCCTGTAGGGACCGTGGGCTGATTCCCCCGAACCGCCACGATGTCGGCTGGTGGCGGGCTGACTCACCGGAGGACGTCATGCGCGGGTTCTGCCCGGAGAGGCCCAGCGGATGGCAACGGCGCATCGAGGCGACCAGATGAGCAGCAAGATCAAGGTAGGCCTTATTGGCCTCGGCATCATCAGCATGGCCCATGTGGAAGGCTATAAGACCTCGCCTGACGCTGAGTTAGTGGCGATCTGTGATGTCAATCCCGACCTACTTAGGGCTCGCGCGGATGAGCTCGGAGTCACTCCATTTGAACGCTACGAGGATGTGCTCGACGACACTGAGGTGAACATCGTCGACGTCTGCCTGCCCCACAACTTCCACTACCCGGTCGTGCACGCCGCGCTCGAAGCTGGAAAACACGTGCTCGTCGAGAAGCCGTTGGCACTCACCTCGCAGGAATGCCTCGAGCTGATCGAGCTGGCGCATTCCAAAGGCGTCAGGCTGTCTGTGGCCGAGAACACACGCTTCGTGACCGCCTACATAGCGGCTGAACGCCTGATGTCCTCCGGCCAGCTAGGAGACATACGCGTCGTCCGGACCCTCATCTCTGGCAGCGAAGTGAAACGCCTGCGCAATACCGCGCTCTGGAAGGGGCGCACCGATGGGTCCGGGGGCGGTGCCATCATCGATGCCGGGCCGCACTCTTTCTACCTGCTGAAGTGGCTGTTCGGAGAAGTGGCCTCAATCCGCGGTTTTCACGACCAATTGGTCGAAGAAGCACAGGTCGAGGACAACGCCGTAGTGGCGGGCAAGCTCGTCTCCGGCGCACTGTTCCGGTGTGAGTTCACTTTCACAGCGGAGATCCCTTGGGGCGAGCGGCTCGAGGTGTACGGCAGTGAGGGCTCGCTCATAATCGACCAGCTTCTCGATCCACCGGCGGTTCTGTTCCGAGGCGGGACCGACTACGCCGGAGAACCGCTCAGTAAGGTTCCTCACGACCCCCGGGGCTGGAAGCGACTGGCGATCGCCGCGGGGGCAAGGGACTTCGCCGAAGCAGTCGCCAGCGGCCGACCGCCGACAGTCGATCCGCGCGACGGTCTTTACGGAGTACTCATGGCAGAGCGTGCTTACGAGTCCGCCGCAGCGGGAGGAGTTCTGCTGCCTGTCTGAACTAGCGATGCGGCGAGCTTGCGGGCACCGACCGGCGAGCCAGACCTTCGTCTCGTGAGAGTGTCGGCGGTGGCCTCTGGCCAGACTGCGTCGTAGATGCCCCCGTCTAGGAACCGGATCGGTCCTGCAGATGGACGGCCACTTCGGCGAAGAAACGATCCATATTGTCGCGTCTCTCGTTCACCTGGCGGCCGAGGGTCTCGTCAGAAACGACGAACTCGTCCATGCCGATCTCCACATAGCGGCCAATCACGTCCAGCACCTCCTGTGGAGTGCCGATGATGTGCGGCATCCCGATGTTCTCGGATCGCCAGCTCTTCAGCTGCTGAGCATCATCGCTCATGAATACGAGCGCCTGGGTCGAGCGCTTGATCGTGGTCGGGTCGCGGCCGAGCTCGAGACAGTGCCGCTCGAAGACGTCGACCTTGTGCGCCATCAAATCCGGTGTCCCCCAGCAATTCCACTCGTCGGCATAGCGAGCGGCGATTCGCATCAAGGTCTTCTCACCACTACCGCCGACAAGCAGGGGAAGTGGGCGCTGTAACGGCTTCGGCTCGCATGGGGCGTCGACGAGCCTGTAGAAGCGCCCCTCGAAGTCGCTTCGCTCTTGGTTGTGAAGCAGGCGAACAACTTGGCAAGCTTCGTCAAGGCGCGCCAAGCGCTCTCGCACCGACGGAAGCTCGATCCCATAAGCCTCATGCTCGTTCACCTGCCACCCCGCGCCAAGGCCGAACACGAGGCGACCTTGGGAGATGTGGTCGGTCGTGGCAGCCATATTCGCGAGTACCGCCGGGTGCCGATACGTGTTGCCGGTTACGAGCACGCCGACGCGCACCCGGTCTGTACGAGCCGCCACCGCGACGATCGACGTCCAGCCCTCCAGGCGAGGCACCAAGCGAGGTTCACTGTCGGGCATGAAGTGGTCCTCGACCCACAACCCGTCCCAGCCGCCACGTTCGGCGTGCTCCGCCGAACCGAGGAGCTCGTCCCAAGTTTGTTCTGGTCCCAACCAAAGGCTGAACCGCATGAGTACCCCCGTAGGAGAGTAGGAGCAATCAGCTTATTGGCACCGGAAAATTCGCGCTATCCGAGTCAAACAAGCATACGCCGGAGAGACCCAAACAGAACATTCACATCACTGCCAATTGCCTCTCCGCCACCTCTGCAAGAGTTGATGTCAGTCGAGCTTGACCTGATCTACGGCCGCTTTCTCCATCTTGGGGACGGTCCGGTCGTCTCGTAGTGAGCGTTGCTCGCGACCCGGATCCAACCTAGGTCACCGCTTCGCGGCCTGGCAGCGCGCTCGAGCTGAAGGTGAAAGAATGCCCACTATGCGGGCCATATCTTTCAATCGCGTCGATCCTGAGTTCCCGGCATCCCTTGTCGAAGTCGCCGATCCCGTGCTTCCTACCGGCGAATGGGCACGGGTGTCTGTCACCGTTGGTGGAATCTGTGGAAGTGACCTCCACCTGTTCTCGCCAGGGTCGGACGGTTCGCCGACTCTCGTGTCTTTCGCCACACCGCCATTCATCCTCGGCCACGAGATAGCCGGCACGGTCATCGAGGTCGGCACAGACTGCTCCTGGTCGGTCGGTACGAAGGTTGCCGTCGACCCTATGCTGCCTTGCCTTGTACGCGGGATCGACCCACCGTGCGCGAACTGCGCACGTGGCTGGCCAGCAAGCTGTCTCGAGCTCGACACGGGAGTGCTCACACCGGGACGCTCGCTCGGCTACACCGACGGGCTGGGTGGCGGCTGGGCGGAGCAGGTACTCGCGCACTCGTCAATGCTGCACGAGATCCCTCACGGAGTGCCTGACCGCGCATCGAGCCTCCACGAGCCGATCTCGATCGCTCTTCATGGAATGGGCCGTCGTCCACCAGACGATTCCTCACCGATCCTCATCGTTGGCGGCGGGGTCATCGGTCTCGCGACCCTGATCGCGCTTCGGGCGCTCTTCCCGCGCAACGACGTTACCGTGCTGGTCCGCCATGCTCACCAGGTAAGTGTCGCTAAGGCCTGTGGAGCAACACATGTCGTCTGGGGATCCGGCGCCACGGCATTCGAGCAACTGGCTGAACTCGTTGGAACCCGAGCCGTTGGCGCGGGCGAGGACTGGATGTTGAGCGGTGGCTATCCCTACGTGGTCGAAGCTGGCGGCAGCGCCGCTTCGACGACGGACGCCTTCCGCGTCGTGGCAAACCGGGGCACGGTTATCGAACTCGGTGCCATGGGAACCGGCCGGATCGACATGACTGCTCTTTGGTACAAAGAGGCCGTCCTGATTGGCTCGGTGGATCACGGGCGCGACCCGAAGGCGTCGATTGGACAGGCAACAGCAGGTCGAGACCATTCCATCGATGTGGCCCTGGACATCCTGGCAAAGAGGGCTTTTCCCGAGGACCTGGTGGTGACACATGAATTCCCGCTCGAGGGTTACCGGGAGGCCGTGGCGGCCGGAGTTGACAAGAGGGCCAGCAAGGCCATCAAAGTCGTCTTCCACCCGAACGGTCCCTGAACAGGATCCTCGCCCGACAGTTCCGCCTCTCGAGGTGAGCTGCTGCTGAGAACACTGAAGACCCTTAGCCACATCCTGGCGAAGTTGGCTAATTCGCTGGTGTGCCTCCAGGTCAAACTATGTGGCTTGGCGACGGACTCCGGATGCGCCATGATGACTCTCGTGGTGATGGCCTCTGTTCCCGCGTCGGCCGACCTCGAGGTCATCGGTAAGGCAGCCCGGCTCCACTACGAATACGGGCTTACTCACCAAGAGGTCGCCGACGTCCTGCATGTCTCACGGGTGAAGGTGACGCGCCTGCTGAAGCAAGCCCGCGACTTTGGAATCGTCCAGATCCGTGTTCTGCCGGAGGTATCGCCGTACGCCGGACTCGAGATGGAACTTGCGCATCGTTTCAACCTAGACGAGGCGCTCGTCGTGCCGACGATGGATGACGACCTCGACCAGCGGAGGGCTCTCGCCGTTGCCGCGGCGCGCTACCTCCAGAGGATCTTGCATCATGGGATGACAGTCGCCATTGGACTCAGTCGGACAGTCGCCCTTGTCCCCCAGTACGTCGTGGACCCGAGGCCTGCCAACGCGACCTTTGTCTCGCTTGTTGGAGGAATGCGCCGCTACTCGATAGCGGCTAATCCCTACGAGGGCGCAGAGCGCTTGGCCCAGCTCTTCGGTGGTACGGCCGAGCATCTCCTCGCGCCTGCGATCGCCGGTACGCCTGCGATCGCCGAGGCGTTTTTCTCCGACCCAGGTACGGCCCGCACGCTCAGGAGGGCGGCCGCAGCCGATGTCGCACTGCTCGGAATCGCGGCCACCGACGACCACACGACGCTCGTCGACGAGGACGAGTTGACGAGAGATGAGCTCGGTGAGCTCCTCAGGCTCGGAGCTGTCGGCGATACAGCAGCGCGGTTCTTCGATGCCACTGGAGCCAGCGTCCCACATGAGCTCGATCGCCGCGTTGTCGGGCTTACCCTGGCCCAGATCCAACGAATTCCCTTGCGGATCATCGTCGCTGGTGGCATCAACAAGACCGAAGCGCTAGCGGGGGCCCTGCGAGGTGGACTCGCGGCCGTCATCGTGCTGGACGCAAAGACTGCGCAAGGCATCATCGACCAGTCCGCCGGTAAGAGTCGCCGGCGAGTGCCGACTCCGACAGACCCTGAGCCGGCCCGGGCTCCTGCAAGAAGCACCCGAAGAACCTAATGGAGGGTGCCAGAGCCTGACTTCGACGAGAGCCTGTCTTCCGCGCAACTTCCCCGGTGACGAGCTCTCGCGAATCGAGTACTGGATCGTTGGCCTGTAAATCGTCAGAGGCGCCGTACCCGGGATGTCTCCCGGGCACGGCGCCTCTACTGGCGACGTACTAGCTACTTATCCGGACGACTCTTCCTACTTCGTCTCCACTGAGTTGGACCCGAGTTGCTCAGTAACAAGTGAGCTGAGCGTAGATAGCGCCGAGCTGATCGACGTACCCGGATTGATCGCGAAGTTACCCGTAACCGTGTTCAGTGCACGGGCGTACACGGGGAAGTTGACGTTGTTCGGAAGCGCTATTCCGTTTACCGCATACTCACCGAATTGCTGCTGGTAGAGCGACGACTTTATAAACGCCGGCGAGCCGTCCAAGGATGAGTCAGGAGGAATGAACCCTGACCAGATCGCCGTAAGAAGCTGGTTCGCAGGTTGCTGTGCCAGCGTAATCAGTTTCCACGCAGCCGCCTTGTTCTGACAGGCCTTCGACACTGCCCAAGCCCAGCCGCCGAGGGTCGTCGTCGAACCGGGAGCCTGGCCGAATTCCGTGGGAATCGGTGCGACACCCACATCCTTGTTCGCCTGTGGCCATGGTGCCCCACCAACTGGTGCTGGCAGGAACGAGCCCGTGTACCAGTTGGAACCAATCGCAATTGCCAGCTGGCTCTTCGAGAACAGCAACGGCGGGTTACCGACCGAGTCCGAAGGGAACAGCTGGGAAGTCGGGGCACCGAGCCCCTCTGTGTCCAGCGTCTTGTAGAACTGCAATGTCGCCCGCAGGCCGGGGCTGTTGACAACCCACTTTCCCGTCTTGCTGTCGAACATGAGAGGGTTCGTCGACCCGTCGATAAGATTGCCGATGCCCTGGAGGACATTAGTCGCACCAGCGCCTACCCCTGCTCCCAGCCACAGTGCATACACCTTCGGGTTGGCCTTTTTGACCGCCTTAGCGACGTTCAGGATGTCCTGCCAGGTCTTCGGGTACCACGGAAGCTTAATCCCGGCCTTCTCAAGGAAGACCTTGTTGTACACGATACCTGAGTCATTATTGCCCGCATTGACAGCGTCCACCTGGCCATTGATCGTGCTCATCTCCTGAACACTCTTGGGCATACCGTTCCAGAATGCGGATCCCTTCACATAGCTATTCAGCGGCTGCAGGTAACCCGACCCCGCGAACTCTCCGACGTAGGTTGTAGGAAGCTGAATCACACAAGGTGTTTCAGCTGGGCTCCGGAACAGCACCGCAGCCTTGTTCATCTCGTCGATGTCGGTACCACCAGTGCCGAGCAGGGTGAGCTTCACCGAAGGATCGGCCTTCGCCCACTGCTTCGCAAGCGAAGCCCACCACTTGTTTGCCTGGGCATCGCTGTCGAACACGTAATTGTATGAGTACAGCACCGAGATCGGTGCGCTCGCTTTCGGACTGCTCTGCACAGCAGAGCTCCCGTATGCAGCAGCGCTGATTCCGGTTGTGGCCATAGCGACCGCAAACACTCCAGCCAGCGCCGCCTTGACTCTCTTCATCCTCATGGCATCCCTCCACTATTCCGACATAACTCTGCGGACCTACTTCTTACTGCCTAGGTTTCACCTGCTTCGGATCACCCTCCACCGCGTCGTATCGCTGCTTGCCGAACAAATGCCGATCTTCCCGGGTAGTCAGTCCAAACAATCACCACTCTCTGCATCAAAAAGTTTCATCTGATCTGTCTCGAATTCCACCCTGATGCTGTCTCCGGCGGCCACGCCCGCCCGCGCGTGAGTCCTGCAAACGAATAGCTGCTCGCCGAAACGCGCGACCACATTGGTTTCCGGCCCGAGCGGTTCAACCATCTCGACTACACATTGAACGGTGGGAAGTCGCCCTCCGCCCTCCGGAGCGAGGCGTATCTCCTCAGGGCGAAACCCAACGGTGACCGTTGAGC
>JBEKMZ010000014.1:0-72109 GCA_049523315.1 Acidimicrobiales bacterium | reverse complement strand
ACCGGACGATTGCCCATCGGCGCACCCAGATGGCCCTCGTGATCACATTGCTCATCACGGCGAAGCTCATCGACTGGCGCGATCGCTGGAGTCCGCGCTGAACGCCTATCCGCGCAATCTCTAAGTCTTGCGAGGTTTTTGGCGACATGACCCAGGTGCTCTATGTCGCGTCGTACCGCTTCCGGGTCACCTTTGCCCGCCGCTGCGGCGGCTATGCGAGCGTGGCGCTGCTCATCGCGCTGACCGCCGGGATCGCCATGGGCTCGATCGCGGCGGCGGCCGCGGACCAGATCTTCAACAAAGACCCCAACACCTAGGGCGACAACGTCGTCGTCCTCGGCGTTCAGCATCCGGCGCAGATAGTCAACTACCGCAGCATCGGGTCCACACCGGTCGTACTCGCCGTCGCCCTTGCCGCAGGGGCGACAGTGGCCCTTGGCCTCACGCCTGCGGCGTCGGCACGGCGCCGCAGGCGGGACCTGGTGCTCCTAAAGGCCCTCGGCTTCACCCAAGGCCAGCTGTCGGCCGCGCTCGCCTGGCAGGCGACGGTGACGGCATCTATTGGCGCGATCGTGGGCATCCCGCTAGGTATCGTCGTCGGGCGCCAGCTCTGGACGCTGTTCGCAGAGAATTTGAATGCCCTGCCTGATCCGACCGTTCCGGGCCTGTCGGTGCTCATTGTCGGCGCCGGTGCGCTCATCTTCGCGAACTTCGTCGCCGCCCTGCCCGGTCGCAGCGCCGCCCGTACCCCGACCGCCCTCGTCCTGCGGGCGGAGTGAGCCCAGCGTTCCGCTCCCGGACGGTTCTTCGGGGATCTCCGAGGAACTGGTCGCGCATCGACGGAGCGTCGGCGTGGCCGTACGATCGGTGCCGTGTCCGAGCGCTCCCGGAGCCTGCCCCGCCGATCCTGCCTGTCGGTCCCCGGCTCGAGCCCGCGTTTTTTGGAGAAGGCTCCGAGCGTCCCGGCCGACATGACCTTGTTCGACCTCGAGGACTCCGTCGCGGCGCCGGAGAAAGAGGCGGCCCGGGTGAGAGTCGTCGAGGCCATCCGGGACCTCGACTGGGACGACCGAGTCCTGTGCGTTCGGCTGAACGGCTGGGGATCGCGCTGGACCTACGGCGACGTCATCGAGGTAGTGCGCGGAGCCGGCGAGCGGCTCGACGGGGTCATGTTGCCAAAGGCCCAGTCAGCGGCCGAGGTGTACGCGCTCGACTTGCTGTTGACCCAGGTGGAGCAGAACAGCGGGCTGACTGTCGGCCACGTCGGCATCGAGGCTCAAATCGAGACGGCACGCGGCCTCATCAACGTCGAGGAGATCTGTGCCGCGTCCCCACGACTCGAGGCCATCGTCTTCGGTCCGGCGGACTTTGCGGCCTCGGTCGAGATGCCCGTGTTGACTGGCGGGGTCCAGATCGACCGGTATCCCGGGGACCATTTCCATTACGTCTTCAGCAAGATCTTGGTGGCCGGACGCGCGAACGGGATCCAGGTCATCGACGGCCCGTTCTTGAAGATCCGCGAACTGGAGCTGTTTCGTGACTACTGCGACCGGGCCCGTTCGCTGGGGTATGACGGCAAGTGGGCGGTGCATCCCGACCAGGTGGCGATCTTGAACGAGGTCTTCTCGCCCACACAGGAGCAGTTCGACCGGGCCTGGTCGATCGTGGATGCCTACCGGGCGGCGACCGAACAAGAGGGAAAGGGAGTCGTCATGCTCGGGGAGGAGATGATCGACGAGGCAAGCCGCAAGATGGCGCTCAAGTTCGTCTCCCGAGGCGAACGTGCCGGCCTGAAGCGCTCCGTGACGGGCCAGGCCTGAACCGGGCCTATGGGTTGATGTGACGCACGGGGGGACCATCCGGGATGCCTGAGCTCCCCCAAATGCAGGCGCTCGCCGAGCGACTCGACGCCGCTGTGAAGACCGCGACGATCGTGACAGTAGAGACCCTGGGCTTCTCCGGTCTGAAGACAGTGCTCTCACCCGGCGAGAGCCTCGAGGGCGATGAGGTGCTCGGCGTGACCCGGAGAGGCAAGTACCTCGTGCTCAGCCTCTCGTCGGCGCGGCGCGTCCTGGTCCACCTCTCCCAAGCCGGCCGGTTGGACATCGAGGTCCCCCCCAAGCACACCAAACCCAGAGGCGCCGTCGTGCGTCTCGTCTTCAGCAACGACTCGGCCGTGCTCGTCCGCGAGCACGGCCACGAACGTAAGGCGGGCTGGTGGGTGCTCGCAGCGGGCGAGGACGGTCCACTGACGGGGCTCGGCCCGGAGCCCGAAGACGCGGCCTTTGAGGCGCTGTGGCTGACAAGTGACGACTCCCGCCATCTCCACACCCTCCTTCGCGACCAGCGATTCGTGGCAGGTGTCGGCCGTGGCTACGCGGACGATGCCCTGAACCGCGCCGGGCTGTCGCCGTTCTCGCCCCTCAAGACCTTGGGCGAGGAGGATCGCAGGCGTCTTGTCGACGCCGTCCGGTCGGTCATCAGAGAAGGGACCGAGTCCGAGCGCCGGCGCGAGGGGGGCCTGTCGGAGCCCAAGCTCGGCAGCGCTTTCGCCGTTCACAACCGCTCCGGGCAGCCCTGCCCCGTCTGCGGTGAGGCCCTGCTCCGTGTCTCCTATGAGTCGCACGAGGTCGTCTACTGCCCGCGTTGCCAGACAAAGGGCCGGGTGCTGGCGGATCGGCGCTTGTCGCGTCTTTTGAAGTGAGGTCCTGGGGCGACCTCCCGGTCGTGCTGCCTGCGGGTAGCGTGCTCGTCGAGCACCCGCGTCGTGGCTGCTCCAGAGCGGGCCGTGGGGTCCGCTCTAAATCGGGGAGGAGCCCAGGTGGCCGTAGGTGAGAAGGTCCTGCATTTTCAGGACAAGCACGTGAATCCGGACGAACTCGAGTCCAAGATCGAGGAGTACCTGACCTCGGACGGGTTCACGACCCAGAAGTCCGCTGACAGCGACCACGGGACGGTGATCCAGGCTCGCAAGGGCAAGTTCCTGGCCGGGCTCATCGACGCCGATCGCGCCCTCACGATCATGCTCTCGGGCTCAGCCGACGACTTCGTCGTGCGCATCGGCATCGGCAAGTGGCTCCAGCACCTCGGGACAGCGGTCTTGGAGACGCTCCTGCTCTCAGATTTGTTTCTGGTCGTCGACGTGGCCGAGTCAGTATGGAACATAGAGATCGAGGACAAACTCGCCAAGCAGATCGAGGCCCTCGTCGGCTGACAGGGGGCGCAAGCGCGCCTCGATGGCGACGAACCGGGCTCACTCAGTCCCGACCAGGGCACGGCCACCTCGGTCGTGTCGAAGTCCCGGTCAGGGAGCAGTGAGGGCCTGGTCCCTCGCCCACCCGAGCTCGCCGAGCCGGCGCGCGCATTGGTCAGTCGGCACCGGCGCTCAGGTCAAAGACGCGTCGGGCCAGCTAGCGGGGCGCTCCGGCCGATGACGGTGACCAAGGGCGGGAGCATGACAGAGGCGTCCTCAGGGTCGACCTCGGTGAGCTCCTCGAGGTAGGCCGCGACTGGTCCGGGCCCCGCGCCCGCGGGAGCTTCCGCCCAGGCGTCGACGAGCTCGAGGCCGACCTCGCGTACGAGCCCTGGCAAGAGCGCGCCCACGTCCGGGTGGCGCGCGTCGGGCATGGAAAGCGGCTTTCCGTCGATCCGGCCCGCCGAGGTGACCGGCTCCTGCGCGAGCAGGTACCCGCCTGGGCGGAGCGCGGCCGCCATCCGCGCGAGCACCACGCGAGGCTCGAGGACGTGCAGCAGCAAGAAGCGGCAGTACGCGAGGTCGACGCTCTCGGGCAGGGCGAGGTCCTCTCCCGCCTGGGTGATGGCGACGACCTGTGCGCCTCCGGTGGCGGCCGCGGCCGTGGCGACCGCATCACGGGCGCGCGGGTCGCTGTCGACGGCATACACGCGCCCGTTCCGGCCGACCAACTCCGCCAGGGCGACCGAGACGTCGCCTGCGCCCGCCCCGAGGTCGACGCAGCACCATCCGGTCGCGAGGCCGACCCGCTCGAGCGCCGTGGCGAGCGAACGCCGGTAGATGTCGTTGCGCAACCCGAGCTCGGCCATCGCCATGACGGTACCGGGTGCAGGAGGATCGGCGATTGCGTGCCGGGCTAGTTTGGCTCCGTGCGAGCGACGATGATGCTTTGTGACGCGGCCCAGGTGGCGGACGGGAAGCTGTACATCCTCGGTGGTGGTTGGAGTCTCATCGGGCCGGACCCGATGCCGTCCGCGATCGCCATAAAGGTCGACGTCGGATGGCACGAGGCTGGACGGCCGCACCACTGGGAGCTCTTCTTGGTGGACGAGGACGGCCGCTCGGTCATCGTCGAGGGCGCCGACGGTCCCCAGCCGATCGAGGTCAGAGGCGACTTCGAGGTGGGTCGCCCCGAAGGCGTACCGGAAGGAAGCCCGGTTGACGTCGCCCTCGCGGTCAACTTCAGCCCGCTCCCGCTTACCGACGACACTCGCTTCAACTGGCGGCTCACCATCGACGGCGAGAGCGACGACGACTGGCAGCTCGCCTTCTCGACGCGGCCTGCCCGGGAGCTGCCCGAGCAATGACCACCCATGAGAGGCCCTTCGGCAGGGCCTTCGAGGACCTTGTAGTGGGCGACCTCCAACTATGTGCTGCGCGCCGACAATGAAACACCATCGGCTCAACCTGCACCCTTTTGCGCCGGGCTGGAGACCGTCCACAACGCCAACGTCGTCCGGGCATTCGTCTACAAACCGGCGTTCGCCATGAGCGTGCCCGGCGCCTTGGGCTCGGCGACAGCGAACCTCGAGGTCGAGTCGCCCTTCCACTCCAAGCCAAGCTGGCACAAGGACACGATCTACACGAACAAGGGCGTCCTCTATGCGCTCGAATCCATGTCTGAGCCCGAGCAAAGAGTGGTAACGGTCGAAGAGCACGCCACGGAGGTCTGCAGCTTCAGGCACAAGCCCATCGCGTGGAAGCGGGACTCACTTCCCGAGCACAAGCCGCCCTCTTCAGAGGGCGCACTAGAAAAGGAGGACGACCGTTGACGAAAGTTGATGCCTCGGCGGTGATAGCGGACGTCATGATCGTCACCCCGGACGTTTTCGGCGACAGCCGCGGACGTTTCATCGAGACCTACCGGCGCAGCTGGTTCCCGCTCGGGCGCGAGATGGTCCAGGGGAACCGCTCCGACCGCCAGCAGGGTGCCCTCGTCGGGCTTCACTACCACTTCCACCAGGCCGACTACTGGTACGTCACCAGGGGTCGCGCTCGAGTCGTGCTGCACGATCTGAGGATCGGCTCGCCGAGCGACGGCGCCACCGAGGTCCTCGAGATCGGTGATCATGACGATCGCGGGGTGTTCATACCCCCAGGAGTCGGGCACGGTTTCGCGGCCGTCACCGACCTGACGCTCACGTACCTCGTGGACTCCTACTACAACCCCGCCGATGAGCTCGGCGTGACCTGGGACGATCCCGAGCTTAAAGCGGACTGGGGCGTGACCGACCCCGTCGTGTCTGCGCGCGACCAGGCGAACCCCAGGCGCGGGGAGATCCCCGAACACCTCCGGCCCCGCTACGGCCTGAGGGCCTGAGGGCCTGCAGGCCGCGATGCCATGAACTCGGCATTCGGCTTGAATGGGGCCACAGGTAGTCATTCGAGGAGCTGCGGGTCGTGATAGAAGTCGTCATCATCGTTCTCGCGGTGCTCGTCGTCGCCGCGATCATCTGGGCCCGCGTGAGTGCCGCCAGATCCGAGAACAAGTCGGTGGAGACCTATGAACACGCCCTCGGCGTGCTCGGCGAGGTCTCCAAGCGCACCGAACACACCGGCTTTCGTATCCTTCCCCACGAGCAGACCGGCCGTCCCCACGTAGGCGGGTACGTCGATCCCAACAGCGCCGCGGCCGTGCCGGGCGTGGAGGCCGTGACACGACCCCGGCCCGTGCAGCCCCCGCAGGCACCCCGGCGCCTGCCGCCTGCCGGCGAGCCCAAGCTTCGCTTTTCGGGGCCGGGGCACACGCCGGCCACCGGCCCGGCGCAAGAGGCTGGTGACAGCCGAGAGCGAGACGCCGAAGCGACCCCGGCCGAGGCGCCGCCGGCCGGGGTCGGCGCGCGTCTTCCATCCGCTCACGCCCGGGTACCAGGCAGCGGTGGTGGACGGGGACATCGGACCACCTACAACTCTGTGGCTGAGCATCGCCGCCAAGTGATGACGAGGCGGGTCGCGACTGGCGCGGCCGCGGCCGCCGCCCTCGTGGCGGTCATTGTCGCGTCGATCTATCTGAGCAGCAGCGGCGGACATCGTGGGACGTCGTCAACCAGCACCACCACGACCACGACCGCGACCGGTCAGCACTCGGGCGGGGGCCGGACCACGACCACGACCACCACCACGACACTTGCGACGACGCTCAAGCCCACGTCGGTGGCGCCGGTCACCTTCAGCGTGCCGTCGAGGGGCTACACCCTTTCATTCCAGGCGACCGGGGGGGCCTGCTGGGTCGGGATCGAGCACAGCTCGGCGGGACCATGGCTCTTCTCCCAGACTCTGAACTCCGGACAGTCGGCGACGTTCAAAGGATCCGGCGCCCTCATAGTCACCCTCGGTGCCCCGCCTTACATAGGCTTCAGCGTGGACGGGCTGACAGCCGAGTTGCCGAGCGGGTACAAGCAGGCATATAGCGTCGATCTGACGCCCGCCTCGACCTGACGCCCGCCTCGACCTGAGACGCCCCCAGGCGGGGGCACGGCCCCGGTCTCGGCCGAAGCCGTGCCCGGCCCGGCGTGGCGGAGCGGCGCGCCGTAGGACCGACGCACCGGAGTTGTTACTATGTGCGTAGGAGAAACTCGCCTCGAGAGGAATGCCTTATGGCCGTAACGGAGCTCGATCTCGGCAAGTACCAGCTCGGCTGGAGCGATGTCGAGGACTACGTCTTCAAGCCGCGCAAGGGGCTCTCAGAGGAGATCGTCCGGGAGATGTCGGCCATGAAGCGAGAGCCGAGCTGGATGCTCGAGTTCCGCCTCGCCGCCCTGCGGCGCTTCGAGCGCAAACCAATGATGCGCTGGTTCGCCGAGAAGATGCCCGACCTGGATTTCGACGACATCTTCTATTACATCAAGCCCACCGACGCGCAGGTCAACGACTGGGACAAGCTGCCCGAGTCTGTCAAGAACACCTGGGACAAGCTCGGCATCCCCCAAGCCGAGCGCAAGTACCTCGCCGGTGTGACGGCTCAGTACGAGTCCGAGGTCGTCTACCACCGCAACCGTGAGGATCTCGAGTCCATGGGCGTGCTGTTCACCGACATGGACACCGCGGTGCGTGAGCACCCGGAGATAGTCCGCAAGTGGTTCGGCAAGATCATCCCTCCAGGGGACAACAAGTTCGCTGCCCTCAACTCGGCGGTCTGGTCGGGCGGCTCTTTCATCTACGTCCCGCCGGGCGTGACCGTGGACATGCCGCTCCAGGCCTATTTCCGGATAAACGCCGAGAACATGGGCCAGTTCGAGCGGACACTGATCATCGCGGACGAAGGTGCCCAGGTGCACTACGTCGAGGGCTGCTCGGCGCCGGTCTACTCCTCGGACTCCCTGCACTCAGCTGTCGTCGAGCTCGTGGCGCTCCCGGGGAGCCGGATCACCTACACGACGATCCAGAACTGGTCCACGAACGTCTACAACCTCGTCACAAAGCGCGCCCGCGCCGAGGCCGAGGCTCACGTCGAGTGGATCGACGGCAACATCGGCTCGCGGCTCACCATGAAGTACCCCTCGGTCTACCTGATGGGTCCGAAGGCCTCCGGTGAGGTTCTCTCGGTCGCCTACGCCGGAGCGGGCCAGATCCTCGACACCGGGGCGAAGATGTACCATTGCGCCTCCGAGACCAGCTCGACGATCGTCTCGAAGTCGATCTCGAAAGACGGCGGCCTCGCCGCTTACCGCGGGAAGGTTCATGTCGACGAGGGAGCCCGTAGGGCAAAGTCGTTCGTGCGTTGCGATGCCCTCATCCTCGACGAGAAGTCGATCTCGGAGACGAGGCCCTACATGGAGGTCTCCGAGCGCGACGCCGAGATCGGTCACGAGGCGACGGTCTCCAAGATCGGTGACGACCAGCTCTTCTACCTGATGAGCCGCGGCCTGAGCGAGACCCAGGCCATGGGCATGATCGTGAACGGCTTCATCGAGCCGATCACCCGCACGCTCCCGATGGAGTACGCGGTCGAGTGGAGCCGCCTCATCGAGCTGCAGATGGACGGCTCGGTCGGCTGAGCGCCCCGTGAGCAGCTGTCGTCGATCGGAGGGCCCTCTACGGCCTGCCCGCGCCTCGCGGCCCAGCGCGAACTAGCGTCAATCGTCATGCCGATGCGGGAGGACTGCCGCCACTACCAGAGCCGCACTTATTCGAGCGGTGAGGTGGCGCGCTTCTGCGTCCTCGACATGGCGCCGGATGCGCCCTGGCGTTGCCCCGAGAACTGCCCTGTTTATGAGCGCCGCCTCGCGGACGCGGGCTGGACCCAGGGCAAGATCTCCGAGCCCGCTCTTGAGCCCGAGCCGACCGATGTCCCCGCGGCAGACGCAGCCGACCTGTTAGAGGACGCCGAGGAGATCGTCTCGGCGATCGCCCCGGACGCGATCGAGGAAGCCCAAAAACGCGAGCGCAAGGAGGAGAGGCGCTCGGGTGGCAGCGGCCCCCTCGGCTGGCTCAAGCGCAGGGGCTCTCCTCCACCCGCTCCGCCGGGCCACTAGCGCCGTATCGTCCTGCCTGATCACGATGCAGTTACCTGTCTCTTTCTCCCCTGAGGTCGCGCAGAGATTCGGTGGCCCAAAGTGGCTCGCCGAGCGACGCCTCGAGGCGCTGGAACGGTTCGTCGCAAGCCCGCCTCCCGCGCTGGACGAGGAGCTCTGGCGCTACAGCCCGATCACGGAGCTCGACCTAGACAGGTTCGTGCCGAGCGGCTCGGACGCCGTCTCCGGGCTGTCCCCGGTGCTCGAGGCCGACTCCTGGCCGGAGTCGGCTGCCCTTCTCGACCAGATTGGCCGGCTCTCGGGCCTGGCCGTGGTCGTAGACGGGGTCCCGGTCTCCTGCGAGCTCTCCGCCGCCGCGTCCGCGGCCGGCGCCGTGATGCGCAGTGTCCTCGGCGACGCGCGCGGCGCCGAGATCTTGGACCAGGTGAGCGAGCTGAATCGCGAGACCGGCAAGGAAGAGCACGAGCCCGACGCCTTCGACCATCTCGCGGACGCCTTCTTGCGTGACGCCCTCGTGCTGTCCGTCCCCGACCGGGCGCGCATCGACGACCCGATAGTCATCGTGCACCTGCTCGGGACGCGCCAGGCAACAGCGCTCGCGCAGGCCAGCTTCGAGCGCACGGTGATAGAGATCGGCGAGGCGGCCGAGGCGACCGTGATCGAGCTGTTCGTCTCCGGCGAGGACCCTCTTCTCGTCGTGCCGGTGCTCGACATCGTCGTGGGGGACGGGGCGGTCCTGTCCTACAACACCATCCAGCAGCTCGGCGGGCGGGCATGGCAGCTCGCCCATCAGCGGATCCGGGCAGGCCGCGACACAACCGTCCGAACCTTCACGGCCTCGCTCGGCGGAGAGTACGCCCGCTTTCGCACCGAGTCGGTCCTCGCCGGCCAAGGCGGGAGCGCCCAGCTCCTGGCCGCCTACCTGGCCGACGGCGCCCAGGTACACGACTTTCACACCCTGCAGGAGCACGCGGCACCGCGCACCAAGAGCGACCTCGTGTTCAAAGGTGCCGTCGCGGGCACGGCACGCTCGGTGTACTCCGGGCTAATCCGGATGCGGCACGGGGCAAAGGGCGCGGACGCCTTCCAGACGAACCGGAACCTCGTGCTCAGCGAGGGTGCGCACGCGGACTCGGTCCCAAACCTAGACATCGAGGAGAATGACGTCAGATGCTCGCACGCATCGGCGGTGGGCCCGATCGATCGCGAGCAGCGTTTTTACCTCGAGGCACGGGGCGTGCCTTCCGCAATCGCCGACAGGTTGATCCTTCTCGGCTTCTTCGAGGACCTGTGGGCCCGCATCACGGTGCCCGGCATCCGCTCCTATTTGTCCGCCGTTGTCGCGGCGCGCCTCGACGGTGTCGCAGGGGCCGTGAGAAGGTGAGGGTCCGGTTGTGCGCCTCCAGCGAGCTCGCGCTGGGACAGGTCCGGCGCTTCGATACCGAGCAAGGGCCGATAGCGCTCGTTCACTGTGACAGTGGCTTCAGGGCCGTCGTCGACATCTGCAGCCATGAGGACTACCCCCTCTCGGAAGGCGAGGTCATCGCGGACCTGTGCGAGATCGAGTGCCTCCGCCACGGCAGCACCTTCTCGCTCTTTGACGGCTCGCCCCAGAGCTTGCCCGCCACCCAGCCGGTAAGGGTCGTGCCCGTCGAGGTGGAAGGCGAAGACGTCTTCGTGGTGATCTCATGAGAACCAGCGTGCTCAAGATCTCAGGGCTGCACGCAGGCGTCGACTCCCGCTCGATCCTGCGCGGGATCGACCTCGAGGTGCGAAGCGGCGAGATTCACGCCGTCATGGGCCCGAACGGGTCGGGCAAGAGCACCCTCGCGCACGTCTTGATGGGCCGGCCCGGCTACGAGGCGACGGCCGGAAGCGTGAGCCTCGACGGCGTCGAGCTTCTGGGCCTCGAGCCTTTCCAGCGTGCCCAGGCGGGCCTGTTCCTCACGTTCCAGTACCCGATCGAGGTGCCCGGCGTGGCCATCGCGTCGGTGCTCGCCGAGTCGCTCGTCGCAGCCGGGCGCGGCGCGGAGGCCGAATCGGCGCTCCTAGAGGCGCGCCTTTCTGAGGAGGCCACCGAGCTCGGGATCTCGCCCGAGATCATGGCGAGGGCAATGAACGTCGACCTCTCCGGCGGCGAGGCGAAGCGGAACGAGACCCTTCAGCTCGCGATCTTGCGCCCGAGGATCGCGGTGCTCGACGAGCTCGACTCCGGCCTCGACGTCGACGCTCTCGGGCGTGTGGCGAGACGAATCGAAAGGGCGACACGTGAGGGCGACCCGCCTCTCGGCGTGATCGCGATCACCCACTACCGGCGCCTGCTCGCCGAGCTGCCCGCGCAGCATGTCCACGTGCTTTCCGAGGGTCGTATCGTCGCGAGCGGCGGCCCCGAGCTCGCCGAGGAGCTGGAGCGGACCGGCTATGTGGCTTACCGCGAGGAGAGCACCGCCCTCTAGGGAGGGCCGGGGTCTTCCTAGAGGTTGAGCACTGGGCAGGTCAAGGTCCGGGTGATGCCCTCGATGAGCTGGACCCTGCTGACGATGATCCGGCCGAGATCGTCGACCGTCTCGGCCTCCGCCTCGGCGATGACGTCGTAGGGGCCGGTCACATCCTCGGCCCGCACCACCCCCGAGATCTCTGCCACCTGTTTTGCGACCGTGGCAGCCTTGCCAACTTCTGTCTGGATCAGCACGTAGGCCCGAACTCCCACTGGGTGACCTCCTCATCCTCGGTCTGCCGAATCGTAGCGGGGGAACCGGAAGCGATGCACCGGCACGTACCATGACGACGTGGACAGCTCCGCGCGTTGGGCTCGCCTCAGCCGCCTTGTTCGAAGCGCCCTCCGAGACCTGTTCGACCAGTCGGAGCCCTTCGGCCGCCTGGCCCTGATACACACGATCTTCTCGATCGGCACCACCCTGGTGACGATCTCGCTCGCAGGGACCCTGTTCTTCACCATCAGCCCGCAGGCCGCCAAGGGCAAGGTAGTGCTCTACCTACTCCTTACGATCACGCCTTTTGCCGTCGTGGCGCCCGCCTTGAGCCCGTTGCTGGACCGGGGCAGCTATGCCCGGCGCACGAGCATGGCGGTGGCGTCGGTCGGAAGCGCCATCCTGGTCCTGTTGATGGCCGGCGACATAAGGGGTCTCTGGCTGTTCCCCGAGGCCTTCGGCGTCCTCGTGCTCTCCAAGCTGTATCTCGTCGCCAAGGCGGCGGTCGTGCCATCGATGACCGAGGCAGAGGACGATCTCGCGAGCGCGAACGCAAAGCTTACCGTCCTCGCCTCGCTCGCCGGCTTCGTCACCTCACCGGTGGCGGTCGGGATCCTCCAGCTCGGTGCAGCCTGGGTGCTGCGCCTCGGCTTCGTCGTGTTCATCCTCGGGGGCGTGGCCGCCATGCGCCTGCCGAGAAGCGTGGACTTGCTCGGATCGAGGCCGGCGTCCGCGGCGGCAGGGGGCGGGGCGCCGACGTCGTCGCTAGCCACCGAGGGCCCGTCTGGCACGCCTGTGCGCGGCCCAGGTGAGCTGCCACCCAACCGGGAACGTCAGGTGCGCATCGACGTCGCACGTGAGCGCAAGCGCCTCGGCCTTCCCCTCTATGCGCCCGAAGTCGTCCTCGGCCTCGCGGCGATGTCGGTGATCAGGGGGGCGGTCGGATTCCTCACGTTTTTCCTGGCGTTCGCGCTGCGCCATCTGCACGCCGCCACCTGGTGGTACGGGTTCGTGCTCCTCACGAGCGCGATCGGCTCCCTCCTCGGATCGCTGCTCGTGCCCGTGCTGCGCCGCTACGTGTCCGAGCAGCAGCTCATCTTGTACTCGCTGATGCTCTGCGCGCTGACCGGCATCCTTGTCGCGGTCGAGGGCTCGTTGTGGTCCCAGCCTGTGCTCACACTCGCCATCGGCTTTGCTACGACGGCGGCAAAGCCGTGTTTCGACTCGATCACGCAAAAGAACGTCCCGCCGGCGCTTTTGGGGCGGGCGTTCGCCCGTTTCGAGACGCAGTTGCAGCTGGTCTGGGTGCTTTGCGCTCTGTTGGCAGTGGTTGTGGGCTTCTCGCTTCAGGCCGGAGACGTGCTGATCGGCGTGACCTGTGCCGTCGCGGCCGGGTTCCACGTCTCGATGCGCCGAGCCGTGGTCCAGGGCCGCCCGGGTCGACGCGAAGGCGACGAAGGCGACGACGGGACCCCGCGCTGAGCTGAGCTCAGCTTCGCCCGTTGCGCCCCAGCTCATCCGCCGGCGGGACCTGTGCCGTAGTCCTGTCTGAGAGGCACCCGGGACGGGCTCGGGGGCCGGCAGCTCTCACCGCAGGCCCGGCGGTTCCTTGACCGACCTGTGGTGCCGCCGCCGGCACTCTCCGTACAAGGAGACAAGTAGATGGCAAGTATTTCCCGACGGACGTTCCTCAAGCGGTCCGGGAGCGGTGTCGCAGCAGCAGGCTTCCTCGCCACCATCCCGTCCCTGCCGCCTCGCGTGATGGCATCGCGCAAGCCCGCGACGGTTCACGCCAACGGGCTGGCCGCTCCCGCTGGTCGAGCGGCCACCGGCCCCCTCATCGTGCACATCCCCGACCCGCGAAGTGGCGAGGTCCACTACATGTTCGGCACCACCGAAGTCGTCCGCCGTGACGCGTCTCTCGTCGCACGGCTCGTGCGAGAGGCCGGTTAGCGGACAAAGGCCGCCGGCGGGACAGCCCGTCGGACGGTCGTGATCCGAGAACGCTCCATACCCAAAGAGAAAAGGTGAGGTGTAAGAAACGATGTCTTCCCACAGAGAAGCTCCCGAGATCTCCAAGGATCCCGTCGCTGACAGCGCGGACCTGTATGCCTTCGTGAGCCCCGACAACCCCAGCACGGTCACGATCATCGCCAACTACGTCCCCCTCCAGCAGCCTGCCGGGGGTCCCAACTTCTACGAGTTCGGCGAAGACGTCCTGTACGAGATCCACATCGACAACGACGGCGACGCCATCGCGGACGTCACCTACCAGTTCCGGTTCAAGACGGTTCTCTCCGACACAGGCGCGCACGACCTCTTCTTGTACAACACCGGCCAGATCAAGCACCTGAGCGACCCCACCTGGAACCGCAAGCAGTTCTACTCGGTCACCCGCGTCGACAAGCACGGCACGCACCTTTTGGCCAAGGACCTGGCCTGCCCGCCGTGCAACGTCGGCACGAACTCGATCCCGTCGTACGCCCCGCTCACCTCGCAGGCGATCCACGAGATCGCCTCGGGCACCTACAGCTTCGCCGGCCAGCGTGCCGACGGCTTTTACGTCGACCTCGGCTCGATCTTCGACCTGGGCGACCTTCGCCCCTTCCAGCCCGACTTCCTCCTCAAGGCCTCAGCCGTTGCGGGCATCAACACCCTTGCCGGGTTGAACGTCCACTCCATCGCGATCCAGGTCCCGATCAGGGACCTCACCAAGAACGCGAACACGCCCTCGAGCTACACCTCCGCCGACGCGGTGATGGGCGTGTGGACAACGGCGGCCCGCCAGAAGACGCTGATCCACGGGTACGGCGAGAGCACCAGCGCCGGGCCGTGGATCCAGGTCTCACGCCTAGGCAACCCGCTCATCAACGAGGTCATCATCCCGATGGGCGTGAAGGACTACTGGAACACCCAAGGCCCTGACGGCGACCACCAGTTCGCGGCCTACTACGACCACCCGACGCTCGCAGCGCTGCTCAATGTTCTCTACCCGGGGGCGTTCCCGAACCTCGTCGCTTACACGACAGTGTCGACGAACACCCGCCCCGACCTCGACGCCGTGCTCCTCACCGGAGTCCCGGCCGGGCTGTTCCCGGGCTTCCAGAACTACACGGGGTCGACGAAGTCCGACCTGCTCCGTCTCAACGTGGCGATCAAGCCGGTGACACCCGACAAGGCGCACATCCTCGGGGTCGTGGGCGGTGACGTCGCCGGGTTCCCGAATGGGCGCCGCGTGTACGACGACGTCGTGAGCATCGAGCTCAAGGCGGTAGCAGGAGCGCTCCTCGGCGCGGTCGTGAAGTCGTACAACCCTGACGGCGCCGCGGGCCTGCTCTACGACGTCGGCGGGCCCTCCTCCGAGCCAGCGACCGCGGCCAGCCTGTCCGCTTTCGGTCTCAGCTACCGTGACTCGTTCCCGTACCTGACCGATCCGTGGGACGGCTTCGACAACCCGTCACGTCAGAACGTCCCACTTGCCGGTTGACGAGATGACCACGAGCGCAGGGGCAGAAAAGGCGCAAGAACACGGCCATTGCCATCCCCACAGGGCCCTTGGGCTTCACCATCACGGCGTCGTGGCGCCGCCTGCCGGGCACATGGCCCGGCCGACCGAGCCGAGCCGAGCCGTCATGGTGGACGTCGGCGAGCACACGGGGGCTCTCATCTTGACAGCGTCGGCAGAGCGTGAAGGCCTCGAGGTGGAGATCCACCCGGTTTCGGACCCAGCGAGGCGCACGCATGTATGGGTCACCCCCGGGTCCCGGGGGCGGTGTCCCCGCCCGTGCCCGGGGGGTACACCGCGGCGATCCCCCGGGCCGGCCCCACCACGGCTGTAGTGCCGGTCCCCGCCAACCAGGTGACGAGCGCCACATGGGGTTGAGCTGAGCCGTCCTGTCGGGCGCTACGCTCGCAACCCGCTAGGTGCTCAGCCGAGGCGCTTTTTGAGTCCCTCGAGCTGGTCCGAGATCGCAGTGGGGAGGCGGTCTGCGAACTCGGCGAAGTAGGCGGTGATGGGAGACAGCTCGCCCCGCCATTCGTCGGAATCGACCTGGAGCAGCTCCTCCATGTCCTCCTTGGAGATGTCTAGCCCTTCGATGTCGATCGCGCCGGGTGATGGCAGGTAGCCAATCGGCTCAAGGATGGCATCTCCTCGGCCGGCGCAGCGCTCGAAGATCCACTCGAGCACCCGGGAGTTCTCACCGAAGCCGGGCCACAGCCAGCGGCCGTCGGCCGCCTTGCGGAACCAATTGACGTAAAAGACCCTCGGGAGGTTCTCCTCGTCCACCCTGTCCCTGAACGAAAGCCAGTGCGCCCAGTAGTCGGCCATGTTGTAGCCGCAGAACGGCAACATCGCGAAAGGGTCGTGGCGCAGCTTGCCAACCGCGCCGGTGGCCGCCGCCGTCGTCTCCGATGACATGATCGAGCCCAGGAACACCCCGTGGGCCCAGTCGAAGGCCTCATACACCAGCGGGACGACCGAGCCCCGCCTGCCGCCGAACAAGATCGCCGAAACGGGAACGCCGACAGGGTCCTCCCACTCGCTGGCTATCGCCGGGTCCTGGCTGGCCGGAGCGGTAAAGCGCGAGTTCGGGTGGGCCGCCGGGCTCGAAGACTGCGGGGTCCAGTTCTCGCCGCGCCAGTCTGTGCAATGTTCCGGGGGTTCTTCGGTGAGGCCCTCCCACCAGACGTCGCCGTCGTCTGTGAGCGCCGTGTTCGTGAAGATGCAGTTGCCCGAGAGCGTGAGCACCGCGTTCGGGTTCGTGACCATGTTCGTGCCCGGCGCGACCCCGAAGAAACCCGCCTCCGGGTTGATCGCCCGCAAAGTCCCGTCGGGACCGATCTTCATCCAGCAGATGTCGTCGCCGATCGTCTCGACCTTCCAGCCCGGCATTGTCGGCACGAGCATGGCGAGGTTCGTCTTGCCGCAGGCCGAGGGGAACGCCCCTGTGAGGTATCGGACCTCGCCTGCTGGGGAGGTCAGTTTCAAGATCAGCATGTGCTCGGCGAGCCAGCCCTCGTCGCGTCCGATGACCGACGCGATCCGCAGCGCGAAGCACTTCTTGCCCAAGAGGGCGTTGCCGCCGTAGCCGGAACCGAAGGACCAGATCTCACGCGTCTCGGGGAAGTGGGACACATAGACGTGACCAGGGGCGCAAGGCCACGCCACGTCCTGTTGCCCGGCCAAAAGGGGAGCACCGACCGAGTGCAGGCACCGGACGAACTCGCCCGCGTCGCCGATCACCTCGAGGGCGCCCGAGCCCATCCTCGTCATGATGCGCATGTTCACGACCACATAGGCCGAGTCGGTGATCTCGACCCCGAGATGCGCGATCGGCGAGCCGAGAGGGCCCATGCAGAAGGGGACGACGTACATTGTCCGGCCCCGCATCGAGGCCCGGAACAGCCCGGTCAAGGTGGCTCGCATCTCGTCGGGGTGCACCCAGTTGTTGTTCGGTCCTGCATCGGTGGGATCGGTCGGGCATACGAAGGTGCGTCCCTCGACACGGGCGACGTCGGCCGGGTCCGAACGGGCGAGGTAGCTGCCCGGGCGCTTCGCATCGGAGAGCTTCGTGAAGGTCCCCCGGTCCACAAGGAGCTGGCAAAGCCGGTCGTACTCTTCGGCCGAACCGTCGCACCACTCCACCCGGTCGGGCTGAGTGAGCGTAGCGACTTCATCGACCCAGTCGAGGAGATTGCGGTTGCGAGTCTCTGCCATTTGCCGATCGTAGGCGAGGCCCCAACGAGCTCCCAAGTCAGCGAGCCAGGCGTCATGCCAGGGCGACGGCCCGACCGCGCTCGGAGGTAGCGTCCAAGGTTGTGTCGATCTCCGACGGCGAGATAGCTGCGATCGAGGCGATCCGCCGCGCGTTGCCGGGACCGCCGCCGGGTGAGACCTGGATTGGCGACGATGCCGCGATCGTCACCGTGCCGCCGGGCGGGTCATTGCTGCTCGCCGCCGACGCGGTCGTCGAAGGCGTGCATTTCGACCTTGACATCGTGGATGCGGCGGACGTGGGCTGGAAGGCGCTTGCCGTGAACGTGAGTGACATTGCCGCGATGGGGGGTCGACCCTTGCACGCGCTGGTGACCGTGATCGGAGCGGGCGCCTCCATGATCGACGGCCTTGCCCGCGGCATCGCAGAGGCCGGAGCGGCGTACGCGTGCGCCGTCGTCGGCGGGGACCTCTCCGCCGGCCCGTGCCTGGTCGTGTCCGTCGCCATAACCGGGACCGCGGGGGACCGAAGGGCGATACTGCGCAGCGGGGCGCGCCCCGGTGATTCGCTTTATGTGACTGGGCCCCTCGGGCGGTCGGCAGCAGGGCTCAGGGGACTTCGCGCCCAGGCGGCCGGAGCTGCAGCCGCCTGGGCGGACCTGGCCGCGGCCTACCGCCGCCCCGCGGCGCGGGTGGCGGAGGGACGGGCGGCCTCGGCGGGCGGGGCGAGCGCGATGATCGACGTGTCCGACGGCCTCGGGCTCGACCTCGACCGTCTCGCGACGGCTTCGGGTGTCGGTGTCGTCCTCGACACGATTCCTGTCGCGAACGGCGCGACCCGAGATGACGCCCTGGGCGGTGGTGAGGACTACGAGCTCGTCTTCGCCGCCGGCGATACTGAAGCCGTCTCGAGGGCGTTCACGGCCGAGGGCCTACGGCCGCCTATTCGCATAGGCGAGTGCGTCGCAGACCCCGCGACAAGGCGCGTGGGAGACGAGACCCTGGCAGCGTCCGGGTGGGAGCACCGCCTCCGCTGAGGCGGCAAAGGGACGATCCCGGCGCTCAGCCGGGCCCTACGCTGAGCTCGAGCGCTCGGTGAGGATCCGGCGAGGCGGCTTTACCACTCGGCCAGCGCGGATGCACGACGTGCAGACGTTCAGATGAGTCGGTGTGCCATTGACGAGGGCGCGGACACGCTGGATGTTCGGGTCCCAGCGACGCTTCGTGCGCCGATGGGAGTGGGACACGTTCATCCCGAAGCCCGGGTGCTTCCCACATAGCTCACATACAGCTGCCACGATGACGCGTTCCTCGGAGAGAGTTCCTACAAATGGACGAGGTGTGACGTTAGCATCCATTGGAATGGCGCCGTGCGAGACCGATCCGCGACGATCGGCACCACCATGTTGCCGGTGCCGTCACGAGGCCCCCTAGACCGGTGACCGAGCGGCCCACTGGTACCGATTCCTTCGACGGCCTGACCCCTGAGCGCCTGGTGAAGGTCATGCGCGCGTTCTCAGAGGGTCTGGAGCGGCACCGCTCGGTCGTCAACCGCCTGAACGTCTACCCCGTCCCGGACGGGGACACAGGCACGAACATGGCGCTCACCCTCGAGAGCGTCGTGAAGGCGCTCGACGGCCTCGACCTAGAGGCCGCCGGCGGCGACGCGATGGGCGTGGCATGCCGGGCCATAGCGAGCGGCTCGTTGATGGGGGCGAGGGGCAACTCGGGCGTCATCTTGTGCCAGATCCTCCGTGGCATCTCGGGCACGTTCGCCCCCTTGCCGGTGGTCGGTGCCCACGAGGCGGCGGTCGCCCTCTCGGAGGGCAGCGCGGCTGCGCGAGCCGGAGTCATGCGGCCCGTCGAGGGCACGATGCTGACCGTCGCCGCCGACGCAGCCGCGGCCGCGTGGGAGGTCGACGAGCAGGGCGGGGGCGATCTGACGACGGTCTTCGAAGCGGCCAGCAGGGCCGCGGTCTCCTCGCTCTGGCGCACGCCCGACTTGCTCCCGGTACTGGCCCAGGCAGGCGTAGTCGACGCCGGGGGCGCCGGCCTCGTGCTGTTGTACGAGGCCTTCCTGCACGTCATCGACGGGCGCGCGATGGCCGAGGAGCTGCCCCTGCCGCCGGAGGTGGCCGAGCGGATCGCTGGCGGCTTTGAGGCCAGCTGGGCCGCCGCGCCCGGAGCGAAGCCGGCGGCCAGAACAGGTGTGTCTGGCAACGGCTCGAGGCACAACGACGCCGCGAGGGCGCGCTCGGCTAGCCCCAACGGCGAGGCCAGTGCCATCGGTGACCTGCGCTATGAGGTCATGTACTTCCTCGAGGCTCCCGACGAGGCGCTCGGGGCCTTCAAGGCCGTATGGGCCGGGATCGGGGACTCCATAGTTGTCGTTGGCGGCGACGGCCTGTGGAACTGCCACATCCACACAGACGACATCGGAGCCGCGATCGAAGCGGCACTCGACGCCGGCCGCCCTCGGGATATACGCGTCACGGACCTGCTCGACCAGGTCGAAGAGGAGTTCTGGGTCCGGCGCGCCTCCGAGCTCGCGGCTTCACCGGCGAGCCTCGACGAGCCGGCACCGATCACCTCGGTCGTCGCCGTCGCGACCGGGGATGGCATCCGCCGAATCTTCTACTCGCTCGGTGTCCACCACATCGTTGGCGGGGGCCAGTCCATGAACCCCTCCACCGAGCAGATCCTCGAGGTCGTCGACTCCGTCCCGGGTGCCGAGGTCGTGATCCTGCCCAACAACAAGAACATCGTCGCCGTCGCCGAGCAGGTCCGCCAGCTGTCGAAAAAGCCGGCCTTCGTCGTCGCCACGCACGGCATCCAGGAAGGTTTCGCCGCCCTGCTCGAGTACGACCCCGGAGCGGGCGCGCAAGAGAACGCCGAGGCCATGAGTGCGGCCGCGAGCCGCGTGCGCGCCGGAGAGGTGACCCGGGCGGTTCGGGCGAGCGACTCCGAAGCGGGGCCGATCGAGGCCGGGAATTTCATCGGGCTGTCGCGAAACGGGATCGAGTCGGTCGCGGGGACCCTGCCCGAGGCAACCTGCGGGCTGCTGCAGAAGATGCTCGGCGACTCGGACGAGATCGTGACGCTGATCGAGGGTGCCGGAGCGACCACCGCGGATACGCGGCGGGTCTCGGAGTGGCTGCGCGAAAACTGGCCGGGCATCTCGCTGGAGCTGCATCACGGTGGCCAGCCGCTGTACCCGTACCTAGTCTCGGTCGAGTGAGCGAGGCGGCGGGAGGCCGCAAGCTGCGGACTCTCAGGGACAAGAGCGTGACAGAACTCCGCGCCGTCAAGGCCAAAAAGGCGGCCGGGCTCGAGTCGATGGGCATAGAGACCGTCCTCGACCTGCTCATGCACTACCCACGGCGCTGGATCGACCGTCGCCACCAGTCCGAGATAGGCGCGCTCGTCGAGGGTGAGGAGGCCATGGTCACCGCAACGGTGCTACGGGTCTCCGCCCGCCGTTTGCGGGGCGGGAGGACGATGGCGCAGATCGTCGTCGAGGACGCGACCGGGCGCTTGACGGTCGTGTTCTTCAACCAACCGTGGCGGGCCCAGCAGCTGGCGGTCGGTTCGCAGGTCGTCGTCTTCGGCCGCACCGAGACCTATCGGGGCGGGCGCCAGATGACAAACCCGGTCGTTGACCTCGTCGGCGACCAGACGGGGCGCATCGTGGCGGTGTACCCGCAGTCGGGAAAGGCCAAGATCGGCTCGACGGAGCTCGCCTCGTACATGAAAGAGGCCTTAGAACGCACCGGGCGCCTGGCAGAGGTCCTGCCGGAGCGGTTCGTCGAGGAGCTCAACCTGGTGGGGCGTACAGAGGCTTTCCAGGGGATACACGCCCCCGAGAGCTTCGAGGAACGCGACGCCGCCCGCCGCCGCCTGGCCTTCGATGAGCTGTTGAGGCTGCAGCTCCTCCTCGTGATGAAAAAGCGCGCCGCCGCGACCCAAGCTCCCGGGATTGCCCACATCGTCAGGCCCCCGATGGGGCAGGCAAGCCTCGTTGAGGAGTTTCTCGGGCGCCTGCCCTTCGAGCTGACCGCCGCCCAGGAGCGGGCGATGCGCGAACTCGCCGCCGACCTCGCCGCATCGCACCCGATGCACCGCCTCTTGCAGGGCGACGTCGGCGCCGGGAAAACGGTCGTGGCGCTCGCGACGCTGCTCTATGGGGTGCAGGGCGGCCATCAAGGGGCGCTCATGGTCCCGACCGAGGTGCTCGCCGAGCAGCACTACCTTGCCGCGCGCGGCTTCCTCGACGGCCTGCAGGTGCCCGACGGCTCCCGCCTCGGAGGCTCGCGCCCGCTTGGAGTCGCGCTGCTCACGAGCCGGACGGCTGCTGGCGAACGGACGCGGATCCAGGCCGAGCTCTTGGACGGGAGCCTCGACCTGGTCGTGGGCACACATGCGCTCTTGACCGACAACGTCCGTTTCCGCTCGCTCGGGGTCGTAGTGATCGACGAGCAGCACCGCTTCGGGGTCGAGCAGCGCGCCGCGCTGCGCGAGAAGGGACCGGCCGCCGGTGGTGACGAGCCGGGCTCGCGCCACCCTGACGTCCTCGTTATGACCGCGACCCCGATCCCGCGCACCGCGGCGATGACCGTCTACGGCGACTTGGACCAGACCGTCCTCGACGAGCTCCCGGTCGGGCGGACACCGGTGGCTACCGTCTGGCTGAACGGTCGAGAGGAGTATCCGGTGGCTTGGGAGCTTGTGCGCAAGGAGATCTCTGCCGGGCGCCAGGCCTATGTCATCTGCCCGCTCGTGGGCGGGGGCCAGCCCGAGGACGAGGAGCCTGAGGTGCTCGAGGCCGAAGAAGCTGAGCTCGACTACGACGCGCCCGACGAGGACGACCTTGCGCAGGTCATGATCTCGCGGCTGCCCCTCACCGGCCTCGATCTCGACGCGGAGTCCGTGCCGAAACCGCTCCCGAAATCAGCCGTGGAGGAGTTCGCGCGACTTTGTTCGAGCGAGCTCACGGGTTTTAGGGTGGGCCTTCTCCACGGTCAGCTCCCGTCGAAGGAGAAGGAAGCCACCATGGCGGCCTTCCGTCGCGGTGAGCTCCAGGTGCTCGTCGCGACGACGGTCATCGAGGTGGGCGTCGATGTCGCCAACGCGACGGTGATGGTGATCGAGGACGCGGACCGCTTCGGCATCGCGCAGCTGCACCAGCTGCGGGGAAGGGTCGGCCGCGGGACGGACAAGTCCTGGTGCTTTCTGCTCGCGGAAGTCGTCACACCCGGGGCGGAAAGACGCCTGCGCGCCCTCGAGGCCTCCAGCGATGGCTTCGAGCTCGCCGAGGTCGACCTCGAGCTACGCGGCGAGGGCACCGTCCTCGGGAGCCGGCAGAAGGGCAGGAGCGATCTGCGCCTGGCCTCGCTCCGCAGAGACAAGGCGCTTGTGCGGGCGGCCCGCAAGGTGGCCGAGGAGATCGTCGACGAGGACCCGGAGCTGGAGGCACACACGCTGCTAGCCGAGGAGCTCCGCCTGTTTGTCGACGAGGAATCCGAGGAATTCGTGCTCAAGGGTTGAGCTGGCGGCCGCGCCCACGCTGGCGTTGAGCAACCGATCTCAGGTCGCTCGACCTAGCGTGGTGACATGCGCGTCATCGGCGGCACCGCCAAGCGCCGTCAGCTGCGAGCTCCCGACATAGACGGCCTACGCCCGACGAGCGACCGGGTGCGCGAGGCGATCTTCGACATCCTCGCCAGCCGCGGCGCGCTCGAAGAGACCTCGGTGCTCGACGCCTTCGCCGGCTCGGGCGCGCTCGGCATCGAGGCGCTGTCGCGCGGCGCCGCCTCGGTCTGTTTCGTTGAGGCCGACCGCCGGGCCATAGCAGCCATCAGGTCGAACCTCGCCGCGACCGGTTTTGGGACCTCGCCGGGCGTTCGCGTCGTGCGGGCCGACATGGCTGAGTTCCTCGCCGGAGAGCCCGGCACGCGCTACGACCTGGCTCTTGTCGATCCCCCGTACTCTTTCGACGCGTGGCGGTCCCTGCTCGAGATGATGAGAGCGGACCTCGCCGTCTTGGAGTCGTCGAGGCCCGTCGAGCTCCCGGACAGCTTTGCGGTCTGCCGCGAGTACCGCTACGGCGGTACGCTCGTCACGCTGGTCGGGGCCCGAACGCCCGGCCGCGATGATCCCCGAACCACCGAGAAGGACTCCGTGTGACCGTCGCCTTGTTCCCTGGCTCTTTTGATCCCTTTCACAATGGGCACCTGGAGATCGCGGAGCGTGCCTCGGGACTGTTCGACGCCCTCGTGGTCGCGGTTATTCGCAACCCGCAAAAGGGGGAGCCACTTTTCGGGGTGAAAGAGCGCGAGGCGATGATCGCCGAGTCGCTCGCGCATCTCGACTCGGTCCGCATCGTGTCGATGTCGGTCCTCGTCGTCGAGGTCGCGGCTGAGGTCGGGGCCGATGTAATCATCAAGGGCCTGCGCGCGGTGTCGGACTTCGAAAACGAGCTGCAGATGGCGCAGATGAACCAGCACCTATCGGGCATCGAGACGCTGTTCTTGCCGACGAGCTCGGCGTATTCGTTTGTCGCCTCCAAGCTGATTCGCGAGGTCGTCCGTTATGGCGGCGATGTGAGCGAGTTCGTGCCGCCCCCCGTTGCAAGCCGGTTGAAGGAGCTGCGACCGTGACCGATCTTCACGACAACGAAAGTGCCGAGCCCGGGGCGGGGGCACAAGCGTCCGCCGAGCCAGGCAGCATCGAGGACATCATCGAGGAGCTCATCGAGATAATCACCTCGGCGAAGTCGATGCCGCTCTCGTCATCGGCGATCATCACCCGTGACGAGGTGCTCGACCTGCTCGAGGCGATCCGCGACGAGCTCCCCGAGGAGCTACGCCGTGCCCGGCGCATGCTGAGGGACCACGAGGAGCTCCTCGCCGCCGCCAGGCGCGAGGCGGCCGACATTGTCGGCGACGCCCGGGTCCAAGCTGAGCGGATGGTGCAGCGGACCGAGATCGTCCGCCAGGCCGAGCACCGGGCTATGCGGATCGTCGAAGACGCCGAGGCCGCCGCGCGCCAGATGCGCCACGAGGCCGAGGACTATGTCGACCAAAAGCTCGCAGGCTTCGAGATCGTGCTCGACCGGACCATGAAGACGGTCCGGACCGGGCGCGAACGCCTGGCGTCGATACCCGCCCCCCAGCCCGAGCCGGGCGAGGAGTCCGAGGACGAGCTCGACGAGGACGAATGGGCCGTCGGGGAGGGATTTTTCGACCAGGACCTCGAATGACCCGGGCCGACCGCCGTGGCCCGCTCGTCGTCGGCGTGGCAGTCCTGCGCAAGCATCCCGGCACTCGCCGGCGGGTGAAGGTCGAGGCCCCGATCGCCGAGCTAGAGGTGTCCGACTCGAACGTGCCGGCTGGTGCCGAGGTTGAGCTGGACGTGGTGCTGGAATCCGTGCTCGGCGGCGTGGTGGTGAGCGGGACCGTTTCGGCCGACTGGGAAGGAGAGTGCCGCCGCTGTCTCGAGGTGGCGACCGGGCGCCTAAGCGCGACTGTCCGCGAGCTCTACGCGGAGGACGCCGACCCCGAGCTCGGCTACTCCATGACGGCCGACTGGCTCGACCTCGAACCGCTCGCTCACGATGCCTGTATCTTGGAGCTGCCGCTCGCGCCGCTCTGTGGGCCCGATTGCCTCGGGCTGTGCCCCGAGTGCGGCGTGAACCGCAACCATGAGACCTGTACCTGCACGGAGAAGACCGACCCACGTTGGGCGGCCCTGTCCGGGCCGGGTGCTCCTCAAGCCATACCCGAGTGGAGAGAATAACGATGGCCGTCCCCAAGAAGAAGACCTCGAAGTCGAAAAGCCGCAGCCGGCGGGCCTCCGCCTGGACGTTGAACGAGCCCTCGCGGAGCCTTTGCCCACAGTGCAACCGGGCGAAGCTGCCGCACGTGGTTTGCCCGCACTGCGGGTGGTACAAGGGTCGCCAGGCAGTCGAGGTCGACTGACCGTCGTGGCGCCGCGCAGGGATACAGGCGCCGTGCCTTCACCCGTCAACACCCTCCCGATCGCGATAGACGCGATGGGCGGCGATCACGCCCCGGGCGAGATCGTTGCCGGGGCGCGGCGCGCGGCCGAGGAGCTCGGTATCCCGGTCGTGCTCGTCGGCCCGGTCGACGGCTCGCTCGGCGACACCGGCGGCCTGGATGTGCTCCCGGCCAGCGAGGTCATCGCCATGCACGACGACCCCGCCCAGAGCGTCCGGACGAAGAAGGACTCGACACTCGTGCGTGCCGCCGAGGCGGTCCGCGACGGGCGCGCATCGGCGATGGTGAGCGCTGGCAACACCGGAGCGGCAATGGCGAGTGCGCTTTTGCGCATGGGTCGGCTCCCCGGCGTCGCCCGCCCGGCGATCGCAGCGCTCATCCCCGCTATAAGCGGCCGCCCGGCGGTGCTCGTTGACGCGGGTGCCAACGCCGACTGCCACGCCGAGTGGCTGGTCCAGTTCGCCCAGATGGGCGCTGCCTTCATGACGCTGCGTTTCGGCACGACTGCTCCCAAGGTCGCGCTGTTGTCGATAGGAGAGGAGTCCTCGAAGGGGAACCAGCTCACCAAGGAAGCGCACACCCTGCTCGCAGCCGGGGTCGGGGTCGACTTCGTCGGAAACGTCGAGGGCAGGGACCTGCTGGACGGCAACGTCGATGTCATCGTGACGGATGGCTTCACCGGCAACGTCGCTCTGAAGTCGGTCGAGGGGGCGCTGCGCTCCCTGTTCGACATCCTCGGGCGCGTCATCGGAGCCAGCGAAGAGACCCGGGCGGCGGGGTCCGTGCTCGCGCCCGAGCTAGTCGTCTACGCGCAGCGGCTCGACCCAGAAGAGACCGGCGGAGCGATGCTGTTAGGCGTGGAGGGCGTATGTGTCATCAGCCACGGGAGCTCGTCTTCGAGGGCGATCTTGAACGCGGTCCGCGTGGCACACGAGGCGGTGATCGGTGATCTCGTCGGATCACTTCGCGACGCGGTCGCTGCCAGCTGAAAAAGGGCGTCGTCCAACGCCGTCGGGCGGTGGGCAGGACCGTGAGGCAAGCTTTAGCATTGGACAGATCAAAGGAGAAGGAGCCCAGGTGACCGAGACGACCGGTGCGATTATGAGCCGCGACGAGGTGCTCGAGCTCGTGCGCTCCCAGCTCGCGGAGATCCTCGAGATCGACATGTCCGAGATCAGCGAGTCGTCCTCATTCGCGGACGACCTCAACGCGGACTCCCTTGCCCTGATCGAGCTCGTCGAGGCGCTCGAGGAGGAGCTGAGCGACCGGCTGCCGGGGTTCCGCATCGACGACGAGGACCTCGAGGACCTGCGTACCGTGCGTGACGCGGTCGACTATGTGAGCGGGAAGGTCGGCGGCGCCTGAGCAATCCGACATCTGGCTTCCCGCCCACAAGCGAGCGGCTGCACCAGGCGCTTTCGGACTACCCCCTCAGCGCCGACCTGCTCCGCCAGGCCCTCTCGCACCGCTCCTATTGTTCCGAATGGGGCGGCCTCCCCTCCAACGAGCGGCTTGAGCTGCTCGGTGACGCCGTCTTGGGCCTCGTTGTCGCAGACCACCTATACCGCTCCTACCCCGAGCTTCCCGAGGGGGACCTGGCGCGCCTTCGTGCCTCGGTTGTGAGCACAGAGGCGCTGGCGCCGATAGCCACCGAGCTCGGTGTCGGCGAGGCGGTGCTGTTGGGCAAGGGCGAGGAGGCCTCTGGGGGCCGTTCCAAAGGATCGATCCTCGCCGACTGCCTCGAGGCGATCATCGCCGCCGTCTACCTTTCCCTTGGGCTTTCGGCCGCGACCAGCTTCGTAGTCGACCTGATCGAGGACCCGATCGCGGGTATCGCGGCAGGGGGCCGGCTCGGTGACCCGAAGAACAGGCTCCAGGAGCTCACCGCGCGGCTTAGCTTGAGCGCGCCCTCCTACGAGGTGAGCGACAAGGGCCCGGATCACGCCAAGGTCTTCTTCGCCGAGGTGCGCGTCGGAGGAGGCGTGCTGGGGCGTGGAACCGGGTCGTCAAAGAAGCTCGCCGAACGCCTCGCAGCTGCGGCCGCCCTCGAGATCCTCGCCGCCCAAGAGGGCGACGGGCCTGGCGTTTAGGTGCCCGAGCTTCCCGAAGTCGAGACCGTCCGTCGCGGCCTCGAGGCCGTCGTCGTCGGCAGGCGCATCACCAAGGTCGAGGTGCCGGGCCGCCGCACGGTGCGGCGCCAGTCCCGAGGCGAGCTTCAGAGCCGGCTCGTCGGGCGCCGCGTCATCGCCGCCGGGCGCCGGGGCAAGTTCCTTCTCCTCGCGCTCGACGACGACTCGGTGCTCGTCGTCCACCTCCGCATGAGCGGCCAGCTCCTCCACCTGGCCGGGACCGAGCGCCAGCCTCTCGAGGCCCACACCCACGTCCTGGTCGATCTCGACGATGGGACCGAGCTGCGCTTCGTCGACCCGAGGACCTTCGGGGAGTGGTTCGTCTCCTGCGACCTCGACGCACGCGGAGTTCCGGCGGAGATCAGCCACATCGGGCGCGATCCGCTATTGGAGGGCCTGCCCAAGGCGTATCTCGCCTCCAGCTTCGCCGGCAGGCGTGCCCCGCTGAAGGCGCTTTTGACCGACCAGAGGATCGTCGCCGGCATAGGCAGCATCTACGCCGACGAGGCCTGCTTTCGGGCAAAGCTCCGCCCCGACCGCCCCGGCGGCTCGCTGAGCGACGCCGAGGTCACCGCCTTGGCACGCTCGGCCCGGTCGGTGCTGCGCGAGGCAGTGGCATCGCGCGGGTCCTCGTTGCGTGATCAGCGCTACCGCGACCTTGCCGGCGGCCTCGGGTCCTACCAGGACCGTCACGCCGTCTACGACCGGGCAGGGGAGCCGTGCCCGCGCTGTGGGAGCCAGGTCGTGCGGCTCATGATCGGTGCCCGCTCCGCCTACTGCTGCGAACGCTGCCAGCTTTGAGAGCCCCACATCCCCCCGGGACGCAGGCGAATCCCCGGGGCGGTGTGCCCTCACGGATAACGTGATCCCAACGTGTTCCTGAAAACGCTGACTCTCAAAGGGTTCAAGTCTTTCGCCGATCCCACGACGATCGAGCTCGAGCCGGGCATCACCGTCGTCGTGGGCCCGAACGGCTCCGGCAAGTCGAACGTCGTGGACGCCGTCGCCTGGGTCCTGGGAGCGCAGGGGCCGAAGGTTGTGCGCTCCACGAAAATGGACGACGTCATCTTCGCCGGCACCTCCAAGCGCCCGGCTTTAGGCCGGGCCGAGGTGTCCCTCACGATCGACAATGCCTCGAGACGCCTCCCTGTCGAGGTCGCCGAGGTCACGATCACAAGGACCCTGTTCCGCACGGGCGAGAGCGAGTACGCCCTTAACGGTGCCCCGTGCCGTTTGCTGGACGTCCAAGAGCTCCTCTCCGACGCCGGCGTCGGTCGCCAGCAGCACGTCATCGTCAGCCAGGGCCAGCTCGACTCGATCCTCCAGGCGCGCCCGGAAGACCGGCGCATGGTGATCGAGGAGGCGGCCGGGGTCCTCAAGTTCCGCCGGCGTCGAGAGCGCGCCGAGCGCCGGCTCGAATCGAGCGAGCAGAACCTCCTGCGTTTGCAGGACCTGCAACGAGAGGTGCGCCGTCAGCTCCGCCCGCTCGAGCGCCAGGCGGAGGCCGCGCGTCGCTTTGACGGGCTCGCCGCCGAGTTGCGGGCGCTGCGCTTGCACCTGGCCGGCAGGGAGCTCGACTCACTCGGGCGTCGGCTCGAGCGCGCCGAGCGCGGGCATAACGAGACGACCGAGCAAGAGGTCTCGCAGCGCAACGAGCTTGCCCGTCTCGACGAGCTGGTCGCGGCCACCGAGGCGGCGCTCACCGAGGTGCAGTCCTGGGACGGCTCCGACCGGCTCGGGCGGGCCGAGCGCCTGCTCGAGCGCCAGCACGGCCTCGCGAGCGTCGTCGCGGAGCGCCGACGGGCCGTCTCCGCCTCGCTTGTGGCTGTCACCGAGTCCGACGTCGTCGCCTCCCTCGAAGCGGAGTCAGCCCGCCTTGCCGCCGACCTGGTGATGGCCCAGGCGGCCTCACAGGCCCTCACGCCCGAGCGCGAGACGCTTGCCGGGCTCGAGGAGGAGCTTCGACGCGACGAGGCTGCCTTCGAGGCCGACGAGCTCGCCGGGTTGCCGGGGCCGGACGGGGCATCCTCGATCTTCGCCGACGCGGCACCTCTCGATGCCCGCGCAGCCCGCCAGGAGCACGACGCCGCCCTGGCGCGCCTGTCGACGGCACGGGAGTCGGTCGCGCGCCTGGCCGAACGCCTTGGCGCCTTCGATCGGATGCGTGCCGAGCACGAGCAGCGCCTCGGCGAGTTAGGCCCGGCGCTCGAGGAATGCGAGACCGAGCACGAGCGCCTCCGCGAGGAGCACGAACGGCTCGCGGCAGGCGAACGGGAGGCCGCCGCCCGCCAGCAAGAGACCGAGGGGCTCGCCCGTCTGGCCCTCGACCGCTCGCACGCACTCGGCGCCCGGACCGAGGCGTTGCAGGCGGCGCTCGACGAGACACGGTCGCGCGCGGGTATGGAACGCCTTGTCGGCCTGCAGGGCGTCCTCGGGACGCTGGCCGACCTCGTTGACATCGACGAGGGGTGCGAGAAAGCCTTCGAGGCAGCCGTCGAGGACGCTCTCGGGACCGTGGTCGTGGACGGGACAGGCGCGGCGCGCGTGGCGTTGGGCCATCTGCACGACGCGGGCTTGCACGGCGGGGTGCTTCCGACCGGTGCCTCCAAGTTTGTCCTCGCGCCTAGCGAGCCACCGACCGGTATCCGGGCCGAGAGGCTCCGCGACCACGTGAGGTCGCAGACGTCGGGGGTCGGTGCCGTGCTCGACCAGCTCCTCGCGGGCGTCGTCTTGTGCCGGGGTGGTCTCGCGGAGGCACTACGACTAGCCGAGGAGCTGCCGGGCTGGACGATAGTCACGACGGAGGGTGACCGGTTCTCGGCCCGGGGATGGCGGATCGGGGCGGCGCGCTCGGGAGCGACCCGGGCCGCGCTCGAGTCTGTCCGGCGCGGCGCCGAGTCCGCGGCCGAGGAGGCGCACCTTGCAGGCGCCGAAGCAGACACCGCTCGCGAGGCGCTCGAGACTGCCCGCGCGGCGAGTACCAGGGCCGCCCGGCGATTCGACAGTGCCGTCGCCGCCCGCGCCCAGGCCAAAGCTGCCCAGGCCGTGTCACAAGAGCGCATTGGGCGGCTCGCAGCCGAGCGCGGTGACACGGCGTCGGCCTACGAGGCCGCTCTGGGCCTCGTCGCTGCGACCGAGGCGGAGCTCGCGCTTCGCGAGAGCGAGCTCGCCAAGGCTGAGGGGGCGGAGATCGAGGCCCTCGCCGTGGCAGAAGAGGCCGCCCGGGCCCGCAAGGCACTCGACGACCGTGCCCGCACGCTGGCGTCGCTGCGGGCCGAGCTCGGCATCCGGAGCGCGGCGCTGGAGGAGCGGATCGCGCTCCTCGCCGGCAGGCGTGCGGAGGTCGAGCGGCGCCTAGCCGGGCTCGAGGCGGCGCGCTCGGGCGCAGCCGGGCGCAGGGAGTCGCTCGAGACCGCCGGGCGCGCCCTGGGCCGTCTCACCGACGAGCTCGGGCGAGTCGCCGACGAGCTGACAAGAGCCCGGGAGCGCCTACGCGCCGAGCGCGAGGACCATGAGCGGGCCGTCAGCGAAACGACTGACAGGCTGCGCCAGCTGCGTGATCAGCGCATCGCCGCCGAGCGGGCCCTCACCGGGACCCGCGAGTTGCTGCAGCGCGTCGAGCTCGAGCGCGCCGAGGCGCGCCTGCGCCTGGAGGCGGCTGTAGAGACACTGCGCCGCGAGCTCGAGTGCGAGCCGGACGAGGCCATTGCCGCCTCCTGCCCCGAGCTCCCGCCCGGGATCCCGGCCCAGGCCCGCACCCGTGAGCTCGACCGTGAGCTCCGCCTGATGGGCCCTGTGAACCCGCTCGCCCTCGAGGAGCTGGCCGCGCTCGAGGAGAGGGACCGCTTCCTCGCCGAGCAGCTCGAGGACGTCAGGAGCGCCCGGCGCGAGCTCGGGCGGGTCATCCGCGCCGTCGACGAGGAGATCGTCGGGGTCTTCGCCAAGGCCTTCGCCGACGTTGCCGAGCATTTCGAGATCCTCTTCTCGATGCTGTTCCCCGGCGGGACCGGGCGGCTCAGCCTGATCGACCCCGAGGACCTGCTCTCCACAGGGATCGAGATCGAGGCCCGCCCGGCCGGACGAAACGTCAGGCGGCTCTCGCTTTTGTCGGGGGGCGAGCGCTCGCTCGTGGCGCTGGCGTTTTTGTTCGCAGTCTTTCGCAGCCGCCCCTCCCCGTTCTATGTAATGGACGAGGTCGAGGCGGCTCTCGACGATGTGAACCTCCATCGATTCTTGGACCTCGTCGACGAATTCCGCAACGATGCGCAACTCATCGTCGTGAGCCACCAGAAGCGGACGATGGAGGCGGCAGACGTCCTCTACGGCGTGACGATGCAGCCAGGCGGGGCCTCCAAGGTCGTGAGCGAGCGGATCGGGACACCAACACCCGCCATGGAGTAGCCGGGCGCCAGCACCCGTTTGGCCTTCGGCTCGGTGGCTCCGGCCCGGTAGTCTGCGCACCGCATGGTTCTCGTGATCGTCCTCGTTGTCATTGCCGTCGTCCTGCTCGCCTCGGCCGGGCTCGTGCTGGGCAAGCGCTCACCCCGGCGTGGCCCGGCCCTCGGCGCCGGCGCACCACCGCTGGCGCGAGCCCCAGAGCCCCCCGTGCCTCGGCAAGAGCCGGCGCCCACCACGGTCGCGCCACCGGTCCCCGAGGACGCGCCTGTAGCCGAGGCACCGGCGCAGGAACATGCCCAACTGCTTCAAGAACCGCTCGGGCGCCCAGCTTTAAGGGACAGGCTCGGTCGCGCCCGCGGCTTGCTGGCGGGTTACCTCGACGGGGTCCGCGGGCGCAAAGGTATCGACGACGCGACTTTTGAGGAGCTCGAGGAGGCGCTCATCCTCGCGGACGTGGGCATCACGACCACGACACGGATCTTGAACGACCTCCGGGCAAAGGTGCGCTCCGGCGCCGTCTCCGCGACGGACCCGGCTGCCCTCCTGCAGGCCCTGCAGGCAGACCTCGTCTCGATGTTCGAGGGCGACGACGGCTCCCTCTCCTTCGGCGCCGGCGAAGGGCCGACTGTGTGGCTCTTCGTCGGGGTGAACGGGGTCGGCAAGACAACCACGATCGGCAAGCTCGCGCTCGCGCAGTCACAAGCCGGCCGCAGCGTCGTCCTCGCGGCTGGGGACACCTTCAGGGCGGCTGCCGGGGAGCAGCTCGAGTCCTGGGCCGACCGTGCCCAGGCACGGATCGTGAGGGGGTCCGATGGGGCGGACCCGTCGTCTGTGATCTTTGACGCCGTCCAGCACGCCGCCTCGCGCGGAGCGGGTCTGGTCCTGGCGGACACGGCGGGGCGTCTGCACACCAAGGTGAACCTGATGGACGAGCTGCGCAAGGTGCGCCGCGTCGCCGAGCGGCCCCCCGGGCAGCTGACCGAGGTGCTGCTCGTGCTCGACGCCACGACGGGCCAGAACGGCGTGGTACAGGCCCGTCAGTTCACCGACACGGTCGGGGTGACCGGCATCGTGCTGACCAAGCTCGACGGCACGGCCAAAGGCGGGGTTGTACTCGCGATTCGCTCCGAGCTTGGCCTGCCCATCAAGCTCGTCGGGGTCGGGGAAGGGCCGGCGGACCTGGTGCCGTTCGACCCGGCGGAGTTCGTCGCCGCCCTGTTCGGTTGAGGAGCTTGATCGTCGCCGCTCACGCCTCGGTGACGGGGTCGCCGCCCGACTAACCTGGTCTGGCCGATGTTCGACACGCTCACAGATCGCTTCGACGCCATCCTCACGCGCCTTCGCGGCCGGGGGCGACTCGGCGACGCCGAGGTCGCCGAGGTGCTTCGCGAGATCCGCGTCGCCCTATTGGAAGCCGACGTCAACCTCGCAGTCGCGCAGGATCTCATTGAGAGGATCCGGGTTCGCTGCAGCGGAGCCGAGCTCGCCAAGTACCTTACGCCTGCCCAACAGGTCATAAAGGTCGTCAACGAGGAGCTGACGACCACCCTGGGCGGCGAGGCGCTTAAGATCACCTACGCCTCGAGGCCGCCCACCGTAGTGCTCCTCGCCGGCCTGCAGGGCTCCGGCAAGACCACGGCGTCGGCCAAGTTGGCGCAGTGGTTCCGCCAGCAGGGCCGCCACCCGTACCTGATCGGTGCCGACCTGCAACGACCGGCCGCGGTCGAACAGCTGCGCGTGCTCGGGGCTGAGATCGGCGTCGGGGTCTTCTCCGAGCCGACTGATCCCGTGAGCGTCGCCCGCCACGGCCTAGCAGAGGCGGAGCGGCTCGGGCGCGACGTCGTCATCGTCGACACCGCCGGTCGTCTCGCGATCGACCGGGAGCTCATGGACGAGGTCCGACGTGTGTCCGCGGCCGTGAGTCCGCACTACAGCTTCTTCGTCGTTGACGCCATGACCGGTCAGGACGCTGTCCAGACCGCCGAGGCCTTCCATCAGGCGTTGCAGCTCGACGGCATCATCTTGACCAAGGTCGACGGCGACGCCCGGGGCGGCGCCGCGCTATCGGTCAAGCAGGTCGTGGGCTCCCCGATCGCCTTTCTCTCGACCGGGGAGCGGGTTGCGGACTTCGAGATCTTCCATCCCGACAGGCTCGCGAGCCGGATCCTCGGGATGGGCGACGTGCTCAGCCTCATTGAGAAGGCCGAGCGCGAGTACGACGAGGAGGTCGCCGGCCAGGCCCTCGAGCGGCTGCAGTCCGGCAGGTTCACCCTCGACGACTTCCTCGATCAGCTGCGCCAGATAAAGAAGATGGGCCCGCTCACCGGCCTTTTGTCGATGATGCCTGGCATTCCCAAAGAGATGCGTGACGCCAAGGTCGACGAGCGCGATGTCGGCAAGGTAGAGGCGATCATCTGCTCGATGACGCCCCTAGAGCGCGCCGACCCGACCGTGCTCGACGGCTCGCGCCGGCTCAGGATCGCACGCGGGAGCGGCACGTCCACCACAGAGGTCAACAATCTCCTCCGGCAGTTCAAGGAGATGCAGAAGATGATCCGCGGTGTCGGGCCGATGTCAAAGCTCGCAGGCGCCGGACGTCCCGGCAACAAGGCCAAGTCCGCTAAGGGCGGCCGCAAGAAGCTCAAGGGCGGCCGGGTGACCCCGTCCTCCAAGGGCCTCGGCCCGCCCCGCTAGTCGTCTCCACCACGAAAGAAGGAAGAAACTCCGTGACCGTCAAGCTCCGCCTCATGCGCATGGGCAAGAAGAAGCAGCCCACCTACCGCGTCGTCGTGGCCGACAGCCGATCCCCGCGCGACGGGAGGTTCATAGAGGCCGTCGGGACCTACGAGCCCCGCATGGAACCGTCCACGATCCAGATCGACAACGCCCGCGTTCTCGGATGGCTCGCCAAGGGCGCCCAGCCGACCGAGACCGTGCGCAAGCTGCTCGTCGTCTCGGGAGCCTGGGAGCAGTTTGAGTCGACCCGGCCGGCGAAAGAGGTCTCCCAGCGCTACGCGCGTCCGGGCCGCGCGACCTCTCCTGCCAAGAAGGCTCCCGCCAAGAAGGCACCTGCGAAGAAGGCGGCGGCTACGAAGGCTGCCACCAAGTCGGCCGCGGCGGCGACAGAGGCTCCCGCCGGCGAAGCCGAAGCCGAAAGCTGAGGATGGACATGACAGACACCGGAAGCAACCCTTTCGCCGAGCCGGACTTCAGCGCGCTTCAGACCCCCGAGGCCGAAGGCGCCGAGGACTACGACGACGACGAAACAGACGGCCCCGAGGACGAGTTCGACGAGGGTGAGGAAGACGAGGACAACGACGACGATGAGGACGGCGAGCTCGATGAGGACGACGACCTCGACGAAGGCGACGAGGCCAGCGTGGAGGGCTCGCAGGTCGCGCACGAGACCGAGGAGGACGACGCCGGCAACCGTGTCGCAGGCGGCACCGCCCGTTCGGTGCTCGAGCACGTCGCCCGCTCCATCGTCGATGACCCCGAAGGTGTAGCAGTCGAGGTATCCGAGACCCGCAGTGGTATCCACCTCGCCCTTCACGTCGCCCAAGGCGACATGGGGCGGATCATCGGCCGTCGTGGACGGACCGCGCAGGCGCTGCGCACCCTCGTGCGCGCCGCAGCCGCCCGCGACAGCCAGGAGGCGTCGGTCGACATCGTCGACTGAGCACGAGATGACGCCGCTCGCCGGTGGCGACGAGAACCTGCAGCCACTGCTCGAGGTGGGCCGGATCGCACGCCCTCACGGGTTGACCGGCGAGGTCGTCGTCTCCCTCGTCACCAATCGCACCGAGCGGCTCGCCCCGTGCACAGAGCTGACCTGTCGGCCGTCCGCGAGCCCCGCCAGCGCCCCCCCGGTGGTGGCACGGGTTCTCAAGGTACGCAGCTCTAGGCCCTTTCAGGGGCGCTACCTGGTCCAATTCGAGGGCGTCCAAACCCGGGAGGCCGCCGACGAGCTGCGCGAGGCGCTCCTGTTCGCCCCGGCGGTCGAGGACCCTGACTCGCTCTTCGTGCACGATCTCGTCGGGAGCGAGGTCATCGAGGTCGATGGGACGCCTCGGGGGACAGTCGTCGCCGTGCAGGCGAACCCGGCGAGCGACCTTCTTGTCATGGAGGACGGGAACCTTGTCCCGCTCAGGTTCGTGGTCGGCCGAGAGGACGGCCGCCTCATAGTCGACGCGCCGGTGGGGCTGTTCGATTGAGCGAGCCGACCGCGACCGCCGGGGAGCAGCCCGGTGCCCCACCAGCCCTGCGCATAGACGTTTTCACCATCTTCCCCGAGGCTGTCGATGCCTACTGCATGACGAGCGTTGTCGGTCGGGCCCGGCGTGAAGGGCTCGTGGACGTCCGAGTGCACGATCTCCGCGTGGCGGCGAGCGATCCCCACCGCGGCGTGGACGACGCCCCCTTTGGCGGCGGCCCGGGGATGGTCTTCGCGCCCGAGCCGGTATTCGGGGCCGTCGAGCTCATCGACCCCCCACGACCGCTGTACCTGCTCGCGCCGGGAGGCCGGCGATTCGACCAGACGGTCGCGGCCGAGCTGGCCGGCCCTCGAGGCCCCGCCGGCAGCGTTCCGGCTTTCTCGCTCCTCTGCGGGCGCTACGAGGGGGTGGACCAGCGGATCTCCGACCACCTCGCCGACGGCGAGCTCTCCGTGGGGGACTACGTCCTCGCAGGTGGCGAGCTGGCGGCACTCGTCGTCGTCGAGGCGACGGTCCGGCTCGTCCCGGGCGTGCTCGGCAATGACGCCTCGGCCGGCGACGAGAGCTTCACGACCGGGCTCCTCGAGTACCCGCAGTACACCCGCCCGGCGGTCTTCCGGGGCTGGGAGGTGCCAGAGGTCCTGCGTGGGGGCGACCACGGCCGGGTCGAGCGCTGGCGCAGGGCCGCGGCGCTCTGGCGCACGCTCGAGCTGCGGCCGGACCTGTTAGAGGTGCGAGGGGGCCTCTCGCAAGCCGAGGTGCGGCTCCTCGTCGAGCACGGCTATCCTCTAGGTGCCCACGGAACGGGACGAGCCGAGCGGCCGGACTCCGAGTCCGGCAACCGGCAGAGGGCCGGCGACCCGTCCGATCGCCTCGAGGAGCGTGACCTGTAATGAACCCCACCGACCTGGTCGACCGCGAGAGCCTTCGCGACGACATTCCCGAGTTCCGCCCCGGCGACACCTTGAAGGTGCATGTGCGGGTCGTCGAAGGCAACAGGGAGCGTGTGCAGGTCTTCCAGGGCGCCGCCATCCGGCGTCAGGGCTCTGGCATCCGCGAGACCTTCACGGTGCGCAAAGTCAGCTTCGGTGTCGGCGTCGAGCGGACCTTCCCGGTCCACTCGCCGATCATCGCCAAGATCGAGCGTGTCACCGAGGGTGATGTCCGGCGTGCGAAGCTGTACTACTTGCGCGACCGCTCGGGCAAGGCCGCGAAGATCAAGGAGAAGCGCGACGTCCGCTGAGGCGGGTTGCGAGCGGCTATGAGTGCCGAAGAGGACCTCGACCAGTTCGAAGCCGAGGTGGAGCTGGAGCTCTACCGCGAGTACCGCGCCGTGTTCCCGATGTTCCGCTACGTCGTGGAGACCGAGCGCCGCTTCTACCTGGCCAACAACGTCAAGGTCACGCCTCAGTCTGGCCCGGGGGCTACGTACTTCGAAGTCGAGCTCAGTGACGCCTGGGTCTGGGACATGTACCGCCAGGCGCGCTTCGTCTCCTCGGTGCACGTGGTCACCTACAAAGACGTGAACGTAGAGGCACTGCCCAAAGACGAGGTCTGACGGCGGCGCCCTGCCCGGCCGGCTCGTCTCTCGATCATCTTTGGCTCGCGCCTCAGCGTCCGGTCGGCCGTCGCCTTTCCCGGTGTTCCCAGCAGGGCGAGTGCCAGTGGCGCCTGCCGCCGGGGTCCGAGAGAGGAACGACGACGAGATGGCCGGTGCCGGGGCGTATCTCCTGGTTGCAGCCGGGGCATATGTAGGTCTTGTCCGCCTGGTAGGGCTGGATCCGGCGAATCTCGGCTGTGCCGAGGCTCAAAGGGTCCTCCACGAAGGAGCTCTCGCCCCTGAGCGCCCAGCCGAGCGCTCCGCCGCGGCTCTTGCGCCCGCCGCGCCCCGCCGCGCTCTCACCGTGCGACTTACGGTCGGGGGAGCGTCGGGGCACGGCACCGATTGTTACAGGCCGGAGCCCCCCTGCCGGCTCAACCCCTCGCCGGGTCCGCGTCCGGTCGTCCAAGTGCCGCAGGCGCGCCCCCGGCGCCGACCACCATATGCTCGGGGTCGCGAGTTCGAGGCCGGCACCTTCCGCCTGGCATGGACCCAGGGCGTGAGGCGCACCCGCTGGCTGGTCGTCAAGCTCGGCTTGGGCGCCTTCGCGGCCATGGCGGTCGCGGGGCTGCTGAGCTTGATCGTGACCTGGTGGTCGAGCGACCTCGACCTCGTGAACGGGCAAATCTTCAATCCGCTGAGCTTCAGCGTGCGTGGCATCGTCCCGATTGGCTACGGCGCGTTCGCATTCGTGCTCGGGCTCGCCGCCGGGCTCTTATCCGCCGGATGCTTCCGGCGATGGCGATCGCGCTCGCCGGCTTCGCCGCCACCCGCGAGATCGTGACCCGTTGGGTGCGCCCGTATGTGTTCACGCCACTGCATAAGACCATGGCGATCACCTCGGCCTCCCCGATTGGCTTTGACGACACGCCGCCGGGCGTGAAGCTGGTCGGTACGGCGAGAGGGATCATGCCCAATGCCTGGGTCTATTCGAACAACATCGTCGACAAAGCGGGTCGCGCCCCCACGCAGGCGTTCCTCAACCACGCCTGCCCCTCAACGCCACGACCGGCGAGTTCAACGCCCAAGCTTGCACCGCCCACATCGCCGCCAAGCTCCAGGAACTGTTGACCTATCAGCCGCGCAGCCGCTACTTGCCGATGCAATGGTACGAAACAGCGATCTTCCTCGGCCTCGCGGTCGTGCTCGGGGCGGTCAGCCTCGTGTGGATAAGGCGGCCCGTCTCTTGAGCCCAAGTCCGCTTTCGAACAAGGCCATGGCTCGCCTACGGTCCTTGCGTGGACGTGGTCTCGCTGGGGTACCGGACCGATCTCGCCCTCTTGCGACGCGGCGGGACCGAGGTCGAGGACCGGGGCGACCATCTCGTCGTTCGCAGCCCACACAACCCGACCCACTGGTGGGGCAATTTCCTCCTTTTGGCTGAGGTGCCGGCTCCTCAGGACTGCGGGGCGTGGCTGAACCGCTTCGCGGCAGCGTTCCCGGCAGCTAGGCACGTCGCGCTGGGCTTCGACGGCGCCGAGTCCAGAGCGGACGAGCTCAGCTGGTTCCAAGAACGCGGCTTTTGCGCGGAGGCGGCGACGGTGATGACAGCGACCCGGGTCCACGAGCCCGCGCACCCAAACTCCGACGCCGTGCTCCGCTGCTTGGCCTCGGAGGAGGACTGGGCACAGTGCATCGAGCTCAGGACGCGGTGCAACGAGCAGTCCCTCGAGGTGGTGTCGTACCGCCGTTACGCCGCGGCGAAGGTGAGGACCAGTCGACAGCTCGTCGAGGCCGGTCATGGAGCGTGGTTCGGCGCCTTCCTCGAGGCCAGGCTCGTCGCACACATGGGCCTGTTCTCCGCCGGCGCCGGGCTCGCACGCTTCCAGTCGGTCGAGACCGACCCGGAGTTCAGGCGCCGTGGCCTGGCCGGGTCGCTCGTCCACCACGCCAGCCGCTACGGCTTCGACGAGCTCGGTGCCCGGACACTTGTCATGGTGGCTGACCCCGACTATTTCGCCGTCGATCTATACCGGGCGGTCGGCTTCGTCGCGGCCGAGACACAGCTGCAGCTCGAGCGGGCGCCACTCGGCGGGTGACAAGTCATAGGCGCGTCGTCGCCCTCGACTCAAGGCGCTCAGTGAGCGCGTGTGGCTGAAGACAACAGGAATAGGCGGGATTCGCCTCCAGTTGCTACCACCATGGCTACAACTGTCGTGGCAAGTGCGTTCGGAGGGCCCGAGGTCCTGTCCGTCATCGACGAGCCGGTGGCCGAGCCGCAGGCCGGCCAGGTCCTGGTCGAGGTGAGGGCGGCGGGCACGAACCCGGTCGACTACAAGCTCTACGGCGGCGCCTACGGCAGCGACCCCTCTCGGCTGCCCATGCGTCTCGGCTTGGAGGCGGCCGGCGTGGTGAGCTCGGTCGGTGATGATGCGCAAGGGCCTTCGGGCCCCATCCACCCGGGCGACGAGGTCATGGCCTACCCGATCCAGGGTGCCTACGCATCCAAGGTCGTGGTGCCCGCCTCGAGCGTGCTCCCCAAGCCGTCGAACTACTCCTTCGAGGAGGCGGCAGGGCTCCTCTTGACCGGGTGCACCGCCGTGCACGCTCTCAAGGTCATCCACGTCGGCGCCGGCGACACGCTGCTCATCCATGGGGCAGCGGGCGGGGTCGGCCTGATGGCGGTACAGATCGCCGTCAATGGCGGGGCGCGCGTCATCGGAACGGCGGGTGAGGCAACTCACGCCTACCTTCGCGATCTCGGCGCCGAGCCGGTGAGCTACGGCGCCGGCCTCGTCGGGCGGGTCCGTGCCCTCGCCCCTGACGGAGTCGACGCGGCGCTCGACGCCGTCGGTACCGACGAGGCGGTCGATGCCTGCGTCGCGCTGGTCTCCGATCGCGGCCGGATCGTCACCATTGCCGCTTTCCAGCGAGGCGTCGAACTCGGCTTCAAGGTCATCGGCGCCGGACCCGGCGGCGATCCTGGAACCGAGATCCGCGCCGCGGCGCGCTTGGAGCTGCTCCGCCAAGCCGAGGCCGGCAAGCTCAAGGTCCGGGTCGCCCGCGCCTATCCGCTCAGTCAGGCGGCCGACGCGCACCGCGAACTTATGTCCGGCCACACCCACGGCAAGATCGTTCTCGTTCCTTGAGCATTTGGCGTCCCCGGCGCCGAGGATGGCTCTCGTGGCGACGTGCGGCCTGGCTCAGGCCGAGACCAGCTTGAGCGGGTCGACTAACTCGAGGCCGAGGGCCTCGGCCACAGCCTGGTTCGCGCAGCTCCCGTGCATTGTGTTGAGCCCGCCGCGCAGCACCGGGTCCGCGGCCACCGCGGCGTCCACTCCGCGCTCGACGAGGTCGAGCAGGTACGGGAAAGTGGCATTCGTCAGGGCGTAGGTCGAGGTGTGAGGGACCGCGGCGGGCATGTTGCCGACTGCGTAGTGGAGCACGCCGTGCACGAAGTATGTGGGGTCCTCATGGGTTGTCTCGTGCGTGGTCTCGACGCAGCCACCCTGGTCGACCGCGACGTCGACGATCACCGCACCCGGACGCATCCCGGCGACCATCTCCTCGGTGATGACGACCGGGGCTCTTCCCCCGGCCACGAGGACGGCACCGATGACTAGGTCGGCTTCGGAGATTGCGCGCTCGATCGAGCCGCGGTTGGAGGCGAGGGTCATGATCCGGCCCTGGTGGATCTGGTCCACCCACCGCAGCCGGGCGATGTCACGGTCGAGCAGCAAGACCTCGGCCTCCATGCCCTGGGCGATCCAGGCGGAACTCCAGCCCACGTTGCCGGCCCCGATGACCACCACGCGCGCCGGCCGCACGCCGGGAACGCCTCCGAGCAGGATTCCCCGGGTGCCGTGCGAAGCCTCGAGGAAATGCGCCCCTACCTGGGTCGCTATCCGTCCCGCGACTTCGCTCATCGGTGCGAGGAGAGGAAGGTCGCCCGAGGGGAGCTGAACGGTCTCGTACGCGATCCCGGTCGTCTCCGACTCGAGCAGGGCCTTGGCGACCCCTGGGTAGGCGGCGAGGTGGAGGTAGGTGAACAGCACCAGGCCGGGGCGCAAGTGGGCGAACTCGGACTCCTGCGGCTCTTTCACCTTGCAGACGAGCTGCGCTGACCAGGCGGTGGCCGCGTCGACGAGCGTTGCGCCTGCCGTCGCGAAGTCCGCATCAGAGAGCGACGAGCCCTTGCCGGCGCCCGTCTCGACGAGTACCTGGTGACCGAGCGCCCGCAGCTCGCGGACGCCGTCGGGAGTGATAGCGACCCGGCCCTCCGCGACCTTTACCTCGGATGGCACACCGACGATCATGACTGCGCCTCCAGCTTTCCGTGCGGCGCGGCTGTGGCTTCTCCAGTCACTACGGTTGCCACCTTCCTGACCGCTCCATTGTGGTCAACGAGTCCAACGCTACCCGTGCCCCGACTGGTCCGCCTTTTGGCGTGCCCTACCCACCTGGAACTGGCCCGCAGCGGAAAGATCCCTGCCGAAGCGCGCCCGTGCGGCAGCGGTCCCGTGTCATCCTGGGAGCCGTGCCACCGATCTTCGACCTGACCGGAGCCTGAGAGCGCCTGTGTACCATCGCGGCGTGCCGCTGATCGGAGGTGTCGCGGCTCTGGTTGGCAAGCGGGTAGCGGTGTTCGGCGCGGGGATCGAAGGCCGGTGTTTTGCCCGGCGCGTCGGACCGAGCTGTGCCGAGCTTGTCGTCCTCGACGACCTCGCCGGTGACCCCTTAGCTCCGGATGCCGTCCGGCGCCGTCTGGCGCAGGGCTCGGCCAGCTTCGATGTACAGCCACCTTCTGTTCTCGAAGAGCACCCCTTCGACTTCGTCGTCCACTCTCCCGGCGTGTCGCGCTACGATGAGCGCCTCGTCGCGGCGGCCCTGAGCGGTGCGGTCGTGACGACCCCGACCGCGCTGTTCATGGAGGACTTCTCGGACCGCCAGGTCGTGGCGGTGACGGGGTCGAAGGGCAAGACGACCACGGCGATGCTCACCGCAGCGGTCCTTCGCGCGCGGGGGCTCGACGTCGCCCTGGCCGGGAACATCGGAAGGCCCGTGACCGAGCTGTACGAGGACGACTCCCACGACGCCTTCGTGATCGAGCTGTCAAGCTTCCAGACAGCAGAGCTGACGAGCGCTCCTACGGTCGGCGTGCTCACGCTGTTAGCGCCCGACCACCTCGACTGGCACCGGGGCCTCGAGAACTACTACACGGACAAGCTTCGGCTGTTTTCGCTGCGCCGCGACGTCCCCGTTGCCGTCAACGGCTGCTGCGAGGAGGCCGTCACCCGGACCGCGGAACTTGCCGGAAGGGTTCTCTATGGCGAGGGCGGCCCCGTGCGCCTCGAGAAGTCCGAGGTCATCGCGCCGGGACTCGGCCCTCTCGACCTTGGCGGTTTCCAGCTGCTCGGGGACCACAACCTCCTCAACGCCTGCGGTGCGCTTACTGCCGCGCTCCTTCTCACCGGCGGGCTGGGCGACAAGGAGCGGCTCGAACGCGAGCTGTCATCTGTCACTGCGCCGCGTTGCAGGCTCGAGCCGGTCGGGTCCAGGGGGGCGGTCAGCTACATCGACGACGCCCTCGCCTCCAACCCGGAGGGGACCCTAGCCGCCCTCAAGGTCTTCGCCGGGACCAGCGTCGCCCTTATTGTTGGGGGACACGACCGCGGCGTCGACTACGGGCCGCTCGCCCGGGCGATTCAGGAAAGCTCGCCGCAGCCGATCGTGTTTTTGATCGGCGAGGCCGGATCCGCAATAGCCGACGCGCTCGGGCTCATCTCGAGCACGGCCCAAAGCCACCTGGTGTCGTCGCTCGAGGAGGCCGTCGAGGTCGCGTCCTCGTGCCCGGAGATCGCGACCGTGTTGTTCTCGCCGGCGGCACCGACCCCACCTGACGAGGGCAGCTATCTCGAGCGCAGCCACCGCTTCAGGCGAGCCGCCGGGCTCGAGCCGCCGGAGCCCGGGGCACAGGCGCGACCGGCTGGGCGGGCGAGCGCGTGAGCGCGCCCGGGCTCAAAGAGGTGCAGGCGTTCAGGATCGTCGGCTTCGGCTTTGACCCTGAGAGCAACATCGCCCATTTCGACTACGCCTTCGACGACTCGCACCACTTCCGCGAGACCGTCGAGTTCGGGGGCGCCCCGCTCGGGTCGTTCCCGACGGGCCTAGACCGGGCGCTGCGGCTCGTCCACCTCGCGGCTGGAGTGAGCTACTACAAGGCAGCCGCACCCGCCCGGATCGTCGTCGAGACCGGGCCCTTGAGCCCGGCAGAAGAAGACCTCGTCCGGGACCTGTACGAAAAGGGCCTGCGTGAGTTCGCGGTCGCCAACAAGCTCCCGGTGCCACTTGCATTCGAGTTGCGCACCCAGCCCTCAGAGGGCGCTCCCGACCCGGGCGTAGCGGCTCGAACCGTCGTGCCCGGCCCCGATTCGGGCGGGCCGCCGACGGGCCACGAGGATGCTCCCAACCCAGGCATAGCGGTTCCTATCGGCGGCGGGAAGGACTCGATCGTGCTCGTCGAGGCGCTGAAGGCCGCCGGCACGCCTGTAGAGGTCCCGACCTTCCTCTTCGCGATCAACAAGAGCCCGGCCATGCAGCGCACCGCGGACATCGCCGGCCTGCCGCTCGCCACCATCACCCGCACCATCTCGCCCGAGCTGCTGGAGCTCAACGCGGCCGGCGCGCTCAACGGCCATGTGCCGATCACCGCCATCGTGTCTCTCATCGCGGTGGCGGCGGGCTACCTGTACGGCTACGACACGACCCTCATGGCCCTCGAGCGCTCTGCTGATGAGGCGACCTCGCTCATCGATGACGTCCCGGTGAACCACCAGTGGTCCAAGAGCACCGAGTGTGAGCTCAAGCTGCGCTCGGTGGTGCGCGAGTCCGTCTCGAGCTCGATCGAGTACTGCTCGGGGCTGCGCTCGTGCGGGGAGCTCGAGATAGCGAGATGGTTCGCGGACCTGCCCGCGTACCATGCCGGCTTTCTCAGCTGCAACCGCGCCTACCGCCCGGGCGGCCGTTTCGACGCCTGGTGCGGGCAGTGCCCGAAGTGCCGGTTCGTGTTCTTGGTGCTGGCCCCCTTCCTCGGGCCCGAGCAGCTCGGGGCCATCTTCTCCAGCAACCTTCTGGAAGATCCCGAGCAGGTCGAGGGCTTCTGGGATCTGTGCGCGGCCGGCCGCAAGCCGTACGAATGCGTCGGGGAGCAGCGCGAGTCGTTGCTCGCATTCTTGTTCCTGCTTGAGAACCCGGCGTGGCGCGACTCGGCGGTCGTGGCCGCGCTCCGGCCCGAGCTCGAGGCTTGGCGCGAGCTCGTGTCGGGCGATCTCGAAGGCGGCGTCCCGGTCATGGAGAGCGCTTCGGCTACCCGCGAAAGGGTCCTCAGGCTCGTGACCCAAGCGGTAAGTCGCGATCGCAGGCCGGCGTCATGACGCGGCCGAGTCTCGCGTTCGGGGCGCGTATAGGAGAAGCGACCGAGTGGTCAGCGTCACGCCGCGCTCGTCCGATAGCCTGACATCGGTGCTCCGATGATCCTCGACTCCATTAACTCACCAGCAGACCTCAAGGCTTTGTCGCTCGCCGAGTGCGACCAGCTTGCCGAGGAGATGCGCGATTTCATAGTCGCGGCCGTGTCGCGCACAGGCGGGCACCTCGGCTCGAACCTGGGCGTCGTCGAGCTCACCTTGGCCTTGCACCGCGTGTTTAACTCACCCGAGGACATCTTCTTGTTCGACACGGGTCACCAGGCCTATGTGCACAAGATCGTCACCGGCCGCCGTGACGGCTTTGCCCAGCTCAAGCAGGAGGGCGGACTCTCCGGCTACCCGTCGAGAGCGGAGTCGCCCCATGACTGGATCGAGAACTCGCATGCCTCGACGGCACTCAGCTACGCGCACGGCATCGCCACGACGCTGCGCCTGGAGGACAGGGGCGATCCCGAGAACGGTGGCCGCTATGTTGTCGCCGTCGTTGGCGACGGTGCGCTCACGGGAGGAATGGCCTACGAGGCGCTCAACAACCTGGGCCACTCGGGTGCCAGGGTCCTCATCGTCCTTAACGACAACGGCCGCAGCTACGCCCCGACGGTCTCCAGGCTGTCTGTGTCCTTGACTCAGTTGAGGCTCGACCCGCGCTACCTCCAGGTCCGCGAACGCGTCCGCCACCTTGTCGAGGACCTGCCGGGCGGTGTCTCGTCGCTTGCCTTTACCTCTTTCCACGGGCTAAGCGCGGCGGTGCGCGAGGTGGTCGAGCCGCGGATGTTCTTCGAGGCGATCGGGATCCGCTACACCGGGCCAATCGACGGCCACGACATCGCGACTCTCGAGCAGTCCCTCCGCCGGGCCTCGAGCTGGAACGGACCGATCGTCCTCCACGTCGTCACCACCAAGGGCAAGGGCTACGCCCCCGCCGAGGCGGACGACGTCGCCTGCCTGCACGATATGAAAGCTTCGCCATCCCCGGCCCAGACGAGCCGGGCGAGCGCGCGCTCCAACCCTCGCCCCGGTTCCATGGTGGGCGCCTCGACCGACGACGGCGGCCTGCCCGGTCCCCTGGACGCCGGTGAAAGCTACGCGGAGGTCTTCTCCTCCGTGCTCGTGGAGCTCGCCGCCGATGACGAACGGATAGTCGCGATCACAGCCGCCATGCCCGGACCGACAGGGTTGCTGGCTTTCGAGGACCATTATCCGGAGCGCTTCGTCGACGTCGGCATCGCCGAGCAGCACGCCATGACCTCGGCGGCGGGGATGGCGATGAGCGGCTTGCGCCCGGTCGTGGCGATCTACTCGACCTTCCTAGCGAGGGCCATCGACCAGTGGAACCTAGATGTCGGGCTCCACAACCTTCCCGTCGTGGTCGTGGCAGGTCGGGCGGGGGTAACCGGCGACGACGGACCGAGCCACCACGGCATCTACGACCTCGTCCAGGCCCTGCAGATACCGAACTGCACGATCTTCTGCCCAGCCGAGACCGCCGAGCTCGCCCCGATGCTGGCCGAGGCGCTGAAACTCCCCGGGCCGTCCTTGCTCCGCTACCCGAAGACGCCCTCGCCGGGCCCTCTCGGCAGGCCCGGGAGCGGGCTCAAGGCGCGCCGGTTACGGACCGGGACCGGCGAGGTCGTCCTCGTCGGCATCGGCAAGATGACCCGTGCCGTGCTAGCGGCATCGGCCGAGCTGTTCAACGACGGGATCGAGACCGACGTGTTCGACGCCCGCGTCGTCCGCCCGGCGGATCCGGAGATGCTGGACGCGATGGCACGCGCGAGGCTCGTCGTGACCGCCGAGGACGGCCTCGTCCACGGCGGCGCCGGCTCCTACCTGCTGGGCGAGGCCGACCGCTTCGCTGACCTCGTCGGACTGCCCGGGCCGCGCCAAGTCGTGCTCGGCGTCCCGACCTGCTTCCTGCCCCATGCCAAGCCGGACGCGATCCTTTCCCGGCTCGGCCTCGACGGCCCCGGGATCGCGGACGCGACGCGAAGGGGGCTCGCCCGCCGCCGGCGCGTCGAGCGTGCCCAGGAGGCCGAGCTGCTCGGCCGCGATGACATGGCCGGGCAATGGCAACAGCCCGGTCAGAAAAGCTGAGCGGTACCGCCCTCCTCTCTCTCTAGAGCGGCGTCCGGCTCGATGAGCGAAGGCCCGTCCTCGCGTGCGTCGTTGACCAGAGTCGAGACCCGGAAGGCCTCGAGGGCCTCGGGCGGGGCGGGACGGATCAGCCGTTCGAGCTCACCTGGCCGAAGCGGCTCGGGCGACAGCCACTCGGCGAGGTCCTCCTCGGCTATCAGCACCGGCATGCGGTCGTGCACCGGCCCCACGCGCTCGTTCGCGTCGGTCGTGAGGATCGTGCAGGTGCGAAGCGGGCTCGCCTCAGCGTCGTTTCGGGGCCGCCACTGCTCCCAGAGCCCGGCGAGGAGCAAGAGGCCCGAGCCAGGTGCCCTAAAGCACCAGGGTTGTTTTCGCCGGAGAGGGCTGCCCCGTGCCGCCGGGGCCCACTCATAGAAGGCGTCGGCGGGAACGACGCAGCGGTGTTTGTCGATCGCGCCCCGGAACATCGGCTTGTCCCGGACGGTCTCCGCCTTCGCGTTGAATGCGCGGGCTCCGATCGAGGGGTCCTTGGCCCACCACGGAACCAGTCCCCAGCGGAACACAGACAGGCGCCTGCGGCCTGGGTCTTGGTGCGCCTCGGTCACCGCGAGCACACTCGCCTGTGGGGCGACGTTAAAGCGCGGCGCGCAGAGCTCTGGGGGAACGTCGATTTCTTTCACCTCGAGCAGCCGTGCGATCTCCTCGACGGGGCGGCTGGCGACGAATCGGCCACACATCGGCCCGGACGCTATCGGCCCGCCCGTCTTGTCGCCGCGGGCGCGACGCCAGCCCGCTCAGGAGACGACGCGCGAGACAGGGTCGACAGCGCAGCTGACCGCGACGTCGTCGGCACAGGGTTCGCACTCCATCTCCAAGGTCGCGTGCGCGACGTTGAAGTGCCGCGCGACCGAGGCCTTCACCCGTTCCCCGACGACCTGTGCCTCCTCCAAGCTCGGGTGGCCATCGAGGACGATGTGGGCCGACAGCGCCCTGACATCGCTCGAGAGGCTCCAGCAGTGCAGGTCGTGGACGGCGGTCACGCCTTCGGTCGACGAGATCGCCGAGGCGAGGGCGCCGACGTCGAGGTCGGCCGGGGTCGACTCGAGCAGGACCTCAAGGCTCGTGCGGACGAGACGCCAGGCTTTGGCAGCGATGAGGAGCGTGATGAGGAGGGCCACCGCCGGATCGATCGCCTCGAAGCGTCCCGTCACGATGATCACGGTCCCGGCAATGATGACGCCGAGGGCGGCGACGGCATCTCCACCGAAGTGCAGGGCGACGGCGCGGAAATTCAGATCATGGGAGTGCTCGCGCAACACGAGGGCGGCGGCGGAGTTGCCGAGGAGCCCGGCGCTGGCGAACACGACCACGACCCAGCCCTGCACGTGCGCCGGCTCGGCGAGCCGCCAGGCTGCGAGCGCGACCACCCCGAGGGCGACGATCACGATCGCGGTCGCGTTGGCGAGGGCGGCGAGGATCGTGGCCCTGTGGTACCCGAAGGACCGCGCGGCCGTCGCGGGCCTGAGCGCGAGCCTGGCGGCGGCGAGGGCGAGGACGAGCGCGGCGGCGTCCGCGAGGTCGTGACCTGCGGTCGCCACAAGCCCGGTCGAATGGGCGAGCACGCCACCGAGGGCCTCGCCCACGACCAGGACCAGGTCGATCACGAGAGCCAGGACGAGCCGGCGCGACCGTGTCATAGGAGTCTCAGCCGGTCAGTCCTTCGGCGACGAGCTGGCGGACGAGGGGCAGGTCGTCGGGGTGCGTGAGCCCGATGCAACGGTTTTCCGAGGGGACGACCCGGATGAGGGCACGGCCGGTGGCCACGGCCTGACCGACGACGTCGGGCAGGAGGAGCTCGGGTGGCTTTCCCTCCTCGTGCGGCGCCGTCTCAGGGTCGAAGGCGTCGAGGCCGTCATCGATCTCGTCCAGCATCGACTCCGCGAAACCCCACAGGTTCATGCTCACGAGCTCGTCCCCGCTCAGGCGTCGTTGCTGCCCGGCACCCTCGCCGGCGAGCGGGGAGCCCTCGAAGGCGCCCTCGGCAAGGCGCCGCACCTGGTTCTCGACGACGCGGCTCAAATAGCCGTCGCTGCCGGTCTCGCACAACCCACGGGTGACGGCGTCGTCGGTGATCACCGTGTCCTTTAAGTGGTAGCCGACGAGCACGTGCTCGCCCGCGGCGCCCTTTCGCAGCTCGGCGGCCAGGGTCGCGATCGCCTTCTCGCCGTAGAGGTCGTCGGCGTTGGCGACGCCGAAGGGCCCGTCAATGAAAGGGCGGGCGGACTCGACGGCCTGCGCGGTGCCGGCGATCGGGCCTTGCACGACGGGCACGACCGGGAGGTCCCCAGGCCAGAACGGACCGATGTGGCTCAACAGCTCGCCTTGGATCTCCTCTCGGACGATGAGGATGACGCCGTCGAACCCGCCCGCCAGGGCGTCACGGGCTGTGTAGTCCATGAGCGCTTCACCACGCGGCCCGACGGGGACGAGTTGCTTGAGGCCGCCGAAACGGCGGCCGTGACCAGCTGCGAGCACGACGAGCTGCATGATCGAAGCCTACGACCTCCTAACATCGGCGTGGGACGAGTACCACCGAGAAGGTGGGAGGAAAGGCGAGAGGAGGCCGGTCGGTGCAAGTAGATGCAGTTGGGCCAACTTCGGCCCCGTCCGCCGGTCCCTGTGAGCCGGTTCCGGTCAGCGTGGGGATCGCCCCGAGCTCAGACGGCGCCAGGATCGACGACCAAGAGCGCGCCCGGCGGAAAGAGGGACTCGACGACCTTCTCGATCTGATGCGCCCCGCCGTCCAGGCCGACGGAGGTGACCTCGCCGTGATCGATGTCGACTACGACGCTGGAATCGTGGAGGTGCAGCTCCAGGGTGCCTGCGGCTCGTGCGCCATATCGGCAGTGACCCTGCAAGGCGGTGTCGAGCGCTTGCTGAAAGAGCGCCTGGCGTGGATCACCGAAGTGCGCGGCGGTGTCGACGAGTCGGTGGATCCCTTCGAGAGCGCCGCTTTGGGCCGCGGGGGCTACGTTCCGCGCTGGTGATCCTCAGCCGGCCGCGCGCGCCTGCACAGGCCGCCTGCGTCGGCCGGGCTGGGTGACCGAGTCGCTCTGCCAGCCCGTGTCGGCGGGGTTGAGCGTGACCCCCGGCCGCACGATCTCGTCGAGCCGGTCCAAGGTGGCGTCATCTAGGGTGACGCCGGCCCCGGCGAGCAGGTCCTCGAGCTGGTCCATGGTCCGCGGCCCGATGATCGCAGAGGTCACCGCCGGGTGTGCGACGACGAACGCGAGGGCGAGGTGCCTCAAAGACATCCCCGCCTCGCTGGCCACGGCCTCGAGCCGGTCGACGAGGTCCAGCTTGCGCTGGTTCTCGGGCAGGTTCGGGTCGAAACGCTGCGGGATGCGCGATGCCCGTCCCGAGCTCATGTCGATCTCCTGGCCGTGGCGGTACTTGCCGGTCAGCCACCCGCCCGCGAGCGGGCTCCAGGCGATCACGCCCATGCCGTAGCGCTCGCAGACGGGGAGCACACCCGCCTCGATCCCGCGGGCGAACAGCGAGTACGGCGGCTGCTCGCACCTGAAGCGCTCGAGGCCGCGCCTTTCGGCCGCCCAGTGCGCCTCGACGATCATCTCGGCCGGGAAGGTCGAACAGCCGATCGCGCGGACCTTGCCCTCCCGAATGAGGTCGGTCAGCACCGACAGCGTCTCTTCGATGTCGGTACGGGGGTCCGGGCGGTGGATCTGATACAGGTCGATCCAGTCCGTGCCGAGCCGCCGCAGGCTCTGCTCGACCTCGTAGCGGATCCAGCGCCGCGAGTTGCCCGAGCGGTTCTGGCCCTCGCCCATGTTGGCGTGGACCTTCGTCGCGAGCACGACCTCGTCCCGCCGGTCCTTTAAGGCTTTGCCGACGATCTCCTCGGACTCGCCGGCCGAGTACACGTCCGCCGTGTCGATGAAATTTATGCCTGCGTCGAGGGCTGCGTGCACGATGCGCACAGCGTCGTTGTGATCGGGGTTGCCCCACGCGCCGAACATCATCGCCCCGAGGCAATAGGTGCTGACCTCGATGCCGGTTCCTCCAAGTATCCGATAGCGCATGTCCCCCAAACTAGGGCACCTGGACGCTGTGGGAGGTCACGGGCTCGTCAGGGCCACCGCGTAGTAGTCCTCCGTGCCCGTGACCTCGAAGCCGCAGCTCAGGTAAAGCCCGAGGGCGCCGTCGTTGGTGCTCGCGACCTCGAGGCCGACCCGGCCGATCCCCTCGGCGACGAGGTCGTTGGCGAGCCGGGACAGAACAAGGCGACCGATCCCCCGGCCCTGGAAGGCCGGCGAGACGGCAAAGCCGTAGATGTCGGCACCGTCGGGACCACGTTCGACGCGCACCGTCCCGACAGGCTCGCCCCCGCTCTCGATCACGAGGGTGCCCGGGTACCGCCTCACGAGGCCCTCGATCTCCTCGGACTTGAGCTGCTCGATCGGCAGGCCGAACGCCTCGGCAAGGCACCCGACGACGAAAACCACGTCGGCCCGCTCGGCGCCCCGGACGGTCACGAGCGGGTCCGCCACGAAGCCTGAAGGCTCGCGCCGCAGCACCATGCGGTGCTCGGAGTGCTCGATCCTCCCCCCGACCGAAGCGGCGAATCCGGCCCCCGACCCGTAAAGCCTGTCGACGACGAGAAGGGTCTGCGGTGCGCCCCGGCTCACCGCCTCGGCGGTCGCTGCCTCGAACAGCTTTGAGAAGATGCCCTGGCGGCGAGCGGAGGGGTGGACCATCCCGCACATCTCGACCTGGTCCGGGCGAAAGCCGTAGAGGCCAAGGAAGCCGACCAGGCCCTCGGGACCCACCCACAAGAAGTCGTTGACCTCCTCCGCGGCCCTCATCTCGAGGGCCCGCCATTCGAGCTTGAGGCGCCCGCCGTCGGCCGCGACGCAGGCGGCGGCCAACCGCCTTATCTCGCTCAGATCCTCGGCCCGAAGCCCCGGCTCGGAGCGAAGCCGCCCGGGAGGTTGCTTGAGCTGGTCAGGGGAGCAAGCCACCTGGGCGAGATTAGCCCGCCTTGCCGGCCAGGCCACGGGCGCCTGGCGCCATCTCGGCTCAGTGCGCCGTACCGATCTGCACGGCTTTGACGATCAGCAAGAGCACGGCGGCAACGAGGTAAAGCCGCAGGGTCCACATCGCCATGGTGCGGCCACGCGACCATACGGGCCGCTCCAAAAGGGCGAGCTGTGGCATGCGCCACGTCTCGCGCCGCACGGCGTGGCGCGGCGCCACCCTCGCCCCGACGCGAGCGGCTGCAAGGCGCTTGGCCCTTTGGGCGGGCAGCAACATGAAGCCCCCGCCGCCGATGAAGCCGGCCACGATGACGAATCCGAGCACGAGAGCTAACGAGTCGACGTTCAGGCTCGGGAAGACCGTGGTCGCCATCAGGATCAAAGACAGCGCCAACAAGACAGCGACGATGAAGCCGGCGAGGACGTTCAGCCACGGGCGGTTGACCCAGGGACCGAGAACTTCCTTGTCGTTGCAGAGCAACAGCAAGAACACGGTCGCACTCGGAAGAAGCACTCCCGCCAGAGCTTGGACCGAGGTCGTGATGAGTCCGAGCGGGGCGCGCGGGATCAGCACGATGCCCGCGGCGAGAACGACCTGGCCGCTGAACAGAACGTAGAACTGCTTCGCGTCCGCGAAGCTGCGGTGGAGCGAGTGGCGGATCCCGAACACGTCGCCGAAGGCGTAAGAGGTGGACAGGGTCACCGCCGCGGCGCCGATTATCGAGGCGTTGAGCAGCACGAGGGCAAACAGCGGGCCAGTGCCGTGCCCGACGAAGCGATCGAGGCCGCGCGCTACCTGCTCCGCATTGACGAAATGGCCGGCGAGACCCGTGTGCTTGAACGCGAAGGCCGCCGTCACCAACAGAGCTGTCGCGGCGATCACGACGACGAGCGAGCCGATGACGGTGTCCGCGCGCTCGTAGTTGATCCAGCGGGGGGTGATCCGCTTGTCGACGATGTTGGACTGCTGGAAGAACAGCTGCCAGGGCGCGACCGTCGTCCCGACGATGGCGATTATGAGGAGCACGGCAGTCGAGGACATCCCGCCCTGGGCGCCCGGGACGAGGAAGCCGTGCAGTATCGGCCCGGCATGGGGATGGACCAGGATCACGAGCGGGATAGCGAGAAAGTTCACCCCGACGAAAACGAACATGAAACGCTCCCAGCGGCGGAAGCTCCCCGTCGCGGTGATGGCGATGAGCCCCACAGCCGCGATCGGGACCGAGATGTAGGCGGATATGCCGAAATAGCCGAGGGCGAGGCCGACGCCGATGAACTCGGTGACGATGGTGAGGAAGTTCAAGAGAAACAGGTCGCCGACGGAGAATGCCCCCCAGAACCTCCCGAAGCGCTCGTTGATGAGCCGGGCGTGCCCGACGCCGGTCACGGCCCCGAGGCGGACGACCATCTCCTGGTTGACGATCAGGACCGGGATGAGAAGCGGCAGGGTCCACAACAAGCTGAGACCGAAGTTCTGGCCTGCCTGGGCGTAAGTGGACACACCACCGGCGTCGTTGTCACCGACCATGACGATGAGGCCGGGTCCGATGATCGCGAGCAGGGTGATGACCTTTTTCCCCCACGACCGCCGTGCAGCTAGGTCGTGCTCGCGGATCGTCCCGAACGCCCCCTGGATGTCGCCCACGTGCGCGCTGTCGAGTGCCGCCGATGGCGCGACGGACTCCTCTTCGGGCTCCTTCTCGTCGCCGAGGGGTGCTGCCTCCGGCTCCTCGTCGTCGCCAGGCAGCAGGTTTTCGACCATGGTGACCTCTCGCGCCGGCATTGGCGTAGTGGGTGTGCGTGGGCGTGGCTTGTTGCGCACGCACACCAGAGGTCACAAAGGCCTCAGCGGAGCAGTCGCCCCTCCTCGGTTGCGCGCGCGGGAAGTTGGCCGGGTAACCAACCGTCGGTACTCAGGGTTGCTCCGTTTCCTGTCCCATCGTCAGCCTGCCCTTGGGCGAGTGGCGCCGGCGGGTACCGGCTTCAGCCCGACGCGAGCCGGGTGCACTCCGCTCACCGTCTCCGGAGAAGGCGTGGCTGCTTGCGGCCACAATCCTAGCCTTTTTGGCCCGGGGCCAGTCCAGCTCTTCGAGCCGCGCCGGGCCGGCTCACTCGTCGGCGCTCGTCATCCCGAAGTCGCGTCGCCACCCCGTCGGCAAGAGGAGCTCGAGGACGTCGTCGACGGTGACGACCCCGATCATCTGGTGGTCGTCGTCGATCACGGGCGCGGCGGCGAGATTGAAGTCCGACATCTTCCGCACGATCGCGTGCAGGTCGGCATCCGGCCTGACCGCGACGGGGTCGAGATCGGCGACCTCGCCGATGCGTGCCGCCGAGGGGCTCTTCAAGAGTCGGACGACAGAGGCGGTCCCAGTGAGGCGCCCCTCCTCGTCGGTGGTGTAGATGACGCCGAGCGCCTCGGGTGCGACGGGGCTGCGGCGGATCTCCTCGAGCGCGTCCGACACGACCGTGTCGCCGGGCAGGGAGAGGAACTCCGGGCTCATGAGGCCGCCCGCGGTCTCCGGGTTGTAGCTCAACAGCGCCCGGACTTTCGCCTGGGTCGGCTGGGGCAGGGCCTCGAGCACCGAGAGCCGGCGCTCCTGCTCGAGGTCCGCGACGAGATCGGCGGCGTCGTCGGGAGCCATCGTCGCCAGCAGCCGGGCGGCTTCCTTGTCCGAGCGCGTGCTCAAGAACTCCAGCTGGTGGACAGCGTCGAGCTCCTCGAAGACATCGGCTTCGAGCTCGAGGTCCTGGCCGACGGCGTTGATTATCTCCTCGCCCTCCTCGTGCGAGGCGGCTTCGACGAGGTCGGCGATCTGAGCAGGGTGCAGGCGGGCGAGCTTGCGGTACGGGATCCGCAATCCGCTGCTCGGCACGTGGGCGACGAAGGGCTGGATGCTCTCCCAGTCGACGATCGCCTTGGCCGGTATGCGCTGTGCAAGCATGCGCGGCAGCAGCCGACGCAGCACCGGCCGGCTCGTCGGGTCGACGCCTATGACTTCCAAGGTGCCGTCGACGACCGCCAGCTCGATCTCGTTGGCCCGGATGAGCCGCGCCCCGACGATGTTGATGAGGTGCCGCGCCGAGAGGTCCTTCGCCAGCAGCAGCTCCCCTGGACGGCGCTCGAAGCGGGAGAGGTTCAGCGTCTCTCCCTGGAGCTGTACGCAGCCGGGACGGACGGTCCCGATCAGCGCCATCGGCACGAACAGCTGCCGGCGCCCGATCGTCGCGAGGATCCCGTTCACCGGTGGATGTGCCTGCTCACCGGGACGCGCGATCACATCTTCCACCCGGCCGATGCGCCCGCCGTCGCTGCCGAGCAGCGGGCTGCGGACTATGCCCGAAAGATGGATGATGTCTGCTGCCATCAGGAGGAGGCCCAGCGCGATCGGCACACGGCGATCCGCACGACTCCATAGTAGTGAACTCTTCGCCGGGCCGGAAGGGCCCCGTCGAGCGCGACACGGGCGAGACTGCCTTGCTTATCGCAGCCGTGCAGGAAAGGCTGTACCGCTATGCCAGAGCCGAGACGCCCGCGCCGGTTGCGCATTGCGTTCCTCGTCTACCGGGGCAATCCGCGTTGTGGCGGCCAGGGCGTCTACACGCGCTACCTGACGCGCGAGCTCACGGCCCTCGGCCACTCGGTGACCGTGTTCTCGGGCCAGCCCTACCCCGAGCTCGAGGAGGGGGTCGAGCTTGTGAGGGTCGCGAGCCTTGACCTTTACCGGGAGCCGGACCCGTTCCGTGTCCCGCGCCTTAGGGAGTTCACCTCGCCCACAGACGTCCTCGAGTTCGCGTTGATGTGCACGGCTGGGTTTCCGGAGCCGCTCACCTTCAGCCTGAGGGCGCGTCGGCTCCTCGCCGGTCGCCGCGGAGAGTTCGACCTCGTCCACGACGACCAGAGCCTCGGGCGGGGCATCGCAGGGATGATGAGGGACGGCTGGCCTGTTCTGGCCACGATCCATCACCCGATAACCGTCGACCGCGAGCTCGACATGGCCCACGCCGAGGGGTGGCGCCGGCGACTCACTCTCCGGCGCTGGTACGGGTTCGTCGGGATGCAGGCGCGCGTCGCCCGCATGGTCCCTCGCGTTGTGACGGTCTCGGAGTCGTCGGCACGCGATATCGCCGAGCAGCTCGGCGTCGATCCGCTCCGCATAGCCGTCGTACCCGTCGGCGTGGACAGCTCGGTGTTCCGGCCGCTGCCCGAGGTGGCGCGCGTGCCTGGGCGGATCATGACGACCGCGAGCTCCGACGTGCCCATGAAAGGGCTCGTCCCGCTCCTCGAGGCGCTCGCGAAGGTGCGCACCGAGCGCGACGATGCCCATCTCGTGGTCGTCGGCCGGCTGAGGGAGGGGAGCGCCGTCCCGGCCGTGCTGGACCGGCTCGGTCTCAGGTCCGCGGTCCGTTTCGTCTCAGGGGTGAGCGACCAGGAGATCGTCGAGCTCTACGCCTCGGCCCAGCTCGCCGTCGTACCGTCGCTTTACGAGGGGTTCTCCTTGCCGGCGATCGAGGCAATGGCCTGCGGCGTGGCGTTAGTGGCGACCAAGGGTGGCGCCTTGCCCGAGGTGGTGGGCCCGAGCGGCGCGGCGGCGTTGCTCGTGGAGCCGAACGACCCGGATGCACTCGCTCAGGCCGTCACGGCCGCGCTCTCGGACGAGCCGCTCCGAGTCCGCCTCGGGGCCGCCGGTCGTACTCGGGTGTCGGAACGGTTCACCTGGGCGGTGACCGCCCGCGCCACAGCGGAGCAGTATTTCGAGCTTCTGGCGTGCTGACCGTCGACTTCGGCCGTCTCGGCCTGCGCCCGGGAGAGCGGGTGCTCGACCTCGGCTGCGGGGCCGGCCGCCACGCCTTTGAGTGCTTGCGGCGCGGCGCGGCGGTCGTCGCCCTCGACTCCGACGCGCTCGAGGTGAAAGCCGTGGCCGGGCTGATGTGTGCGATGGCCGAGGCCGGCGAGGTCGCAGAGCACGGGGCGGGCGTCGCCGTCAGGGGGGACGCGCTGAGGCTGCCGTTCCCCGACGGGGCTTTCGACAAGGTCATATGCGCGGAGGTGCTCGAGCACCTCCGCGACGACTCGGCCGCCATGACCGAGCTCGCCCGCGTCCTGCGCCCTGGCGGCCTGCTCGCCGTCAGCGTGCCCCGCTACGGCCCGGAGCTCGTGAACTGGGCGCTCTCGGAGCGCTACCACGCCGTCGCGGGGGGCCACGTGCGGGTCTACCGCCGCCGCCAGCTGTTCGAGCGGTTCGGGGCGGCCGGCCTGGAGCCTGTCGCCACCCATCACGCCCACGCCTTGCACAGCCCGTACTGGTGGCTGCGCTGCCTCGTCGGTGTCGACAAGCAGGACTGCGGGGCCGTGAAGGCCTACCACCGCCTCCTCGTCTGGGACATCACCGCCCACAGTCCTCTGACGACGGTGCCCGAGCGGCTCCTCAACCCCGTGCTCGGCAAGAGCCTCGTCGCCTACCTGCGCCACGCCGAGCAGTGACGCCAACCTCAGGTCAGGATCTAGGCGACCGGGAGACACCGGGCCCGGTGGCAGATCCGCCGGCAAGCGGGGCGCGGACCGACGTGACACAGCTCAGCGCGACAATCGACGCGATCCGCGCCGTTCAGCTGCCGAACGGCATGATCCCGTGGTTCGCCGGAGGCCACGCGGACCCCTGGAACCACGTGGAGGCGGCCATGGCGCTCGGCGTCGGTGGTGCGCTCGCCGATGCCGAGCGAGCCTTCGGGTGGCTGCAGGCGACACAGCGTGCCGACGGCTCCTGGCACACGTACTACCTGGCCGACGGCGAGGTCGAAGAGCCGCGGCTCGACACCAACGTCTGTGCCTACGTGGCCACCGGGGTGTGGCACCACTTCCTCATCACGCGTGACCACGGCTTTTTGGAAGAGCTCTGGGCGGTAGTGGAGCGTGCGGTCGAGTTCGTCCTAACCTGGCAGCGGCCCGGAGGGGAGCTCGCCTGGTCCGTCGACCCCGACGGGACCCCCGGACGCTACGGGCTGTTGGCCGGGTCCTCCTCTGCCTATTTCAGTCTCCGCTGTGCCATCGCGTGCGCCCTCGAGCTCGGCCTCGAGCGTCCCGACTGGGAACTCGCCGCCGGCCACCTGCGCCACGCCGTCGAGAACGGCTCGGCCGGCTTCGCCCGCAAGGACGAGTTCGCCATGGACTGGTACTACCCGTTGCTGGTGGGGGCGCTGGAGCCGGCTGAGGCCTGTGAGCGCGTCGAGGAGCGCTGGCACGAGTTCGTGATCGAGGGGCGCGGGGTTCGCTGCGTCTCCGCCAAGGCCTGGGTGACCGCCGCAGAGACTGCCGAGTGTGCAATCGCCCTCGCGTCCATGGGCCGGCGCGAGGCAGCCTTGAGCCTGCTCGGCTGGGCGGCCCAGCACCGATGCGGGGACGGCTCGTACCTGACCGGGATCGTCTACCCGCAGCTCTCGAGTTTCCCGCCGGAGGAGCGCTCCAGCTACACCGCCGCCGCCGTCGTTCTCGCCACCGACGCCTTGTCCCCGATCAGCGAGGCCTCTCAGCTGTTCATCGGCGGGTCGCTCCCCCGCGGCCTCGACCTCGACGCGTCCGGGGGCGGTGTCACGCGCCTTAACACCCGCAGGCTGCCGGTGCCCGCCGAGAGCTCCTCTGTGAACTCGCCCCCGCTGAGGGCGCGACTGTAGATCTCGAACGGCGGCCTGCCACCATCTGCGGGGTCAGGGAAGACGTCATGGATCGCGAGCCATCCGCCCTCGGCCACCCGCGGGGCCCAGCCCAGGTAGTCGGCCCAGGCCGGGGCTTCCCCATGGCCACCGTCGATGAACACGAGGCCCGCACGGACGGTCCATCGCGCGGCGACCGCAGGCGAGTCGCCCACTACCGCGACGGCGAGGTCCTCCGCCCCGGCTGACGAGATCGCCCTCCTCCAGTGCGGCAAGGTGTCGATGCGGCCCGTGTAGCGGTCGACGAGGCTCGCGTCGTGGTGCTCCCAACCGCGCTGGTTCTCCTCCGAGCCGTGGTGGTGGTCGACGCTGAAGATCACAGCAGCGCTCGCCCCGGCATCGAGAGCCCGGGCCACCCCCGAGGCGAGGTAGAGCGTCGAGCGGCCGCAGTAGGCGCCGATCTCGACGATCGAGGTGTGGCCCGCCGTGGCGGCGCGCTCCGCGACGTCCGCCAGGCAAAGGCCCTCCTCGTCGGGCATGAAGCCCTTCGTCGCGCGAGCGGCCGTCAGCAACAGCGCCCCCCTCGAGGTCATGGGCACGCGTTCGTCACAGGCTCGGTGGATGCCGGCGTCTCAGCTCGTCGCGAGCGAGACGATCGAGTAGATGCCGAAGCCCAACAGGGCCAGTCCCGAGAGGCGCCGCACGACGGCGAGAGGCACCACCCGCGTGATCGTCCGACCGGCGAGCACTCCGAGGACCGACACGAGCGCAAAAGCTAGCGCTGCGCCAATGAACACGGCTTGGTCGTCCCGGTAGTGCGCGGCCAGGTTGGCTATGAGGACCTGGGTGATGTCGCCGAACTCGGCCAGCGCGACGACTCCGAATGTGATGGCGGAGATCCGCCAGAAGCTCGGGGCGCCACCAGCCAGGGAGCGCTCCTCCCCCGAGGCCAGGCTCTCGCCCCGCTCCTGCTCGGCGTGCTCGGTGCTCGCCAAGAGATAGACCGCACCGCCGAGGAACAGCGCGGCGACGATCGCGCGCACCACGAGCTTGGGCAAAAGGGCGAGCAAGCCGCCGGCCATCACGGCGATGCCGGCCTGGACGACGAGGGCGGCCACGGCACCGACCCAGACGGGCAAGGGACGGTGACGTGCGGAGAGGACCAGGCAGGAAATGAAGGTCTTGTCAGGCAGCTCCGCCGGGATCACGAGCGCGAACGTCGTCGCCGCGACGGCGAGGTTCACGGGCGCCTCTCAGGCTCATGCCTTGACGAGGAGGGACCGCAGGTGGGGTCGTTGCTCCAGCACGAAGCGGACATTCACGGCGAGTCGTTCGAGGCTCTGCTCGACGGGCCTTTTCTGGCCTCCGAGGCGGTGGGTCTCGAGGAAGTCCGTGACCCGACGAGCCAGCCTGGGCGTGCCGTCGGCGTCTAGGTGGCAAAGCCGTGAGACCTCGACCATTCTCGGGATCGAGTTCTCCGGGTACATCGCCAAGAGCGTGTCCCAGTGAGCGGCTACGAACTCCCAGACCTTAGGACCGACGAAACGGTTGATGAGGAGCTTGCGCAACAGGTAAGGGGCGTCCTGAGTGCGGATCTCACTCAGACACAGCTCGCAGATCTCAGCCGCGAGGCCTGAGTCCGAGACACAGCTGAGCGAGTCGAGGTAGCGCTGTTCCTCGAGGGGGTCGGCGGGGGAGCGCAAGCGAGCCAGGAGGGCCTCGTATTCCCCGCGGCCTGCGGTCGCGGCGACGACGTGAAGGATCGCCGAGGCGATGTCCACTCCGAGCGGGACTCCGCTCTCGAGGGCGGCGAAGCGGTCGCGGCACACGGCACGCACCTCGGGGTCGGCCCCGAGCGTGCCGAGCGCCCCGATCAGGACCGCGCGCCGTCGTGGCGCCTCGTTGTCGTCCTCGGAGCTCGGGTCCCAGCCGACGCGCTCGAGCTCGGGACCGAGCAGCGACCGGACGAAGGCCTGGAGGACGAAGCGGTCGTCATCAGCGACCGCGAAGTCCAAGGTGTTGAGGGCACCGACGACCATGGCCCAAACGCTCGGCTCGCTCTCAGCCTCGAGCCGGCGCACGAGGCTGAGGAACTGCTCGAGAGGTGTCGAGCTTGCGAGTGCGCAGGCCCAGGTGTCGGCCACGTGCTTGAAGCGCTCGAGCGGCTCGAGGCGGTCGAAGCCGGCGAGGATGTCGGCGAGCAGCACGTCGTCATAGCGCAGCCTGTAGACGCCGCTCCCGCCCGCGTTGACCACGAGCGTCCCGTCGCCGGGCGGCACGTGCAGGGGTTCGGCGCGCAGCAGCTCGTGACGGGTCTCGCCGGCGGTCCCCTGGCCGGGGCCAGGCCGGCGGGCGAGCGCGACGGGGACGAGCCACGCCGAGCCGATGGCGCTCGATCCGGACGCCTCCGGCCTGTCGCCATCGGGCAGGTAGAAGAATGGCTGTTGGGTGATGACGACCTCAGCGCCGTGCGCCCGCGCGGTCACGAGGGGATGGCCGCCCTGGCGGATCCACGAGTCCATCATCGCCCGGATCGGTCGTCCCTCGGCCGAGGCCTCGATGGCGTCCCACAAGTCGGTCGTCTCGGTGTTGCCGTAGCGGTGGTCGGCCAGGTAGCGCCGGACGCCGTCGCGGAAGCGGTCCGTGCCGAGGTACTGCTCGAGCATGCGGAGCAGGCTGGCGCCCTTCTCGTAGGTGAGGACGTCGAACATCGACTCGACCTCACCGGGAGTCTGGACGGGGAACTCGATCGGGCGTGTCGAGTGGAGCCCGTCCAAAGACAGCGCCATCTCACGGTCGCGGCTGAAGCCTACCCAGCACTTGAATTCGGGTTTGAAGTCGTCCAGGTAGCAAAGCGCCATGTAGGTGGCGAAGGACTCGTTGAGCCAGACTCCGTTCCACCAGCTCATAGTCACGAGATCCCCGAACCACATGTGGGCGAGCTCGTGGCCGATCACCGAGGCCACGTTCTGGAGCTCGTGGCGGGCCGAGCGGGCGGGGTCGGTGAGCAGCTCGACCTCCCGGAAGGTGACGCAGCCGAGATTCTCCATCGCCCCGAACGCGAAGTCCGGGATCGCGACGAGATCGAGCTTGTCGCCCGGGTAGGGCTGGGCGAAGTACTCGGTGAAAAAACGCAACGAGTGCCGCGCGGCCTCGATTGCGAAGCCCGTCAGGTGCTCCTTGCCGGCGGTGTGGACAATGCGCAGCTGCGTGCCGTCCACGTCAACGGCCTCGGTCGCCGCGAGCGGCCCGATGACGAAGGCGACGAGGTAGGTCGACATCGGGATGGTGTCCGCGAACTCATGGCGGCGCTTGCCGCCCGGGAGCTCCGTCGCGCGGCGCTCGGCGGCGTTCGAGATCGCCAGCAGGCCCGAGTCGACCTCGAGCGCGACCGAGAAGACGGCCTTGCGATCCGGCTCGTCCCAGCAAGGAAAAGCCCTGCGTGCGTCTGTCGACTCGAACTGGGTCACGGCCAGGACGTGCTCGTTGCCCTCCTCGTCCCGGAATGTGCTGCGGTAAAACCCACGGAGCTTGTCGTTCAGCACACCCGAGAAGTCGCACTCGAGGACATATGGGCCCGGCAGGATCTGGCGCGGCGGGGAGAAGGTGACCCGTTCGAGCCCTTCCTCGAAGGAGACCGCGAGCTCGATCCGCTGCGGTGAGGCGCCCGGCCAGCTGAGCGTGGCGGCGGTGATCTCGAGCTCAGCGGCGTTGCAGACGATGGAGCTAGTCGGGCTCGTCACCTCGAGCTCGATGCGTACGTGGCCGAGGAACGCAGCTGCGTCGAGGTCCGGTGCAATGGTGAGCTCGTAGCGGGTCGGTACGACGTCGCGGGGGAGCCTGAAGTCTCGTTCGTCTGTGTTCACGGTCACGAGCACCGAAGATTAGTCGCCCATGGTCCAGGACCCGCTACGGTCGGGGCTCGTGCCGGAGCCCGGATCGATCAGTCCCGCCGCCACTGCCCCGAAGCAGGCCGAAGGGGGCCGGAGAACCGAGGTCGTGTGCATGGGCCATGCCATCGTCGACCGGCTCGCGCACGTCGCCGAGGCCACGGTCGTCTCCTCGGGGGTAGAGCCGGGCTCGATGACACTCGTCGACGGCGCTCAGATCGCGAGGATCGTCGGGCTCGTGCCCGACTGGGTCCAAGTCGCCGGGGGATCGGCCGCCAACACTGCGGCGGGCCTCGCCTCGCTCGGCGATCGACCGAGCTTCGTCGGCTCGGTGGGCACAGACGCCCTCGGCGAGGGCTACGAGCGCGACCTGTCCGCCCACGGTGTTCGTTGCGTGCTCGGCCGCGACCTGGAGGGCCGTACTACCGGCCAGTGCCTGGTGCTCGTCACCGCGGATTCGGGCCGGACGATGGCCACGAACCTTGGCGCGGGCGTAGTGATCGACGTCGCTTGCGTCGAGCAGGCCGAGGTGGCCGAGGCCGCGGCCTTGTACCTCGAGGGCTACCTGCTCGACTCCCCCGCGACCTTCAGAGCGATGGAGCGGGCCATCGAGATCGCGAAGGGCGCCGGTGTCCTCGTAGCGGTCAGCTTGTCGGACCCCTTTCTCGTCGAACGACACGGCGACGCCTTGAAAGAGCTCCTCGACGGGCGGGTGGACCTGCTATTCGCCAACGAGGAAGAGGCGCGGCGTTTCACGGGAGAGGCCGACCTGTCCGGGGCGCTCGTTGCCCTCGACCGCCCGGGCCTCGTGGCGGCGGTGACTCTCGGGCCCGAGGGGGCCGTGCTCGTGGACCGGGGCGAGCGGGCAAGGGTGAAGGCCTGGTCGGTCGGCCCGGTGGACGACACGACCGGCGCCGGGGACCTGTTCGCGGCCGGGGTCCTGCACGGCCTCGTCCACGGGGCGCCGCTCGAGGTCGCGGGCGCGCTCGGTGCTCTGGCGGCGGCCGAGATCGTCTCGCATCTCGGGGCACAGCCGCGCGAATCGCTGCGCGCGCTGGCAGCAAAGACAGGTCTCGCCGGCCCGTTCTAGAGGCCGAGAGAGCGGGCCTGGCCGATCAGGCCCGGTCGGCGTCCTCGTCAGGGGGCAGGAAGGCGAGGTTGAGGTCGGCGAGGCGCACGAGGGCAGAGGCGACCCAGCGGGCGAGGCCGGCAACCTGGCCGTCGAGCTTGGTCGGGTCGTCGAGGACAGGCTCCTCCAAGCGGATGCTGCCCTGGTAGGCGATCTCGATCGCACAGGCCGGGCTGGCCGAGGTGGGCTCGTAGAGCTGCTCGATCATCGGCCCGGACTGCTCGAGGCGCTCGGACCCGAACTCGGGCACCTCTCCGGACAGTGCTGCGAGGACGAGGGCCGGATCGGGCGTCGTGGCGAGGCGCTGGACGCGAAGCGCTATCTCGACGACGAGCTCGGGCGGCTCGGCCGGGGGCTCGCCGATGGACCAGGACCTGTAGGCGCTCTGGCTCCAGGTCGGCCAATCGAGGCTTAGGTCGGCCCTCACCCGCGGCGGGCTGTCCTCGCCGGGCAGGCTGTAGGAGGTCTCGAAGGCGACGTCGCCGAGGAAGACGTCTATCTGGAAGCGCTCCTCGACCGCCTGCTGCTCCAACAGGGCGCCCTCGAAGGCTTCGCGGAGGGCCGCGATCACGTCGAGGAGTATGTGATCGATCATGGCCAGCCGAGGCTACCCGCATGGCGGGCTACGGGCGCATTCAGCTGGTAGACAGCGGTAGTGGCAGACAACGTCTGGCTCGAGCGGCGCGTGATCGCCTTCGCCCACCAGGGCGGCGCGAAAGAGGCCCCTTCCAGCACACTTTTCGCCATCAGGCGAGCACTGGAGCGTGGGGCGACGGCGATCGAGCTCGACGTCCATGCAACCCGCGACGGCCGGATCGTGGTCTGCCACGACCCGACCGTGGACCGCACGACCAATGCCACGGGTGAGATCGCCGGCCTGGACCTCGACGAGCTGCGCCAGCTCGACAACGCGTACTGGTATCGCCCCGGCGAGGACGCCGTCCGGGGTCACCCAGCCGAGGACTACCCGCTTAGGGGGCACGCGCCGTCCGATCGGGACCTCGGCGTCGCGACCCTTTCAGAGGTGATCGAGGCCTTCCCCGGCGTCGTGCTCAATCTCGACATCAAGCGCACTGCCCCCGACGTCGTCGCCTACGAGGAGCTCCTCGCACGGGAGCTAAGCGAGCACGGGCGCACGGACGACGTCATCGTGGCCTCGTTCTCGGACGCGGCGACAGCCGCCTTCTCAAGACTCGCGCCCGGTGTCGCCATCGCGGCCGGTTCCGACGCGACGACCGAGTTCTACCGCCGTCTGCAGGCGGGCGAGGGGCCGCAGGACGGCATCGGGCGCTACGTCGCCCTCCAACCACCTGTGCGTTGGGGCCCGCTCACAATCGTGGACGAGAGATTCGTCGATGCGGCGCACTCGAGCGGGCTCGCGGTGCACGTCTGGACGATCGACGAGCCGGCGGAGATGGCTCATCTCGTGAACCTCGGCGTCGACGGGATCATCTCCGACAAGCCGAGCGTGCTCGCGGCCGAGCTTGGCCGCCTGGGAGCGAACTGGAAGATCTAAGGGTCAGCCGCGACCGCAGTTCGGCTTCTTGCCGTGGTTGGCCTTCTTCTTCTTTCGCAGCTTGCGCTTCACAGTTCGCTTGGACACAAGCGGGACAGTGTAGTTGCTCGCCGCCAGGAGACCTTTTGCCACCGTGGTGCGACCGTTCGGTAGCGTTGCAGTAGGGCTCACGGCTCGGGCCGCTACAGGGACGGATCAAATGGCTTGGCTGTTGTGTGACGGCGAGGTGCTCGCGAGCGTCGAGGTCGCCTCGTCGCTCATGGCGAGGTCGCGGGGCCTGCTCGGCAAGAAGAGCTACGAGGGGGCCATGCTGCTGCGCGGCACGCGCTCGGTGCACACGATCGGGATGCGGTTCGCCATTGACGTCGCCTTTTTGACCGACGACCTCCGCGTCGTCGCGACGACGACGCTCGCCCGCCAGCGCATCGCCCTCCCGCGCCGCGGGGGACGGTCCGTGCTCGAGGCCGAGGCGGGCGCGTTCGCAAGGTGGAACCTAGTCGCAGGCGACCAGCTGGAGATCAAGGGGTGAGAGACGGGCGCCCCCTCGGCGCGGGCGGTGACGTCCCCGGCGCCGCGGGGATGCCCAAGCCAGTACAAAGCGGCGAGCTCGTCGTGATCGCCACCCCAATCGGCAACATCGGCGATCTCTCGCCCCGCGCCGCGGCCAGGATCCAGGAGGCCGACGTCGTGTGTTGCGAGGACACGCGCCACACCGGCCAGCTCCTCGCGCGTCTCGGGTTACGTGCACAGCGCCTGGTCTCGGTGCATGCCTACAACGAGCGAGAGCGGGTTGCAGAGGTGCTCGGCCTCCTCGACAAGGGAGCCCTCGTGGCGCTCGTGAGCGACGCCGGCACCCCGACGGTCTCGGACCCGGGCGAGGTGCTGATCTCGGCCGCCATCGCGGCCGGGCACAAGGTCACGACCGTGCCCGGTGCCTCCGCGGTTCTCAGCGCCATCGTCGTCGCCGGGCTCGGGACCTCCCGCTGGCGCTTCGAGGGCTTCTTACCGCGCCGGGGGCCCCAGCGCGCCGCCCGTTTGTCGGAGATCGCGTCGGCGCCCCACCCGAGCGTCATCTACGAGGCGCCGACGCGGGTCGGCTCGACCCTGGCCGACCTCGCCCAAGTGTGCGGCCCCGGTCGCAAGGTCGCGCTCTGCCGTGAGCTGACCAAGCGATTCGAGGAGACCTGGCGCGGCACTTTGGAACAGGCCTGCGAGCGCAGCTCCGCGACTCCGGCGCGAGGTGAGCACGTCCTCGTGGTCGCCGGGGCGCCCCCGCAACAGCGCTCGCTCCCGAGCCCGGAGGAGGTCACGCTCGCAGTCGAGAGCCGGATGTCGGCGGGGTTGAGCCGCCGCCAGGCCGCCAGCGAGGCGGCAGACGAGCTAGGGGTGCCGAAGCGGTTCGCCTACGAGACTTCGCTCGCCCGCGGCGACCGGTAACTTGGGAGGGTGCCCGGCCGTTTCTTCCTGACCACGCCCATCTACTACGTCAACGACGCCCCCCATCTCGGTACGGCGTACTCGACTGTCAACGCGGATGCGCTCGTCCGCTTTCACCGCCTCGTCGGCGACGACTCGTGGTTCCTGACCGGCACCGACGAGCATGGCCTGAAGATGGCCCGGGCGGCCCACGAACAGGGCCTCGCGCCCCAGGAGTGGGTCGATCGTATGAGCCGCCGCTACATCGAGGCCTGGGCGGCGCTCGATATCTCCAACGACGACTTCATCCGCACGACCGAGGCGCGCCACCACGAGAGTGTGCAGCGGTTCATGCAGGCGATCTACGACAACGGCTACATGCACAAAGGCCTGTACGAGGGCTGGTACTGCGTCTCGTGCGAGGCCTATTACCCAGAAGGCGACTTGTCCGAGGGCCAGCTCTGCCCCATCCACGAGCGGCCGGTGGAGTGGCTCACGGAGGAGAACTGGTTCTTCGAGCTCTCACGTTTCGAGCAGCCCCTGCTCGAGTGGTACGAGAGCCATCCCGAGGCCGTCTTCCCCGAGTCCCGACGTAACGAGGCGCTCGGGATCATCAAGGGCGGCCTGCAGGACATCTCGATCACGAGGACCTCGATCGACTGGGGCATACCGGTGCCCTGGGACGGCGCCCATGTCGTCTATGTGTGGTACGACGCTCTCATCAACTACATAACCGCCATCGGCTACGGAGAGGACCCCGGTCGTTTCTCCGAGTGGTGGCCCGCCGTCCATCACCTGTTGGGCAAGGACATCATCCGCTTCCACTGTGTCTGGTGGCCGGCGATGTGCCTCGCCGCGGGTATTGACCCGCCGGCGCGCTTCATTGTCCACGGATGGCTGCTGGTGGGCGGCGAGAAGATGTCGAAGACGAAGCTGAACCAGATCGACCCCGTCGAGCTCGCCGATGACATCGGCGTCGACGCGCTCAGGTACCACCTCGTGCGCGAGGTGACACTCGGCGCTGACGGAGACTTCACCTACGAGGGTCTCGTAGCGAGGTACAACTCGGATCTCGCCAACAACCTGGGGAACCTTCTGGCCCGGGTCGCGGCCGTCGTCGCCTCAAAGCGCGGCGGTATTGGCCCCGCCCCGAGGCCCGCCGTCCCCGGTGTCCGGCTCAGCGAGGTGGCGGGCGAAGTCGTGACCGCCTGGCGGGCCGCCTGGGGGCGCTTTGCCGGCCACGAGGCCCTGGAAGCGACCTGGCGCCTGGTCCGGGCGGCGAACGCCGAGCTCGAGGCCGTCGAGCCGTGGAAGCTCGAGCCCGGTCCCGCCATCGACGCCGTGCTCGGGGACGCCCTCGAAGCGCTCCGCATCGTGGCCGTGCTCGTCTCGCCGGTAATGCCGAGCATCGCGGCCGAGCTGTGGGCGCGGATTGGGCTCGCGGGCCGGCCTGACGAGCCTGGCGCGGCTGGCGACGACGGCGTGCTCTCCTGGGGCGGGTACCCGGATGGCCTGAGGGTGACAAAGGGCGAGCCGCTCTTCCCGCGGCGTGCCACGAACCATTGAGCGAAAGAGGAGACGTGGACGAATCGAGCGAGCCGAAGGCGCGGGACGACCATCGGGAGGGCTCCTGGCTGCGGCGCCTCGCCGGTGGCGGCCGTCGGGCGCCCGCCGGCGATCAGGAGGCGGCCGAGCAGGCCGCCAGGGCGCGCGCGGGCGAGACACAGCGATCGCCCGTGTCAGGCGGCTCCTCGTTGCCGACGGCGATCTGGACCGACAGTCACTGCCATCTGCAGGACGATCCTGATCCGGCCGAGACCGTGGCCCTGGCGAGGGCGGCCAGGGTGGGGCGCATGATCTGCGCCGGGACCGACGACGAGTCGTCGCGCCACGCCGTGAGGATGGCGGCCGAGCTTTCGGCGAGCGCGGGCCAGTCGCCCTCTTCGGGCGCTGGGCCTTCACCGTTGGGCCGGGGGGCCGAGGTCTGGGCTACCGTCGGACTGCACCCGCACGACGCCAAGGTCGGCCTCGCCACCTTGAACGAGTTGATCGGCGAGCTGTCGGCGGGCGGCGGTCTGCGGCGACAGCGCGTCGTGGCCATCGGCGAGTGTGGGCTCGACTACCACTACGACAGCTCGCCGCGTGAGGTCCAGCGCGACGTGTTCGCAGCCCAGGTGGCACTTGCGCACCAGCGCAACCTCGCCCTCGTCATCCACACGCGAGAAGCCTGGGACGACACGTTTTCAATCCTGGAGCGCGAGGGCGTCCCTGCCAGAACGGTCTTCCACTGCTTCACCGGTGGCGAGCAGGACGCCAAGCAGTGCCTGGGCGTGGGCGGCTTCCTCTCTTTCAGCGGCATCGTGACCTTCGCCAACGCCGAGGAGCTGCGCCAGGTCGTTGTCCATTGCCCGCTCGACAGCCTGTTGATCGAGACGGACTCACCGTTCCTCACGCCGGTGCCCCATCGCGGGCGGCGAAACAGCCCGAGCAACGTCACCCTGGTCGGCAACGCGATCGGCCAGCTGAAGGCATTGGAGCCCGAGGTCCTGGCCGCGGTGACGTGGATGAACGCCGACAAGGCATTCGGCATCGGAGTCTGAGATCTCACAGGCCCAAAGCGGCAGCGCTCCGCTCCCGCTTCGGCGCCCACCGGGCAGGGGCGAGGTCGCGCGTCTTTTGAGTGAGCACGGCCTGCATCCGTCCAAGGCGCTCGGCCAGCACTTCGTCGTCGACCCGAACATCACAGAGCGCATCGCGCGGCTTGCTCGTGTCGGCCCGGGCGACCCGGTCCTAGAGATCGGGGCCGGTCTCGGGTCCCTGACGGTCGCCCTGGCCGCGACCGGGGCGCGAGTGACCGCGATCGAGATCGACAAAGGCATCGTTCTGGTGCTTCGCGAGATGGTCGAACCGCTCGGGGTGAGAGTCGTCCATGCCAACGCGATGTCGTGCGACTGGGCGCGGCTGCTCGCGCCGGAACCGCGTTGGGTGCTCGTGGCCAACCTGCCCTACAACGTCGCCACCCCCCTCGTGCTTGACCTGCTCCGGGACGTGCCCGCGATCGGCCGCATGCTTGTGATGGTCCAGCGCGAGGCGGGCGAGCGCCTCGCCGCGGCTCCTGGCGGCACCGGGTTCGGTGCGGTGTCGGTGCGTGTGGCTTATTTCGCCACCGCCTCGCTCGTCGGTCGGGTGTCACCGGGCGTATTCCTCCCCCGCCCGAAGGTCGAGTCGGTGCTCGTCGAGATCGAGCGACGCGAATCACCTGCCGTCGATCCCGCCGAGGCGAGCTACGCGGAGATCGATCTGCTCCTGCGTGCCGGCTACGCCGGTCGTCGCAAGATGCTGCGGCGCTCCCTCGACGGCCTTATCGGGGAGAGCGTGTTCATCGCCGCCGGGGTCGACGGCCGCTCCCGGGCGGAGGAGCTCAGCGTCGAGAAGTGGGGCAAGCTGGTCGCATGCCGCCGGTCGATCGCCTCCGAGCCCCCGCCAAGCTGACACGCTCGCTCCATGTCGTCGGGGTCCGCTTTGACGGCTACCACCTCCTCGAGGCCGAGATGGTGAGCCTGGACCTCGCCGACGAGATCGAGATCGAAGAGGGCGCCGACGGCTTCGAGGTCCTCGACGAGCTCGAGTTCATCGGCGAGGTCCCCGCCCCGGCCAGTGTCGCGTCCGGGGCTGAAAACCTCGTCGTCCGGGCGCTGCGGGCGGCCGGCCGGCGAGCGCGCGTGAGGCTCAGGAAGCGGATCCCGGCCGGGGCCGGCCTCGGCGGGGGTTCCTCCGATGCGGCGGCGGTGCTGCGCTGGGCGGGCGTGCTCGACGCGGAGATAGCCGCTGGCCTAGGGGCCGACGTGCCGTTCTGTGTCGTGGGCGGGAGGGCCCGAGTGAGCGGCGTCGGCGAGCGGGTCGAGCCGCTCGACTTCGAGGCCTTCACGGCCGTGCTGGTCACACCTCGCCTGGTCGTGTCGACCCCGGAGGTCTACCGGGCCTGGGACAGTCTCGGTGGTCCGTCAGGCGAGCTGGGCAACGATCTCGAGCCGGCGGCGCTCGCGTTGGTGCCACGCCTCTCGTGGTGGCGCGATCTCGTGGAGGCCGTTGCGGGGGAACGGCCCCGGCTCGCCGGGAGCGGGGGCACGTGGTACCTCGAGCGTGACCGCGACACGGCGGCTCGTCTCGTGACCGAGCTAGCCCAGGCGGTGAGGGCCGAGCATGAAAGTGCCCTCGTCACCGTCGCGTCGAGCACTCCGGCGCTTTAGGGGGCGAGGGCGCGACGATCTGGCGGCCTGGCGATAAGACGGGACTTCGCGCTTTCGACCGGCTGGTTGGGGAGGTTTGCTACTTGCCGGCGGCGCGTCGCTGCCAGCGGGTGCGCTTCAACATCTTCTTGTGCTTCTTCTTGCGCATTCGCTTGCGGCGCTTCTTGATCAGTGATCCCATGGCTGGCGGAACGCTAGCCGAAGATGGGCAAGACTTGCCCATCGGCAGATCGAATCGGCGCGCCCTCGCCGGCTCGGAGGTCGTGCCGGGGCCCTGGCAGGCGCCGCGGGGCGGGCCCGTCGTGCCCGCTGTTGTAAAAATGCAGGCGGAGGTTTCCTTCCGGGGTAGTTCAATCGGCAGAACGTCGGCCTTTGGAGCCGGATGTTGGAGGTTCGAGCCCTCCCCCCGGAGCAAAGCTCACGATGACCTCCGCTCCTTGTGGACCTCCTCGGTCCACTCCTGCCCGTCGAAGTAGCGGAAGTGGTAGGTGCCGAGCGGGTCGATGTGCCACGAAGCGGCCTTGTGCGCTGGCGGTGGCAACGCCTGCAGCCGCCGCTTCAGCTCAGCCTTCGGGTCTCCGACCGCCACCGACATCTTGAGGGCGGGGTCGTCGGTCACCTCTCGGGTCCAGCGCTGGCCGTCGTAGAAGCGGAAGCGCCGCTGCCGATACGGGTCGATGTGCCAGCCGCGGACGTCTGGTTGCGGCGGGCGCAGCAACGGCAGCTCGCTCGCGATCCGCCGGAGCTTCTCGCGTTCCTCGGCGGTGTCCGCGATTACCGTGTCGGCTCGGTAGGCGAGGGACGGGTCCACGACCTGGGTCGTGCGCGAGGCAGCCGAGTAGAGGATCAGGCCGACAGGGACCACCAGGTAGATGGCTCCCCATCCGGCGGGAGGAATGGCCCAGGGAGCCTTACCGCGCTCGGAGCGGAACCGCGCCGCGCGGATCCAGCCCCAGGAGAAGAGAAGAAGGGCGACGGCGACAGCCGCGCCAATCAGACCTAACGGCGCGACGCTGGCCATGTCATTTCCATCGGCAAAACGCAGCGGGCGGCTTAGAGATTGCGCGGATAGGCGTTCAGCGCGGACTCCAGCGATCGCGCCAGTCGATGAGCTTCGCCGTGATGAGCAATGTGATCACGAGGGCCATCTGGGTGAGGCGATGGGCAATCGT
>JBEKMZ010000013.1:0-57534 GCA_049523315.1 Acidimicrobiales bacterium | reverse complement strand
TCAACATCGGCGTCCCTTCCTCGCCGGCGCGCTAACGCCGGCTGCTCGTCTTGGATTTCAACGAGGAAGGTACGTCGCGCCTTTGGACGAGTGGGTGATCCACAACTTCAGGTCATACCTCGGCGAGTCGACATCGTCGGCTGCCTCGCAACGCGCCGGCTGCGCAAACCTCAACATCGCTAGCGACAGTTCGACGAAACCACCGACTGCTCCGGACGGTTGGCCGGAGTACCTCCGGCCCGCGACACTCATTAGCTCTCAGCGATGTCTACTGCTCTACGGAGTGTCCTAACGACTTCTACGGGGTTGCGGCTGGTCGACGACCGCTTGGCGGTGGGGTACAGCGGTCCAGTAATCGCAGCGATGGAGCAGCTCCTGGAATAAGTCTCCAGGCGACGTGATGGCCACATCTTCCGAGCTGAGGCCCGGCAGTGCTGCCGGGGTGAACACGTCCTGGATCACCTCGCGCGCGAAGGCCGAGCAAATCGCGTGGTTCTTCATACTGGGCGCTGGCCAAGGACACTTCATGGCCAAGCGGAAGAGCAGTCCCCGGGCCCGGTATAGCACCAGTATTCCGGCCACGGTAATGACGAAGGAGAGCCACGCTGGACTGACATAACGCGCCAACGGTGGGCCAGCCAGGATGGGAAACGTCAGGAACGGAACTCTGCCCATGAGTCCAACGAACAGTATCCGACCGATTGCCCACCAGTCATAGGCGATGTGGGGAGGTCCCTTGGCTTTCTCCTCAGCTTCGGCAGCCAAAGCCTCCCTGACCTCCGGATCGTCAGACACCCGTATCACGGTTGAGTTAGGTGGGCGCTTATGCAGGTCCTCAACGACGCCTCCTGCTAATGCCTCGACGATCTTCCATTCAGCCGGCTCTTGTGGGTCGGGCTGAGTCACTTCCGTGATGATTCCGACATGGTTAGTACGGCTAGCCGTGCCGGCAGCAATAATGCGTGACACGAGTGCACTCTTTGGACCAAAACCGACGGCGAAATGGAGGTCACCTCTAACAGGTAACTCTTCATCCCAGAGTGGACGCGGCTTGAGCTTCAACGGGTCAAACATCCATTCCCCCTTCCAGGTGAGCGGCCACATCTAGCCGGCGGACTTGCCGCGATCACCATGATGCTCCTCAGCGCAGACGTGAGCGTGGGCGCCGAGCGCGAGAGATCGGTTCCGCGAACCGAAACTCGGTCCAGTGGCTCCGACCGCCAGAGCGACCGTCAAGACCCGTCGATGCTCCGCCCTCGACGACGGCTCGTCGATGCCGGATGTTGCTGAGCGTGCAACGTTGTCCCGGGACCAGGAGGTTCGGTCGCGCTATCCATCGGCCACAGAGGGCGATGTGCCTTGCCTTGCCCTGCGCGTAACGCCGATTCTTCCCACATGCTTCCCCGCGGCAATGCATCCGGTTTTCGTCTTTATGTGCACACATTCGAGACTTAATTCAGCACTTCACTAAACGAACGGTTCCCCAGGGATGCCTTTCAACATGTACGGTTAGCGTGACAGTCACGAGAAGGTCACCCTGCGTTCGCGCCCGTTCTTGGGAGACCAGAAGCGTCGGACCCGGCCTTCACTTTTTTGCCCGACAACCGCTTTCTTTCGGAATGACGTCACGGAAGGTCGCGTGAAACACCGACGTATTGGAGCAGTGAGGGTGAGCGAGATCGGCCTCGGTACCTGCCTACTCTCCAACGAAGGGCGCCCGGACGAAGCGCAGGCGATCGCCACCATCCACGCCGCGCTCGACCTAGGCGTAAGTTTGATCGATACGGCCGACGCGTACGCGCTGTCAGAGCAGGACTTCGGCCACAACGAGCTGCTTGTTCGTCGAGCCCTGTCGAGCTACGGCTCGACAGCCGAGGATATCCTCGTCGCCACCAAAGGTGGTCACACTCGCGAGGGCACAGCGTGGGGAATCGACGGGCGCCCGGATTACCTGAAACGGGCGTGCCGAGAGTCGCTCCGCCGTCTTGGGGCCGAGGCGATTGGGCTCTACCAGCTGCATTGGCCCGACCCGGTTGTGCCTTTCGCAGAGAGCGTCGGCGCCCTGCGTGACCTCCTCGATGAGGGACTGATCCAGATGGCGGGCATCTCTAACGCCGACTCGTCGCGCATCACAATCGCGTCGGACGTGCTCGGCGGCCGCCTTGCCTCAGTTCAGAACGAGCTCTCCATCTCGGCGATGGCGAGCGAGCCCGAGGCTGCGCTGTGCGACGAGCGGGGCATCGCCTTTCTCGCCTACCAGCCACTCGGAGGTCGTAACGGGGCGTCCGGGCTTGGAGGGCGTCACCCGTCGCTAGAGCGTGTCGCCAAGCGGCACGCCGTATCGGCCCAGCGCGTCGCCCTGGCGTGGCTGCTGGCGAAGTCGCCGAATCTGATCCCGATCCCGGGGGCACGGAGGCCGGCCACGATCATGGACTCGCTTCTGGCCGGGACGGTTGTGCTAACACCCGACGAGGTCACGATGATTGATCAGGAACAGCGTCCATAAAACATCACTCGGTCAGGGTCAGCCACCTCCGGCCGTCGATCAGCTCACGAACTGCGTCCAGGTGACCGGCGTGACAGTGGTCTCCGCGGTCACTTGTAGGAGGACGTCGCGTAAGTCGTGCAGCTGCCATCTCCCAGAGAGTGATGCAGGTACTGCCACCAGCGCGCTAGGTATGGGGACCACAAGGTATGCCAGGAAGCCATTGATAGATAGTGATTCCATGCCCCGCGGACGTTCAGGCTGGCTGTACGGACGGGCGCAGTAACCGGATCAGTGCATGATGGCGCCGGCGTTGACGTTGATGTCCTGCCCGGTGATGTTGTCGGCCGCGCGCGAGCACAAGAAGAGCACGACCTCGACGACGTCGGTTTCGCTCACCGTGCGCTTGAAGGCAGTCTCCTCGGTCATCTCGGCTCGCAGCTCGTCCGCGGTGAGGCCGCGTTCTTTCGCCATGGAGAAGAAGACGCCCCTTAGTCGGGCGTTCTCGACGAGCCACGGAGAGACGACGTTCACGCTGATCCCGGCAAGGCCAACTTCATGGGCAAGGGTCCGTGTGAGCCCGACCACACCGATCTTTGCGGCCGCGTAGGCGGAACGATTCGGCAGAGGCTCCTTGCCCGCCGCCGAACCGATGTTGACGATCTTGCCGTGTCCCGAGCGCTCCAGGTAGGGCAGGGCAGCCCTGCAGGCGAGGAATACCCCCGTGAGGTTGACAGCCACGGTCTCGTTCCACTGCTCCAAGGTGAGGTCAGCAAGTCGTGTTGTCGGCCCGGGGATGCTGGCATTGTTCACGAGTATGTCCAGGACCTTGTGCCTTCCCGCCGCGAACTCCATGATGCTCTCGACATGGACAGGGTCGGTGATGTCTCCGACGCAGTATTCTGCCGAGCCGCCCTCTTTGGTGATCGCCTCGCAGACCGCCTCGAGCGTGGCGGCACGGCGGCCGTTTACTACCACGTGTGCGCCGTTCTTGGCCAGTCCCTTGGCGATGGCGGCTCCGATTCCTTGTCCGGCGCCGGTCACGACGGCCGACGCCCCGGCGAAGCGGTCCCTCGCTCCGTTATCCATGGCGGGCACCTCCGGCTCCCGCCGGCTGCAGCAGCTCCAAAGTGATCCCGTCAGGGTCATGCAGGTAGATGTCCCAGCCGCCGACGTTGATCCCCTCGGTGATCTGGACTGGCTCGTTTATCACTTGGGCACCGAAGGACCGGAGACGCTCGGACATTTCGAAGACGTCGTCGACGATAAAGGCGAGATGGCCGGCACCGAGCGTGCTCCGTTCGAGGTCCGCCGGAGCGCTCGGCGGCCGCTCGTAGCTGATGAGCTCGATGACGTGACCGGACGGCGGAGGCTCGACGTCGGCGAAACGCAGCTGGGCGATCTCCAAGACTGCGTCCGGATACCCGACGAGGCTGGAGGTGTAGGCATTGTGCTGTAGCTGCCGGTGCCGTAGGACGAGTCCGAGCCCTTCGCAATAGAAACGAAGGCTCAAATCTAGGTCGCTTACGACAAAGCCGACATGGAAGATGGAGCGGACGGGCAACGGTCTCCTAGGAGTAGTAGTGAGATGAGCAGGAGGCATTCGGCGAGAAGGATCCGGAGCTACTCCTTCCGACAGAGACTGTCAGTACGAAATGGAGCATCCGATCGATCGGCACATGCTTCGCAGTCGGGACCTCCGCGCATATTCATTCCACGCCCGATCCGGCTAGGCCCCTGATGAAAGCGGGCTGGACGGCGAGGAACACGAGGATCATCGGCACGGTCACGATCACGACCGAGGCGTAGATGACATTCGGCGGCGTTATTTGTCCCTGGTTCGAGCTGCCGACCGTCGCAAGGGTCTGGGTCAGCACCTGCAACGACCCCCCCTCCGCGGCGACAAGCGGCCACAGGAACATGTTCCATGCAGTGAGCACGGAGATCGCGAGGTACGCCGCCGTAGCAGGTCTCGCGAGCGGTATCACGAGACGCCTCAGCATCAGCCACCAGTTAGCGCCGTCGATGCGGGCGGCGTCGAAGAGCTCCTCGGGCAGCTGTTTGATGTACTGGCGGAACAGCAGCGAACCGAACCCGGTCTGGGCCGCGATCGGGAGTATCAAACCTGGATAAGTGTTTATCAGGCCCAGCTTGTAGGTGACGATGAAGGTCGGGATCAGCGTCGTGATCAGTGGGATGAAAAGAGAGATCGCGAACAGGGCCGTGATCAGGCCCCGCGCTCTGAAGCGCATCTTCGCGATCACGAGGCCGCCGCTAATGCACAAGAGCCACTGCAGGCCGACGACGCCGACGGTGAAGATGACCGAGTTCACGAAGCTGCGCACGTCGATGACTTGCGTCAGGCCGTGGAACGCGTCCGGGTAGTTCCCGAAATGGAACGAATTCGGGATGAACTGCGGCGGCTGGTCCGAGAGCTGCGAGTTCGACATCAGCGAGCCGGCCAGCACGTACAACAGGGGTGCGGACATCACAAAGCCGACGACTGCCGCGATCAGGACCCTGACCCGCTTCGTGACACGGGGAGAGATCATCTTCTCCTTCACATGCCGTGCTGTCACCATCGGTTCACCAGAGCGGACAATCCGCGGAGAATGAGCAGGATGCCGGCGATGATGACGACCTGGAGGATCGAGAGCGCTGCCGCGTAGCCCCAGGCGCCGAAGTTGAACGACTCGAAGTAGATGTAATAGATCAGCGTCTGCGTGGCACCGATCGGATCGCCTTGTGTGAGGATCCTGACGAGGTCGAAAGAGCCGTTGGTGAACGAGAGCAGGGCGACTATCGCCACAAGCGGCGTCATGTAACGCACACCGGGCCAGATGATGTAGCGGATCCGCCGGATCGGCCCGCAACCGTCGAGCGTGGAGGCCTCGATGACCGAGTCCGGGATCCGCTGCAGGGCTGCGAGGTACAAGACCGTCGCGATGGGCAAGCTGAGCCAGATGGTGATGATATCGAGGGCAGGCAACGCCCACGTCGTGCTCGCGAGCCAGTCCGGCGGGTTGGAGACCCCGAATTTGGTGATGATGTAGTCGAGGATCCCGTAGCCGGGGCCGTCCTGGAAGATGAACCTCCATACGACTGCCGAGGCGGCGAAGGACATGGCGGCGGGGATCAGGTAGAGGGACCGAACGACGCTGAAGAAGCGGAAGCGGAAGTTGATCAGCATCGCCAGCCACAGCGAGATGATCACCGTCGGAATGACGCCGAAGGCTATGAACTTGAGGGTCGTGAGCGATGCCTGCCACACGGCGGGGTCGTGGAACATCTGGCGGTAGTTCGCCAGCCCGATCCATTTCGGGAGTCCGTTGGTGATGTCCCAGGAGGTGAAGCTCAAGTAGAGCCCGCCGAGGATCGGGACGATGATGAACAGGGTAAACATCGCCAGGTTAGGAAAGACGATGAGTGCCGCCCAGCGGCCGTCACCCCGTTTCTTGTGAGGGCGCGCGGGCGCAGCCGGTGCGTTAAGGGACACGGTCATCGGCTCCGGCAGCTGCGTCACGGACATCAAGCCCAACCTTCCAAGATGAGGACGGATCTGTATGAAGCAGGAAGACTATTGTGCTCGTCGCTGCAGAAAGTGTTGAACGGCCGGCTCAAGCCTCGAGCCGACCGTTCACACATCATTACTTAACCGCCCAGCGTGTAGCGGTGCTACCCGTTCAGCGTGTACGCGTACAGCATCTGGCTCTGCAGGTTGGTGAACGCCTTCGCGATGCTCTCGTGACCGGTGGTCGCGGCGGTGACGGCGGCCGGGACGTCGGTGTTCGAAAGCGTGAAGACGGTACCCGGAGTCTGCGGGGCGATCGTCGCCGTGGCGGCGGCGGTCACGTACGCGGAGCTGTTCGCCGGGCCACCCGACTGGGTCCGCCAGACGGCCATCGGGCCGTTGTTGGCTGCCTCTGCCGGCACGACACCGAAGGTCTTCTCGGCTACGACCTGACCGGCGGAGGAGAACAGGTACTTCAAGAACGCCAGCGCGAGGGTGTTGTGCGTCTGCCCGGGGGCGAGGCACCAGCCAAGGCTGCCTCCACCGGTCGGGATGACCTGCTTTCCGTTGGCGGCGGTGACTGATGGCATCGGGACCACGTTGTACGCGAATTTGCTCCCGATCGCCGTCTGGAGACCAGGAAGGTTGCCACGTACCTCGATCGACATCGCTGCCTCACCGGACTCGAAAAAGGGCTCGCATCCGGACGAGCCGTTCTTGGCCTGCTGCTGGGCCTCTGGAACCGCGTCGCCGTTCAGCATGGGGTCGATCATGAGCGCCCAAGCTTTGAGAGCTGCCGGGGTGTCGAGCGTCGGCGTGGTCTCCGTGAACCCTGTCACACCGTAGGCCTTGAGGACCGGATTGTACTCGGCCTGCCAGTCCGGGCGCTCGCAGATTCCGTACTGCTTTTGCGAGTTGCCCGAGCCGATCTTCAGCTTGGCGGCGTCAGCGAGCATCTGGCTCCAGGTCCAGCCGTTCTTCGGGAACGGAACACCGGCGGCTTTGAACTCGTTCTCGTTGTACATGATGACCGTCGCGTCGGCCTCGTTTGGCAATGCGAACACCTGCCCCACTCCGAATGGCGCGCCCTTGGGTGGGATGTAGGACGCTAGGAAACTCGGGTACCAGTAGCTCTGCGCGTACGGATGGCCGGCCTTCAAGTCCGGCGAGAGGTCGGCGATAAGGCCGTCAACCTCGAGGGTCGGCGTCAAGACGTCGTAGGTCTCGTCGATGTCGGGCTCGTTGCCGGCGAGGCGCTCTGTCTGCAGCAAAGGCACGTACGTGTCGGGCGTGTTGACGACGTTGGCGGCTTTGATGGTCACGCCTGGGTTCAGCTTCTTGAACGCAGCGATCACCGGTTGCAGGACTGGCGTCGTGAACGTGAACACGTTCATGGTGAGGGTTCCACTGAGCCCTCGGCTGACCTTTGTGGAGGCGCCGGACGCATGCGCCGCGACCGTGGAGAGACTGCCCACGAGGAGGCAAGTGCCCACAACCGCCGTGACGTTCCGACGAACCCGGGAACGCCTTACGGGCGCCCCGCTGCCAGTTTTTCCGCCACCCGCGCTGCGAGGGCCAAGTATTCTCATCTGATCTCCTTTGCTTACCAAGTAGGTCCTGGGCGTGCCAGGAGAGTCGCCCCGTCATCGGTGGAAAAACCTTGGTCTGCCTGCCTGTCGACATCAGACGATCCACTCCCGGCTGCCTGCCGGCGACCTGGCCCAAAGGGCCAGTTCACACGTTGTAAGCCGAGCTCCCGATGCGGATCGATCACAGGCGCCGACCCCCCGCCGTCGTCTCCACGTTCACTGGACTTTCCCCCCGTCCGCGTTGTAATGTTTCAACGGACTGGTGGGAAGCTACCGAGTGTGGGGGGACTTGTCAAGGCATTCGCCAAATTTCTCGAAATAGGCCCTCTCACCGTGGCGACTGCGTAGTTCGCGCCCCGGCGGGCCCCGAGAGTCGGGCGCAGCTCGGCCGCAGCGTCGGTCACTACGGAGGCAGGATGAGTGGTTCATGAGCCAGACCAGCGCTGAAGCGGGCCTTTCGCGTCCAGGCGATCCTGGCGCGGAGGGGGGACTGCCGCCCGACTGGGAGCATCTCTTGCGCTCGATGATGCGCATCCGCCGCTTCGAAGATCAGGTCAAAGGCCTTTTCGGATCAGGCCTTGTGCGTGGGAGCACACACTTGTGCCAGGGGCAGGAAGCCGTGTCCGTCGGCGTGTGCTCGCTGCTAACGCCAGGAGACGTGATGTCGTGCACCTACCGCGGCCACGGCGCCGTCCTTGCGGCGGGTGCGGCCATAGACGCCTCGTTCGCAGAGATACTCGGTCGCGAAGGCGGCTTGTGCGGGGGCAAGGGCGGCTCGATGCACCTGGCGGACTTCGAAAAGGGCATCATCGGCTCGAACGCAATCGTGGGCGCCCAGCTGCCAATCGCGATCGGGGCAGGGCTCGCCGCACAGCACCGCAAAACGGGCACGCTCAGCGTCGCTTTCACGGGCGACGGTTCCACGAACATCGGGGCTTTTCACGAGAGTCTGAACATGGCGGCGGTCTGGCACTTGCCGGTGGTCGTGGTGATCGAGAATAACCATTACGGCGAGTACAGCCCCCTTGCCGCTACGACTGCCATCTCCCGCCTTTGTGAACGGGCTGCCTCCTATGGCATCCCGGGAGTGCCGGTGGACGGCAACGATCTGCTCGCGGTGCGGCAGGTCACGGCTGACGCTTTCGCGCGTGCCCGCGCCGGCGACGGGCCGACTCTCATCGAGGCTGACACCTACCGCTACGAGGGTCATTCCCGCTCGGACCCGGCCAAGTACCGTCCCGAGGGCGAGCTCGAGGAGTGGCTGAAACGCGACCCGATCCCCCGCTTCGAAGCGCTAGTGCGGGCTGCTGGCGCCGCGACCGAAGAGGAGCTGGGCTCGATCCGCGCCGAGGTCGCGGCCGAGGTTAAGGCTGCCTTGGAGAGGGCCAAAAGCTGGCCGGAGCCCTCGCTCGAGCGCCTGTACGAGGACGTGTACCGATGACTGAACAGCTCACTTGTCGCGAGGCGATCGCCCAGGCCATAGCCGATGAGTTGGAGGCCGACCCCGACGTGATCCTCTTCGGTGAGGACGTCGGCGCGGCGGGGGGCGTGTTCAAGTCGACCGTCGGTCTCTTCGAGCGATTCGGGCCAGAGCGCGTGCGGGACACGCCGATCTCCGAGCAGGCGATCGTCGGCACCGCGATCGGGGCCGCGATCATGGGCCTACGGCCGATCGCGGAGATCATGTTCGCCGACTTCGCCGGCGTGGCCTTCGACCAGCTCGCCAACCAGCTCGCCAAATTCCGCTACCTGACGGGCGGCCAGGCCAACCTGCCCGTCACGGTGAGGATGGCCAACGGCGCCGGGGCCGGGTTCGCCGCCCAGCACTCCCAGGCGACGGAGAACTGGTTCTTGAACGTGCCAGGTCTGAAGATCGCCGTTCCCGGCACCGTCGAGGACTGCTACGGCCTGCTACGGGCCGCGGTCCGAGACGACAACCCCGTGCTCGTCTTCGAGCACAAGAACCTGCTGGGGCTGAAGGGCACGATCCCCACCGGGCCCTTCAGCCTCGGCGAGGCAGCCGTGGTTCGGCCTGGGCGGGACGTGACGGTCGTGGCGACACAGCAGATGCGCCATCGCGCCCTTGAGGCAGCCGATCGCCTCGCCGCCGATGGAATCGAGCTCGAGGTCATCGACCCGCGCACCCTCGTGCCTTTCGACGACGAGGCGGTGTCACAGAGCCTGGCACGCACGGCCCGTCTCCTCGTCGTCCAGGAAGGTCCCCCGGGCGGTGGATGGGGCGCCTCGCTGATCGCACGTATGACCGGGGATAACTTCGAGTTCTTCGACGTTCCTCCAAAGCTCCTCGCCTCGCCCGAGACGCCGATCCCCTACGCGGGCCGTCTCGAGGAGGCCTGGCTCGTGAGCTGCGAGGACGTGATGGAGGCGGCCCGCGACCTAGTCGAGTCCTAAGAGGCGCCCGAAGGCCCTGCGCCCGCGCCGACACCCCGGCGGGAGTACCGTCTTGCGCAGGTGGCGAGACCTGGGGGTGACAAGTGAAGATCGCATCCGTCGAGGTGCTTGAGGTCGGCTGCGAGCTGACGGCACAGCACACCTTCGTGCGGCTGACCACCGACAGCGGTATAACCGGGCTCGGCCAATCGGGAGGGTGGGGTTACCCGCGTGGCGTCGCGGGCGTGCTCGACGAGCTGACTCCCCTGCTGATCGGCGCCGACCCCTTCCGGATCGAGCATCTCTGGCATCTCGGCTTCAGAGTGCGCCCCTTCAGGGGCAACATCTTGTCAGCGGCCGTCTCGGCGATCGACCTTGCCCTCTGGGACATAAAGGGCAAGGCGCTGAAGGTGCCGGTCTGGGAGCTGCTCGGCGGCAGGACCAGAGATCGGGTAAGGCTTCACGTGCTCGTCGGAGGCGGCACGCCGGATGAGATCGTCTCCTCGGTCAACTGGGCTATCGACGAGGGTTTCACGGCCGTCAAGTTCGACCCGCTCGTACACGGCTACGAGGACCTCTCGATGAGCCAGATCGTGAACTCGGCGTGCGCGATGGCGGCCGCGGCGCGCGAGGCCGGCGGGGACGAGATCGACCTGATCTTTGAGCTGCATCGCAAGCTGGATCCGGCCAAGGCGATAGTTGTCTGCAACGCCCTCGCCCAGTTCCATCCCCTGTTCATCGAGGACCCGATCCAGATCGACTCGATCGACACCCAGGCCGAGATCTGCAAGCGCATCGACTCGCCGATCGCGACGGGTGAGCGGCTCAGCTCGATCTGGGAGTTCAGCGAGCTGCTCTCACGCAACGTCGCCATCATCGTCCGGCCCGATGTGGGCCTCGCGGGTGGCCTCTCGGGATGCCGCAAGATCGCGGCCATCGCCGAGGCCCACCACTGCGGCGTCGTTCCCCACAACTTCCTCGGCCCGGGACTGACGGCCCCTACCCTGCATCTGAGTACGACCATCCCGAATCTCGTGACGATGGAGTACCTGCCGCTAGACGAGGACAAGACCTCGTACTCGGCGGCGATTGAAACGACGGTGAGGCGCGAAGGCGGCTACTGCGAGATACCCGAGGAGCCGGGGCTCGGCATCAGTCTCGTGAAGGACTACGCCGAGATCGCCCCCGTGGGGGATCGCCCCTTCTCCGAGGAGGGCTTGCTCAGGGCCGACGGGTCGGTCGCCGCGGCCTTTTGATCGCCCCAGCTGCCAATGTTGGAGCCTGTCACCGGATCCGGCGCTCAGCCCGCGGTGGTTAGTCCCGGCGGGATCCCTTGGCAGTGCTCCGCCAGGGCATGGCGGGCGAGGGGTGTGACCGACACGGTCATGAAGGGCCACAACGGCAGGCTCACAATCGCCTCGTGCAAGGCTGTCGCGTCCGGCGCCGACCAAATGCCGCGGTTGGCGAGCCGACCCGGCACCCGCCATATCGCCCGAATGGTCCCAGACCGCGCCAAGTCGCCCCCGCGTGCGGACTCGGCCATCGCCAGCTCGTCGCGGCGCTCGGCCCCGAGGTCGTGGGGGAGTCGGATGTCGATTTCGACTAGGAATTCCACGGGCGGATGATACCGCTGGCGCTTCGGCGATTTGGGTCTAAAACGGCCGGAGGCGGCCCGGATGCGACCTTCTCGTTTGACAGTCCAGCTCACGGAACCCGATGATGTCGCAGTTTGATGAAAAGTTTCAGTAACCTGACGCTTGGGGGAAAGCGCGTGGGTCTTATCTCCATCGGTCTCGTCGGTTGCGGAGGAATGGGGCGCCGTCACGTGCACGCCTACGGTGCCCTCGAGCGCGTAGGGGCAGGACGCTTCGAGCTTGCGGCCGTGTGCGATCCGCGACTCGCCGCGGCCGAGGAGACAGCCGGTGTCGTAGAGAGCCTCTTCGGTAAGCGCCCGGCGGTGTTCTCCGACCACGCCGAGCTCATCGCGAGCGGTCTCGTCGAGGCCCTCGATGTCGTCACGGACCCTTCGCTTCACCACCTCGTCGTCGCCGCGGCTCTCAGTTCCGGCCTGCACGTCATCTGCGAGAAGCCGCTCGGGATCACTGTCAGGGCCTGCCGGACGATCCTCGACGCAGCCCCGGGATCCGGCGCGGTGCTCGCCGTGGCGGAGAATTACCGCAGGGACGGGCCGAACCGCCTCGCGCGCGCCGTGCTCGACCAGGGCTTGCTCGGCAAGGTCCACCTGATGGTGGAGGCGAACGTCGGTGGCGACGACGCCGTGGTGATAAGCCCCTGGCGGCATCGTCGCGAGTCGGGCTCGATCGCGCTCGATATGGGAGTGCACTACACCGACATCTTCGCCTACTACCTCGGCGAGCTAAAGACGGTCTTCGGCTCCGCCTTCGTTGCCGAGCCGTTGCGGACGATGCCGGCAGGCTCGCCCCCGGTGACCGGTATCGAGGAGGTCGCGCCGGGCGTCATACGGGCTACGGGCGAGGACTCGCTCGTAGCCCTTTACGAGACTGCCTCCGGCGTGCTCGTCCAGCTGTGCTACCTGCCGTCGGGCCCGGGACGCCGGTGGGTCCAGCGCAGCGTGCACGGCCGGCAGGGGTCGATGTTCGTCCCGCCCGACCGCTCCGGGGGCGCCGTCGTGGTCCAGCTCGGCAACGTCAGATTGAGCGGCGCCGAGCTGCGCAAGGAGCTCGGCGGTTTCGAGCTCGGAGGAGTCGCGGCGTCCTTCTTCGGACCCGAGGGGACCGAGTACGACCTTCCCTTCGCCGAGGTCGACGCGGCGACGATCGCCATCGAGCTCGACGACTTCGTCGGCGCCGTCGTGGACGGTTGTCCGCCGGAAGTCGACGGCGTGGCGGGGCTTAACGCCGTGGCCGGGGTGTGGGCGGTCGCCGAGTCCCGGGCACTCGGAGAGTCCGTCCGCATCGACGAGGTGGCCGACGGGACGGTGTCCCGGTCCCAGCAGGCGGTCAACGAAGCCCTCGGGCTCGGCGGCGGGAACGGGCGGGGGCAGTCGTGAGCGAGAACGCCTCCTCGTTCCTGACCCCACCGTTCAAACAGGTCGCCCTGGTCGTCGCGGATCTGGATGAGGCGGTGAGGCGTTGGGCCAGCTTGCTGGGGATCGGCCCCTGGACGGCGTACCGTCTCGAGCCGCCCCGATTGAAAGAGATGCTCTACCACGGCGCGGAGGTGGAGTTCTCCATCCGCCACGCGCTCGCGTGGCAGGGCGAGATGCAGTTCGAGCTCGTTCAACCTCTCGCCGGGCCTAGCATCTTCGCTGACCACCTCGCCGAGCACGGCGAAGGCCTGCACCACGTCGGCAAGTACGTGGTGGATCACCCCGGCGCGGTCTCAGAGGCGCTCGGGGACGGGTTCGTCCCATTGCAGAGCGCGCGGGGCTTCGGCGCCGAAGGCGACGGTGCTTTCGCCTACTTCCAGGCGCCAGGTGTTCCGATGGTCATCGAGCTCATCTCGGCTCCACGGGTTCGGATCGAGCCCGAGTTCGTCTACCCTCCGGCTGTTGACTGAGCGTCCCTTCCAGAGCGGAGCGGCGGCCGGAGACGGCCCGACGAGCCGAGAGGAGCCATGAAGACCATGCGCATAGCTTCTGTCGAGGCCATTCCCGCCGGCAGTTTCTGTTACGTACGCGTCACCGGCGATGACGGCACAACCGGTGTCGGAGAGTCGACGTTCTTCGGCTGGCCGACAGCTGTGGCCGAGATCATCCCGTCGATCGGCGCCTACCTCGAGGGCCGCGACGCCTTCGACACAGAGCACCACTGGAATGAGCTTTACCGGGCCCTGTGCTTTCGGGGAATGGCCGTGTCCGGTGCCATAAGCGCCGTGGACCAGGCGCTTTGGGACATCAAGGCCAAGCACTTCGAGGTCCCCGTATGGCAGCTGCTCGGCGGCCGGGCGCGGCGCGCGGTGAGGGCCATGAAGGTGCTCGTCGACGAGCACTCGACAGACGAGCTCGTCGAGGCCGCTCGGCGCGCCGTCGAGGTGGAGGGATACGGCGCCCTCAAGGTGCTGCTGTTCCAGAACGAGCACCACACGATGCGCCAGGCGGCCCGCATCGACGATCTTGTGGGGCGTTTCGCGGCCGTGCGCGAAACGGTGGGTTGGAGCATCGACCTCGGTGTCGAGCTCCATCGCAACATGACAGCCGGGGATGCTGTGATGCTCTGCGACGAGCTCGGTCGCCTTCGGCCCTTGTTCGTGGAGGACCCGGTCCCCCCGGACAGCGTCATGGCGCTGCGGGCGTTTGCCGAGAAGGTGTCGGTCCCCGTCGCCGCGGGTGAGCGCAACACGAGCATCTGGGAGTTCGCCGAGTACCTCGAGCGGCCCGGGATCGCCTATGTCCGGCCGGATGTCGGCATCGCCGGCGGGATCACGCATGTAAAGAAGATCTGCGCCCTCGCCGAGTCGTTCCACGCCGGGGTGATACCGCACGCCGTCCCATCCGGGCCCGTGTCGGTTGCAGCCCTCGTGCAGCTCGGCATGTGCGTGCCCAACTGGGAGGTCCAAGAGCACGTGCCCCAGGACGGCCCGCGCTGGACCGACATCGTGGACCATGTCATCGAGGTACGCGACGGTTACCTGATCGCCCCCGATAGACCTGGGCTCGGGATCGAACTCGACGACGCCGGGATCTCGAAGTACCCTCCCGTCGCGGCCGACCTCTCCCGAACGGCGCAGCGCGAGGACGGCTCGGTGGCGATCAGGTGACGGGTACCCCGGGCTCGGGCACAAGGCCCCGGGTGGGGCTCGCGTGCAGCGAGGACGTGCGCCGGGTCTACATCGACGCCGCCGATGTTGCCCGCCTGGAGGCCTTCGCTGAATTCTCCTACAAGGCCTTCTTCGTCGCCTCGGGCCTCGGGGGCCCGCCCCCGCCTGACGCCCGGGCGGAGGCGGAGCTCGCGGGATTCGCCAGCGGGCTCGATGCCCTCCTCGTCTGCCACGGAGCTCCCCACGTCAGCGCGGCCGTCTTGGAGGCCGCGCCGCGACTCAGCCTGCTCGGCGAGCTCGAGGGCGACCGCTTCGCTTACAGGCTCGACCTCGAAGCCGCCAGCCGCCGGGGTGTGCGCGTCGTGGACACGAGCCACGGCTCCTCGTGGCCGGCGGCCGAGTGGGCCCTCGGCCTTGCTCTTGTCGGCCTGCGCAACGCCGGGGCGAGTTTTCGCCGCATGATCGCCCACGAGAACGCCTTCGTGCCGGTCTTCGAGCGCTCGGGCCCGGGCTTCGAAAAGGCGGAGCTCAGCCACAAGCGCGTCGGCTTGATCGGCTTCGGCTACATCGGGCGTCGCCTCGCCGAGCTGCTGCGTCCCTTCCAGGTCGAGTGCCGCGTCTACGACCCGTTCGTCCCGAGGGCACTTGCCGAGCCGTACGGAGTCGAGTTCGGGCCCCTCGAGACAGTGCTCAAGAGCGACGTCGTCTTCGTCCTCGTGCCTCTCACCGCCGGCACCGAGAAGATGCTCGGGGCCGCGGAGCTCGACCTGCTCGACTCGGGCTGCGTGTTCGTCAACGTTTCTCGCGGCAAGGTGGTCGACGGCGATGCGCTCTTGGCCCGCCTGCAACGGGGCGACATCGTCGCCTGCTTGGACGTGTTCGATCCCGAGCCGCTGCCCGCCGACTCGCCGCTCGTGGAGCTGACGAACGTCTTCTTCTCACCGCACATCGCCGGCGTCACAGACGAGAGCAGGCGCCGCTTCTTCTCGCTCATGGTCGACGAGTGCAGGCGCCATTTCGACGGGCTCGAGCCCTGGAGCGAGCTGACCTCCGGGGTCGTGCGCCTGCGCACGCCCCCGAGCTGAGCTCCTCAGGCGCGTGCCGGGGCCCCGGCGAGGATCGAGGCCAACGTCCCTCCGAGCACGAGGCGCAGGTCCTCGGGGCCGAAGAAGCTGCAATGCGCCCGCACGGCCTCGAGGGACTGGCGGAAGGTGCAAAAGCGTGTGGAGGCCGGGAAGTCCGAGCCCCAACAGAGGCGCTCGGGACCGTAAGCGTCGAAGATCCGGTGCAGCATCTCCAATGCCTCCGGCCACGGCGCGTCCCAGCCGCGCCCGGAGGCGTAATGGAAGCCGGAGGCCTTCACGTAGATGTTCTGGACCTCCGCCGAGGCGACCACCTCGGCCAGCCCTGCAGCGTCGCCGGCTCGGACATCGCCGAGATGGTGGCAGAGGATCGTCACCTCCGGGTGGCGCAGGGCGAGGCGGCGCAGGTCGGCCTGCCAGGCCGGCCCGACAGCGAAGCTCGCGAGAAGGTGGCGTTCCCCGGCGACGCTGAACAGCGCCTCGGCCTCGTCGCCGAGAAGCCAGCCGTCGTTGCGCTCCTCGAAGTAGTGGGTGAAACCGGCCAGCTCGTAGCGGTCGGCGAGGGAGGCCAGGCGGTCCGCGCTGCCCGGCGAGTGGTAGGTCGGACTCCACGGGCAGTCGAGATCGGCAACGACACGAAGGCGGGCGGGGTGAGCGTCACGGCCGGCGGCGACATAGTCGATGTTGTCGCCGTTGAGCTCGGTCGCCGCGCAGACGACAAGTGCCTGCGAGACCCCGTTGGCGTCCATCTCGTAGATGAGCTGTTCGACCGTCGCCCGGCTCGGCGCGTCGGGGACCGGGGGCTCATACGGCCAGAGGGCCCAGGCGTGGCAGTGGCTGTCGAGGATCGGGAAAGACCCGGGTGTCACGGTGCCCGGGCTCCCTCAGGCGCCGCGTGGGCTGTAGCGGTTGAGCTTGGAGCGGGCCGAGGTCGACTGGCGTTCGACGAGCTGGGGTTCGAAGCGGATATCCCCGTGGCGGTGCGTCGGGTCGATGGTCTCGGATATGAGTAGCTCGGCCGCGGCCTTCCCCAACTCGTATTTGGGTTGTCTGATCGAGGTGAGCGTCGGTGAGAGCATCGCCGCGAAGTCGACGTCGTCGTAACCGACGACGCTCATGTCGCGCGGCACACGCACCTTGCGCTCGGCGAGGGCCCGAAGCACTCTGAAGGCGATCTGGTCGTTCACGCAGACAACGGCCGTGGGTCGGTCCGGGAGGGCGAGGAGCTTGTCGACGGTGAGCTCGGCCTGCCCGAAGGCGGTGATCGGGTCGATCGTGTACTCGATGATGCTCTCCTCGGGAACGAGGCCCGAGCTGCGCGCTGCCCGGCGCATGCCGCGGCGCCGCTCCGCGCACTGGGACAGGTGGAGCGGCCCGTTGATGAAGGCGATGAGACGGTGCCCGAGGTCGAACAAGTAACCAGCTGCGAGCTCCCCGCCCCGGACGTGGTCGACCGAGACCGAGCAGAACTCGCCCTGGTTGGAGGGCCGGTCCAGCAATACGACGAGGGTTCCCCGGTCGCGCAGCGTCTCGAGATGGCGGATCGAGCGCGTGGCCGGAGTGATGACGATTCCCTGCACCCGTTGTTCTTCGAGCCAGCGCAGGTAGCGGGCCTCCCTGTCCGGTGAGCCGTCCGTGGAGCACAGAACCACCGCGGAACCCTGCTCGTGGACGGCGTCCTCGAGGCCGCGCACGGTCTCTGTGGAGAACGGGTTGGAGGCATCGAGCACGACGGCACCGAAGCACCGGCTATTCGAACGGCTGCGCATCTGATGCGCGGCCGAGCTGCGCACGAAACCAAGCTTCTCGATCGCGTCGAGGACACGGGCCAAAGTGTCGGGCGCGACACGGTCGGGGCGGTTCAACACGTTCGACGCCGTGCCGAGCGAGACCCCGGCGTGCTCGGCGACATCTTTTATCGTCACGCGCCCGCGCCCCGCCAAGGGCTGGCGCTCCCCTCGAGCCCTGTCGGCCGTCGGCGTTGAGCGCAGTGAGGGCTTCGACGTGTCGTTGCGGCGCAGGGTCAACGGTCTCCTATGCGGGGCTCGCGTGCCTCAGTGGGCTGATCCGGCTGTCGCAGCAGCTCCGGTCGTAGGTTACCCTCAGGCAGGCTGCGCGAGCCCCACCGGTCGCCCTTTCACAGCGCTGACACTGACGGGTACCAAACTCATCACGACCGGTGTGAGCCCTGCTGAACCGGCCTGCGGGGCAGTGCTATTAGCCACACCCCCGAACGATTCATCGGCACTCACTGGATGAGCAACCCGGGTTTGTCGACAACGACGCAGATCAAGACGGATATTTCGCCAACAGCTGCGGAGCTGGTGCAGCGCCGCAGCCTAAGTTCGTGGCCGCCCGGATCCATTGGGTCGACCTTCCAGGAGAAACGTGTACGAGCGAAAGTGCCGGTCAAGCTAGGATCACTCCCCTGTCCGCCGCTGATTGCTCCCTTGCCACCTTCGGGCACTGCACCTACGTGGTGTCTCCCATGGATGGCACATTTCAACAGTTGGAGGACTCGGAAGGCAGGACTCAATTGGCAAGCCGGCTCATCCCTCGACTGCGCCGCCACCGTCGGAAACGTCTTTGGATCAGTCAACCTAGTCACGCAATGCGGGGTTCTGTCGCGCTCTCCAGCCGCCGCAGAGGGCGCTGTGCCTTACCTTGCCCGCGCGTAACGGCTCCTCTCTCACGCGCTGGCGTGTCGCGCGACTCTTGGCGCTATGTGTGTCGCATGAAGTACCGGGCCTAGTGCTCGGCACGTTTGAAGCTCTCCGAGATCGCTAAGGCGGCCAGTTATTCGAAGGCGTCTGCCTCCGACATCCGGCGCGGAAAGAAGACACTGTAGGTGTCCACGTGGGAGGCTCTCGCTGAGCTAGTCGAAATCAGACGAGGACGATGACGCTTCATCGCGCGGACCCCCTTTGCCTTTCACCGAACGAGCCGGGGGGATAGGTGACACAGAGCGCGGAAAAGTCCCGTGTACTCGGCACGGCATCAGTAGCGCTACTGGCGCGTTGCAGTTTTCTTGCTGGATCCACCGGGGGCCATCGTGACGCAGACGGTGCTCGAGCCAGCTGAGCGTGACACTGCCAGAGACACTCATCGCATTAAGGCCGTTCGGCGCCGGAGCGTAGGACCAGGCGCCGAGTCCGGTCGCGAGGTCGTAGCCGGGCAAGGCCGGGTATCCGTTGCTGCCCGCGGTGATGGCCCGGAAGGGGATATTGGCGGGGTTCGCGTAGACGTACTCGGCGTTCACATCGGCACCGGTCACCGCCGCCTCCGCAGCCACCATGACCGTCGAAGCGCTCGTGCCGCCGATCGTGAACCAACCGAAGTGATCCTCGTAGGAGACGCTGTCGTACACCGATACACCCGATCTTGGGTCGGCGTCGAGGGCGAGGTCGGGCGTCGCGCGCCTGCCGGCGCAGTTCACACCTCCGGTCAACTGATAAGCGTTGGCGGTCTCATACCTGCTGCATCCGCCGCCACCGTCACTCCAGGCTGTTTCCCGAACAAGGTTGCCCCCGGCGGTGAACGTGAGGCTGGTACCGCCGACCGAAGTCACATCGGGAGACGAAGAGGGCCACTCCACCGCTCCTCCAGAGTCGCCTGCGGCGAAAAAATAGCTGACTCCTAGCCGCGTGAAGTACGAGTCGTCGGACTTCTCGCCGGCGAACTCCGGCGATCCCCAGCTGTTGGAGACGTATTCCGCGTTGTTGGCCGCGTACTGCTCAGCCGCCAGCAGGTTCGGAGTGTAGTTATCGGTCGCCTCGACGAGCAGGATGCTGGCAGCAGGGGCGAGCGCATGGGCCCATTCGATGTCGAGGCTTATCTCAAGGTCCCAGCCCGAGTTCGTAGTCGGCAGGCTGCTCCCGCCAGTCTGGTTGACCTGGCGGAACTCGAAACATGACGGTGGGGACGATCCGCCAGTGCACTCTGTCGGCAATCCGTACTGCGCGCTGAACTCGTTCAGGTCGCTTGCCGCGTCCGGATCGTTGAAAGCGTCCACGAGAGCGATCGTCTGACCGAAGCCGGCGGTGGAGGCGGACGTATAACCATAGACGCCTTCGATCGCGCCCGGTGACAGGCCGGTCGGAGTAGCGGCGTCGCGCGTCGTCGCGCTCAGCTCGAGGACGTCGGTGAGGCACTGCGCGATGCCGACGCCTGGCTGTCCACAAACGGCCTGGGCGGAACCGGCGAGCGGCATATGGGCGCCGCTCGGCGCATGCAAACCTGACACGTGGGATCTCCCGACGTGCTCAGGTAGTAGAGACTGAGCAGCTGCTGGCGAAACCGATGGCACAGCCACTGCAAACACTGCGACCACGCACATTGCGGTCACCATCACGGGTCGCGGTGCCCCAGGCACCGTTCCCGTGACACTTAGGCGTTTCATGATTGGCTAAGACCCCCCTTCGAAACCTTCAATCTTTTTCTTGCACCTGGGGCACGGGCGGTGAGCCCACAACGGTCCTGTGGCGGCTACCCGCTGTAGTCAGCAGCTGGCCCAACCCTCCCCCCTCGAGGACCTGGCGGCTTGGCCTGGCGGGTCAAAGACGTGGGGATCAACGTGTTCCTTCCGATCGTTCCGCGGCTTCCAGGGACAAGGTAAAGAGGGAGTGTTCCCGCTGTGTTGCCGCAAAGGGGCATGCGAAAATGTGGCCCGTGACCGCTACCGCTAAAGGGGGCAAAGGCCCGCCAGGGCCAAATGTCGTAACCATCAACCTGCTCGGCCCGTTCACCATCACTGTGGACCGCCGGGCTGCCGGCCCATGGCCCCGGCCCACCGCCAAGCGCCTTTGCGAGCTCGTCTTCCTGAGCCACGGGCGCCGCGTCAGCCGCGATCTCGCTCGCGAGGAGCTATTCCCCGGCCTTGACGCCCACGCCGGCGCGAGAGCGCTCTCCAAGGCTCTCTCGCTCGCCCGGGGTATCCTCTCCGAGCTTGGCGAACCGGCGGCCAGTCTCCTCCGAGCCGACCTGGGTCAAATCTGGATATCGCCGGCGGTCCTGGTGGACATCGACCTGGAGGCTCATGAGGAGGCGCTCGTCGCGGCGCTGGCCATGGTTCCGGGCCAGGGCCGCGACGAGCGCCTCGTGGCTGCTTTGTCCGATGATGCAGGCCTGCTCGCTGACGAGCCCTACGCCGAGTGGGCACTGCGGCCCCGGGAACGCTTGGAGGCCCTCCGTCAAGAGGCGCGCCTCGCCCTGGCACGGGACCGTACCCGGGGAGCCGGCCGCTCCCGCCCCGAGGCCGTGGTGGCGGCCTGGGAGTCCTGTTTGGGCCACGACCCAGCATGCGAGGAGGCGGCCGCCGCCTTGATGCACGCCTATTCCGCTCAGGGGCAGCGGCACCTCGTTGTACTCACCTACGAGCGCTGCCGCTCTGCCCTGGAAGAACTGGGCCTCAAGATCTCCCCGGCGCTGGACGAGGTCCACGCCGCAGCGACCTTCGAGCCCGCGGCCCGCGGGGCTCCCAGCGCGCCGGCCATGAAAGCACCAGTCCCGGGCCCGGCGCGTCTCAGAGAAGAACGCAAGGTCGTGAGCGTGTTCTTCGCCGGGGTGACGGGTCCGGGACTGGCCAGCGATATGGACCCAGAGGACCTCCGCAACGTCATCGGTGGGGTATTGACAGCAGTGATCGCTGAGGTAGAACGCCTCGGCGGGACGGTGACCTCTATCTCCGGCGGGGGCCTGGCGGCGATCTTCGGTGCGCCCGAGGCGCACGAGGACGACCCGGAACGGGCGGTCCGGGCGGGATTCCGGGCACTGTTGGCGGTGGCGTCCCCATCGGGCACCGGCTCGTCGGCGGTGCGAATCGGCATCGAGACCGGTCCGGCAGTAGTGGGTCCCATAGGAGGAGGGGCCAAGGTCGAGTACGGAGCCGTGGGCGAGGTGACGGGCGTTGCTGCGGCGCTGCAGTCGGTGGCCCGGGTCGGCTCTGTCCTAGTTGGCCCGGCAACTCGTGGTGCTACAGAGGCCCTTTTCGATTGGGGGCCGACCGAGGAAGTGGTCCTGACTACAGGCACCAGGTCAGTCGTGGCCTCATACCTCGAGGGCCCCAAGGCTCATGGGGCGGGCAGCCGTGGCCAGCGGGGCGGCCGGAGTCGCCTCGTGGGCCGCGCAGCGGAACTCGCGATTCTCGACGGCGCCCTGCGCGAGGCGGTGCGAGGCCGAGGTTCGGTCGTGGTCTTGGTGGGCGAGGCGGGGCTCGGCAAGACACGCCTGGTCCAGGAATGCCGCAAGCGCTTCATGGCCTGGGTGGGGGCCGGGACCGGCCGGCTTCCGTTGTGGCTGGAGGGGCGTTCTGCCTCCTACGCCTCCTCCACGCCTTATGGCCTTTACCAGCAGCTCCTGGCCGCTTGGGTGGGTGTGGCCCCCGACCAGGATGAAGCGGTGGTGCGCCCGGCACTGGAGAGGGCGCTAGTCGCGGTCATGGGCGACAAGGACCTTTGGCCAATCTTGGCCCGCATGATGGGCCTGCCGGGTGGGGCAGGACTTGTACGCCTCAGTCCCGAGGAGCTGCAACGGGCGACCTTTTCTGCGATGGGATCGGTCGTCTCACGTCTGGTCGCCATAGGCCCTACTGTGCTCGTTCTCGAGGACCTCCACTGGGCCGACCGCACCTCGTTGCGCCTCAGCGCAGAGCTCGCCGCTCTGGCCCGAGACGGGCCCCTCCTTGTAATTGCCACCCGTCGGCCCGACCCTAGTCCCGAAGCCTCCAGCTTCGAGCGCTCCTTGGTCACGGGCCCCGTGCCCCTGCGCCTAGTCGAGCTCGCCCCCCTCTCCGAAGTGGCCGAGCAGGAGCTTGCCGTCTCCCTCGTAGGCACGGTCGCCTCCGAAGATGTCCTGGACGCCGTTCGCGCGGGCGTGGGGGGCAACCCCCTCTTCTTAGAGGAGCGGCTCTATTCGCTGATCGACATCAGGGCCCTCGTGCGCGAGCAGGGCATGTGGCACCTGACCGGGACGGTGGAAACAAAGGTCCCCGAGGTGCTGGAACGCCTCGTCCGTTCCCGTGTGGACCGGCTCAGCCCAGCGGGCCAGCAGGTTGTCCGCACCGCCTCTGTGCTCGGCCCCGAGCTCAGCCTCGGCCTGCTCACAGCCGTCTGCGAGACAGAAAGGGCCGCGACAGAAGAGACCCTTGGCCCGGCCATCGCTGAGCTCTCCAGCGCGGGGCTACTCCAGGAGGTGACCGGGCTCCCCGAGCCCACTTACCGCTTCCGCCACGCCCTCATCCAGGAGGCCACCTACTCAGGGATGCTGCGTCCCGAGCGCCGCCGGCTCCATGGCCGGGCCGCGTGGACCCTTGAAGCTATGTCTGCGGGCCGGCTCGAACAGGTGGCCTCCGTTCTCGGCCGCCATTTCGCCGCAGCCGGCGAGGCCGAACGCGCCGTGCACTACTTCGAGATGGCCGGCGAGCACGCCGCCCGGGCTTTTGCCAACGAAGAGGCGATCTCGTCGTTCCGTTCCGCCTTGGAGATAGCGGACGACGCGAACAATGAAGTGATGGCCAGGGCAGCGGCGGGGGTGTGGGCCAAGCTCGCCGAGGTGCTCTGGGCCACCTGGCGCCTCGGGGAAGCGCGGGAAGCGTTCCAGGCGGCCCTCCACCTGGTGGGCCCCGACGACGCCCTCCAAGGCGCCCACCTGTATGCCCTCCTGGGAAAGCTGGAGGGATGCGACTACCGCCACCGCGCCGCCCTTGCCGCGTTCGACGCAGCCGAGGAGCTGCTGGGCGAGCGCCCCTGGGAGAAAGGCGATGCGTGGGCCGACGTGTGGCTCGAGGTCATGTTGGACGGCCGGGCTGAATTTCACCTCGACCGCAACGAGCCGGAGCTAGGTCTGGCGGCGCTCGCTGCAGCCCGCCCGGTTGTGGAAGCCCGGGGAAGCCCGGCTCACAAGTGGTATTTCTACTGGGGGCTCGCCTATCAGCGGGCAATGCGGAACCGTTGGCGCGTCGACGAGGAGGACATCGCCAACATGCGGAGAGCCCTGGCGGCAGCAAAGAAGGGCGATAGCCAGAAAGACATCGCCTATGCCACCTATAACGTTGGTGAGTTCTTGCTAATGCACGGCGACCTGGCGGAGGCCCGCGGGTACCTGGAGAGGTCACTGGCCTTGTCGGAGCACATCGGGCAGGTCCTCGGGCGAGCAAATAGCCTGTGGGCGCTGACCCTGACCGCGCTCCATAACCAGGACGCGGAGGCCGTCCGGTCCCTCGCCCCGCAGGCGATGGCGGCGGGCGAGACCGCTGCCTACCCCGAGCTCGTGGGCACGGCCAAGGCCAGCCTCGCGTGGCTGGCTTGGCAGGACGGGCGGCCCCGGGACTTGGTCGCTCTGGCCAACGAGGCCCTGGAGCTGTGGCGGACCACCACCGCCTGGCCGGCCCATGCCCTCTACTGGGTGGGCCTTTGGCCAATCATCGCCGCGTGCCTGAGCACCGGGCACGTCCCCGAGGCCGTCGCAGCCGGCCGTCAGATGCTCGAGCCCTCCCAGCTGCGACTTCCCGACGAGCTCGAATCACTGCTGGGGTCGGCTGCCACGGCCTGGGACCAAGACGAGCCCGAGCTCGCCAAGGACAAGATGGCCGCGGCACTGGAGCTGGCCCGCGACCTCCACTGGTTCTGATCGCCTGCGCCCGACTCGCCGGTGGGCGACGCCGGGCAACTCCACCCAGCCGCTCTGGCCACGCGCCGGTAGCGCGCGCTCCACCGGGGACAAGCGGGCGTCGTCCTGTACCACCAACACCCTGGAGACCCGGCCCAGGAACGCCCGCCGGTAGCTGTCGCACGGATTGCCACGCCGAATGACGACCGACCTCGACAGGATGGGCACACAGGACTGATAGTTCGCCAACAGCGGAACCAGTGCAGTGCGGCAGCCTAAGTTCGTGGCCGCCCGCATCCATTCGGTCGGGCCTTCCAGGAGAAACGTGTACCAGCGAAAGTGCCGGTCAAGCTAGGGATCACTCCCCTGTCCGCCGCTGATTGCTCCCTTGCCAGCTTCGAACACTGCACCTACGTGGTGTCTCCCTGTGGGTGGCACATTTCAACAGTTGGAGGACTCGAAAAGTAGCGAACTACCAGGAGGGAGGGCGGGTCACAGCTGGGCCCACCGTGGCAAATAGGTTGGCTCGCAGTGGCGCAATTGGACTAATGGTCTGGTCGACTTCGTCGAGTCCATCCTGGAGTGCTGCGCTATACCACATCGGACCTTCCCTACCTGGTGGAAGACACAATCTGGCACTGAGCCTGTCAGGCCGGCTGCCCTTGAACAATAAGGAGTCCATGGCATGGCTCGGCCCCTGCGCCTGGTGCTTCTCTTAGCACCCCACGAGTTCTCTTCGGCAGAGCCTCACCGACTACGAGGGAGAAACGCTAGGCCTACCGGGCTCTCCGTTCTGCAAGCACGGGGGGCACTTCGACCGAGGACGGCCCGAAGAGGCCGCGCAGCTTGCAGACCAGGCCGCCGCCACCTTCGAGGCCCTCGGGGCCAGACCGATGCACGCCCGCGCTCTCAGCCTCCTAGAGGGCGCAGCAGTCGGATTCCTCGACATAGCAGGCTCGCCGACGCTAGCTTGACGGGCTCGTCACGACCGGCGGGTGATCTGGAAACTGAGCGACGCTGGCCAGCCGAAAGCCGCGAGGTCGGCCGTGCGGGCCGCGCGCCGGGCGCCTAGGTTGGGCCCATGGAAAAAAGACGGCTGGGAAAGACAGGATGGGACGCGAGCGTCATCGGTTTCGGCGCCTGGGCGATAGGTTCCGACTGGGGCGAGGTCGGTGACGACACCTCACGCGCGGCGCTTCACGCGGCCGCTGAATCGGGTGTCAATTTCTTCGACACAGCTGACGTGTACGGGGATGGCCGCAGCGAGCGGCTCGTCGGGGAGCTTCGCAAGGAGCTGGGCGACTCAATCTTCGTTGCCACCAAGACGGGACAGCGCGCGCCCGAGCAGCGCCTCGAGCACTACAGCCCGGAGAACCTCATCGCCTGGACGAACCGCAGCCGCGAGAACCTCCAGATGGAGACCTTGGACCTCGTCCAGCTTCACTGCCCCCCTATGGAGTTCTTCTACCACCCGGAGGTGTTCGCGCTTCTCGACGACCTCGTCTCCTCGGGCGCCATCGCCCGCTACGGCGTGAGCGTCGAGCGGGTCGAAGAAGGGCTGAAGTCCCTCGACTTCCCTGGCGTGGCGTCGGTCCAGATCATCTACAACATCTTCCGCCAGCGCCCTGCGGCGCGGTTCCTCGCTGCCGCCAAAGCCGCCGATGTCGGCGTGATCGTGCGCGTGCCGCTCGCGTCGGGCCTTTTGACCGGCAAGATGACCCGCGAGACCCAGTTCGCGCCGAGCGACCACCGGACCTACAACCGCCACGGCGAGGAGTTCGACGTTGGCGAGACCTTCTCCGGAGTGAACTTCGAGACCGGACTCGCCGCGGTAGAAGAGATCCGCACCCTCGTGCCTGCTGGCCAGACGATGGCCGCATTCGCGTTGCGCTACTGCCTGTCGGACCCGGGCGTGTCCACCGTCATCCCGGGCGCGAAGAACCCCGAACAGGCGCGTCAGAACTCTGTAGCCGGCGAGCTCGGGCCGCTCGACGCCAAGACGCTCGAGCGCCTAGGCAAGATCTACCGGGAGCGCATTGCCCCCGAGGTCCACTACCGCTGGTAGCGGGGCTTGTCTTCGGCGGATGGTCAGGACGACGGTTCGCCGAGAGCCGTGATCGTGCCGAGCATCGGCCCCTCGTCGCCCGGAGACGCTTCGCCCAGCAAGGGGCCGGCGGACTGACGGCCGGGGTCTCCTGGCAGCATGTTGCGCAGCCCGTTCAAGAGCCCGCCGAGCTCCATCGGCACGACGATCTTGGTCGAAGACGACGAGCCCACCTGCTTGAGGGTCTCAAGGTACTGGAGCTGCATCGTGTTGCCGTCCAGGCCCTTTGCGACCTTGTAGATCCTCTCCAGGCCCGTGGAGAGGCCCTCCGCGCGTAGGATCGCGCTCTGCCGCTCGCCTTCGGCAGCGAGTATCGCCGCCTGTTTGGTGCCTTCCGCGAGAGTGATGGCGGCCTGCTTTTGGCCTTCTGCCTCTGTTACCGCCGCCCGGCGCGTGCGCTCGGCGGACATCTGGCGCGTCATCGCCTCGAGCACCCCTGGAGGCGGGTTGACCTCGCGCACCTCGACCGTTGTCACCTTTACTCCCCAACGCTCGGTGACGTCGTCAAGGCGGACACGCAGCGAGGCATTCATCTCCTCGCGCTTTGAGAGGACGTCGTCGAGGGGCATGTCGCCGACGACGCTGCGAAGCGTGGTCGCGGCGACATTCTGCGCCGCAGCCGCGAATCTGCCCACCCGCAGCACCGACATCGAAGGATCGACGACCTTGTAGAAAATGATGAAGTCGATCGAGATCGAGGCGTTGTCCTTCGTGATCGCCGTCTGGTGAGGGATCTCCAAGAACTGCTCGCGAAGGTCCACCCAGGTCGTGCGGTCAAGTCCCGGGTAGATCCAGATGAGGCCGGGACCGCGGGTCCCGACCGCGCGGCCCAGTCGGAACAGCACGATGCGCTGGTACTCGCGCACGATCCTTATCGAGAGCCCTGCGAGGACGAAAACGAGGAAAAGGGCAACCAGACCCACTACGAGCCCGATGATCACGAGCGGCCTCCTTCGCTTGGCGATTCGTTTTTCGAGGGCGCCTTCTCGACGCTGACCGTGTTGTCAGCAACGGCGCTGTCTAGCTCGGCGCGTTCCGAGGAGTCGAGCGCATCGTCGCCCCAGACCTCGAGGCGGACTCCGGCGACACGCAGGACGTGGACGGGCGATCCCGCCGGGACTGATCCGTTCATGGATACGGCCGACCAGTTCTCTCCGTTCACGCGGACGATTCCACCCGGGCTCAGGTCCCCGACTGCCAGACCTTCAGCCCCTACGGGCGATACCAGGCGGCGGTCGACATAGCTTCCCCGCGTCGTGAGCCCCTTCCAGGCAAGTGTCCCGAGACCGGCCGAGACGACCACGTCAGCGCCGAGCAGGACCCACAGCACCGGAGCGGTCCTGCCGTCTATCGCCATCACAACGAGCCAGGCGGCCGCGAGGACTCCGAAGATGCCGGCGGCAAGGTGTGCGTGCGGGCCTACGTGAAACCCGAGCAACGAGGCGAGCACCACGAGCCCGAGAAGTACACCTGCTATCACCCACATGGCGCCTCCTTCCGCGGCTGCGCGCAATCAACGTTAACGGCTTTCGCACGCGTTTGACGCGAGGGTCGGGGCCGTTGTGCGGGTCAAGACGACCTGTCAGCTCCGCGCGATGCGTCGTGACCATCTTCTGCCCTCAGGCGTGGTGGATCAACCAGCCGATCCCCTGGTAGAGGCGATAGCCGAGGTAGACCACAGAGCCAACGACGAGCACCTTGAAATGCCACGGGGCCCTGGGATGAATCTCTTCTTGTTCCTCCGCGGGCTCACCCGCGCTCTCGAGAACGCCGCCGCAGGTCGGGCAGCGGTCGCGACCTGCCCCGGCGTCGTCTCCTGACTCGCTTGCGGCCGCGGACGGCGAAGCGGGCCGCGCCACGACTAGCTCGCCGGCATCGAGCGCCCGCCCGCACTGCTCGCAGAACGGCACGGCGGTCGCGTCCGTTAGGCCCGGGTCGGGCGGTGCGGCGATTCGCCCGAGCGCGTGTCGGTCATCTCTGCTGGCGGACGCGGACGCGCATGTCGATCGGCGTCGGGCCGAGCTCGAAACGCTCGCGCAGGGACCGCTCCAAGTAGCGCAGGTAAGGGGCGGGAAGGCGCCTCGTGGCGAACAGCGTGATCGTCGGGGGGTCGACGGCTCCCTGCACGCCGTAGAGGATACGGGCACCCCCGGGAGCCGGGTGCGCCGCCTGGGCACTGCGCAACCCGTCGTTCAGCCGGCCCGTCGGGATCCGGCGGTGATAGGCGGCCATGGCCTCGGCCACAGCGGGCAGGAGCCGGTGCACGCCGAGCCCCGTCATCGCCGAGACCCTCAGCACCGGCGCGTAGCCCAAGAACGCGAGGCGATCGGCGACCGCGTCGGAGACCTCGAGGCGGGCCTCTGTGTCCAACAGGTCCCACTTGTTGAGAAGGATCACGACCGGGCTCCCCGAGGCGTCGATGCGCTCGGCGAGGCGCTGGTCCTGGTGGGTTACGCCCTCGGTAGCATCGAGCACGAGCAGGGCGACGTCGGCCCGGTCGAGGGCCCGCAGCGCCCGCACTAACGAGTAGTACTCGGGACCCTCACCGCTTCGGGCTCTCCGACGCATCCCGGCGGTGTCGATGAGCTTGACGGTCCCGTCGTCGGTCTCTATCAAGGTGTCGATGGCGTCCCGGGTCGTGCCGGGAAGATCGTGCACAACCGAACGCTCCTCGCCCGCGAGGCGATTGAACAACGTGGACTTGCCAACGTTCGGGCGTCCGACGATGGCCACTGCCGGCACGCCGGGCGATGGGACCTGACCGGACGCGCCGGCGCCTTCGGTGGTTCCCGCCGGCTCGGGCTCGTTCGGCAGCTGGCCGACGACCTCGTCGAGGAGGTCCCCGACGCCGCGACCGTGAAGCGCGCTCACCATCGCGGGCTCGCCGAGGCCGAGGCCGGCGAGCTCCCAGGCGTCGATCTCGCGCTTTTCCGAGTCGACCTTGTTGGCCACGACTATGACGGGTCCTCCGTGACGCCTGATGAGCTGCGCCACGACCTCGTCGTCGCCGGTCACGCCCGTGGTGGCGTCGAGCACGAGCAGGACGAGGTCGGACCCGCCCATCGCCCGGAGGGACTGATCTGTCACCTTGGCATCGAGCGAGTCGCCCCGCTCGACCACCCCGCCCGTATCTACGACGAGGAACGACCGCCCGTTCCACTCGCACTCGACCTCGAGGCGGTCGCGGGTCACCCCCGGACGCGCTTCGACGATGGCGAGCTGACGGCCGGCGATCCGGTTGACGAGCGTCGACTTGCCGACGTTCGGGCGCCCGACGACGGCCACGACCGGCAGCTTTCGAATCTCTGTCGTGCTCATCGCGCCGCCTCCAGGCGCTTTCTCAGCGACGCCCCGTCGCTCGGGACGACCTCGATGGCGACCGGTAGCTCCTCGAGCGACGAGCCGTCGATGAACCTGCCCTTCGACAAGCAGACGTCCGGCAGCAGGTATCGCCCGCCGCTCGGGTGCTCGGCGATGGCGCGGGAGATGTCGGGGCCGGTCATGAGGCCGGCAACGGCGATGTTCCCCCCGAAGAACTCGTTGCGGACCGAGAGGACTGCCACCTCGCCGAAGCCGTTGCGGTCCAGCAGCGGTCTCAGCACGTGCCCGCCATAAGCACCGGTGAGGACCGTGACGGGCAGGCCCTTTTGCGCACGGGTGACCCCGAGGCTCACCGAGCTCGTGCGCGGCGCCCGGTAGCCCTCGGCGGGGGCACCCTCGACCCACGCGAAAAAGCCGGTGCGCGCCGGGACACCCTCTGCGCCGGGCGCGGGGGGTTCGGTCGCGGTCGCGGTCGGCGCCTCCTCGAAGGACTCCTCGAAGGCGCGCACCATGCCGATGCCGTTCTCGTGCTGAGGGACGCCCTCATAAGCGGCCGCCTCGGGCAAGGCGAGGCCGGCGAGAAGGTAGTACTCGTCCGATGCCCACACGACGCGGCGCCCGACGGCACGGCTGAAGCGCTCCTGCCACTCGAGCACCGCCTTCACCGCCGCGCGCGCCTCTGCGGTCGTGTGCGGCCGCATGGCCTCCTCCTTGGAGAACTTGCTCACCCCGAGCGGAACGACGGCGACGGTCTCGAGCTCCGGGAATCGGTCGAGGATGCCGGCGAGAGTCCCGTGCAGCACCGCGGCATCGTTGAGCCCAGGACAGACGACAACCTGGCCGTGGACCTCGATGCCGTTGTCGAGCAGGCATCTCAGCCATCTGAGGCTCATGGCGCCGCGGCGGTTGCGCAGCATGCGGGAGCGGACCTCTGGGTCGGTAGCGTGAATGGAGACGTAAAGCGGTGAGAGCCGCTGGTCGAGCACCCGCTCGAGGTCGGCCTCGGTGAAGCGGGTGAGCGTCGTGAAGTTGCCGTAGAGGAACGAGAGCCGGTAGTCGTCGTCCTTCACGTACAGGCTGCGCCGCAGCCCTTTTGGAAGCTGGTAGATGAAGCAGAACTCGCAGTGGTTGTCACAGGTCCGCACGCGGTCGAAGATCGCGGCGGAGATCTCGAGCCCGAGGGGCTCACCAGCTTGTTTTTGGACCGTGACCTCGAGCTCTACCCCACCGCGGACGACCTCGAGGTCTACGATCGGCTCGTCCGCCAGCAACTGGTACTCGATGACGTCTCGGGGCACCTGTCCGTTTATCGAGCGAAGCTCGTCTCCCGGCCAGACCCCGCTGCGTTCAGCCGGCGAATGCTCGGCCACGGCCACCACCTGCGGTAGCGGCATGGCCAAAGGCTACCCTGGTCTACCGTGACTCCGGCTCGAGAGCAGTCTTTCGACCAAAGCGCGAGCCGCGTGGACATCGTCCTGCTCGCCCAGCCGCGTGGGTTCTGCGCCGGCGTCGAGATGGCCATCAAGGCGCTCGCGTGGATGGTGCGCATCTTTGAGCCCCCCGTCTACTGCTACCACGAGATCGTCCACAATCGCCTGGTCGTGGAGGAATTCCGCCGGCAGGGGGTCGTCTTTGTCGACGACGTCGCCGAGGTCCCGCCGGGCGCACCTTTGATGCTCTCGGCGCACGGCTCGGCTCCAGAGGTCGAGCACGCCGCGGGCGAGAACGGGCGCATCGTCGTCGACGCCTGCTGCCCGCTCGTTACCAAGGTCCACCACGAGCTCAGCGTGCGGGCGCGCAAGGGCTACACGATCCTCTATGTCGGTCACTCGGGCCACGAGGAGGCCATAGGCACGATGGCGGTCGCCCCTGAGGCGGTCCACCTCGTCGAGGAGGAGAGCGACCTCGACAACCTCGAGATCGACCCGGAGGCGCCCGTGGCCCTGCTCGCGCAGACGACCCTCGCCCATGAGGAGTGGGAGGGGATCGTTACGCGCGCCCGCGAGCGCTACCCGGAGCTGTGGATGCCGGGCCGCTCCGACCTGTGCTACGCGACCACCAATCGCCAGGAGGCGGTGAAAGCCGTCGCGCCCCGTTGCGACGCCATGGTGGTGCTGGGCTCGGCCAACTCGTCGAACACGGTCGCCCTCGTTAAGGTCGCCACGGCGGCGGGCTGTCCAAGGGTGCTTCGCGTCAACTCCCCGAGCGAGGTCCCGACCGACCTCACCGGCGTCGTCGGCGTCACTGCCGGAGCCTCGGCGCCGGACTGGCTAATCGAGGACCTCCTCGACCGCCTCGCCCCGCGCCAGGGCGTCGAGATCGTCCAGACCACCGACGAGGACGAGTACTTCCCTCCCCCGCCCGAGCTTCGCGAGCTGCTTCGCTGCCTCGGGGTCGCAGCGGGCCTGACCCTCGGCGCCGCGGCCGAGGTGACGCCCGCGACCGCGCCGGACCGCCAGGTCACCGCGACCGACATGCTCATCGGAGCCTCGGTGGGACACCCGTCATGAACGCCCGCGCTGAGCGCCAGCGGCGTCAGACGGACGAGCTGATCGACCGCATCGCGACCGAGGAGCTCGTTGCCGCCCAGGGTCCCATCGAGATGGCCCCGGTCGCGGTTGTGATTGCGGCGTACAAAGAGCGCGAGAACATCGCCGAGGTCGTGGGCGCCATGCCCAAGCAAATCTGCGGGCAGCCGGTCTCGGTTCTCGTCGTCGTCGACGGAGAGGACGACGGCACGGGGGCCGAGGTACGCGGGGCCGGCCACTACGCCTGTGTCGCCCCAGTGAACCGGGGCCAGGGCGCCGCCTTGCGGCTCGGCTATCGCATAGCGCGCGAGAACGGGGCGCGCTTCATCGTGACCGCGGACGGCGACGGCCAGACCGACCCTTATGACCTCGAGGTCGTGCTCGAGCCGGTCATGTCGGGACGGGCCGACTTCGTGAACGGCTCAAGGCGCCTAGGCGAGACACATGTGAGCGACTTCGTGCGTAACACCGGTGTCATCGTCTACGCCCAGCTGATCTCGCTTTTGACCAAGACCCATGTCACAGACACGGCGAACCCGGTGCGGGGCTTTCGGGCGGAGCTGGCCAAAGAGCTCGTCCTCGACGAGCCGCAGTACCAGGCCTCCGAGCTGTTGATCGGGGCGATCATGCACGGGTGCCGCTACGAGGAGCGACCCGTCACGTTCCTGGCCCGCAAGAAGGGCAAGTCCAAAAAGAGCGGCAACCTCCTCTACGGCCTTCGTTATGGCCGGGTCGTGTTCAGAACCTGGCTTAGAGAGCGCGCCCGGGCTCGCTAGGGCCGCCTGTCGCCTAGCCCTGGGTGAACACGTGCTCGGCGAACCACTCCCAGGTCCGTGCGATGCCGTCCTCGCGCTTGATGCTTGGGGCATAGCCGAGCAGTTTGTTCGCGAGGTCGTAGGTGGCGAAGTTGCGCTCGACCTCACCGGGGCGCTTCGGGAGGTGCTCGATCGGGTGGTCGGGGACGCCGGCGGCGTTGCGGCACAGCTCGGCGAGCTCGGTGACGGTCGTCTCGATGCCAGAGGCGATGTGCAAGACGGTGCCGCCGGCCACGTCGGCCTCGAGGGCGAGCTGGAGGGCGCAACAGATGTCCTCGACGTGGGTGTAGTCGCGCGAGGCCGAGCCGTCCCCGTATATGACGATGGGCTCTCCGGCGTCGATCGCCCTGAAAAACAGCGTCATCGCTCCCTTCTTGCGTGCGCTCCAGGGCCCGTAGACGTTCGCGAAGCGCAGCGCCACGGTGCTGAGCCCATAGGACTTCGCAAAGGCGTGCGCGTAACCCTCCCCGGCGAGCTTGCTCGCCCCGTACGGCGAGATGGGTTTTGGGAGCGAGCGCTCGTTGACGGGCGGGACGGCGTCGCCGATGAGGGCGCCGCCCGTCGAGGCGAGCACGATGCGGGCGATGCCGGCGCGCCGGGCGGCGTCGAGGACGCGAAAGGTGCCGAGCACGTTGACCTCGAAGTTGGTCACCGGGTCCTCGACCGACATCACGACCGAGCCGGCGGCCGCGAGGTGCACGACCGACTCTGCGCCCTCCAGGGCGCCCCGAAGCGCGTCTAGGTGACAGATGTCGCCTTCGACGAGCTCGACCTCGACGCCGTCGAGGTGCGAGGCATGCCCCGTGGTGAGGTTGTCGAGAACACGGACCTCGTAACCGCTCCCGACGAGGCGCCGGACGAGGGTGGCCCCAACGAAGCCGGCGCCACCTGTGACGAGGACACGCTTCTTTTCAGCCATTGCAGATCACGGGCGGAAGTTAGCAGGCGCCCGGCGCTCTAGCGCCGAAGGCTCGCCTCGGCCGCGTCGAAGGCCTTTTGTATCGCGGCCCTCACACGCTCTGACTGCTCGGTGATCCCGGCCCTGTTGACCCGGTTGCGCCGGCGCTGGGCAGCCGCGTCGTCCGTGTCGTCCACGCCTTGATCGCCCGCGGCGGGAGCGGGGACCGGCGGCCCGATCACGACGTTGATCCGGCGCGGCCGCGGGAACGACGAGCCGCGAGGCATCGCCCGCTCCGAGCCCCCGATCCCGATCGGGATCGTCGGGACGCCTGCCCGAAGCGAGAGGTAGGCGACGCCGTCCTTGAGCTCTTGGACCTCCGGGCCCGAGAACCGCGTGCCCTCAGGGAACATCACGAGCGGCTCTTCGCCTTCGAGCACGGCCCGGCAGCGCTTCAGAGCCTCGCGGTCCGCTCCGGAGCGGTTCACCGGGAACCCGCCACAGGCCTCGATGATCGCCCCGAACAGCTTGGACTTCCAGACTTCCTCTTTCACGATGTAGCGCAGGCGGCGGCGGCTCGTGATCCTGGCGACGATCAGCCAGTCGACATAAGAGCGGTGCACAGGCGCGACGATGCAGGCGCCTTTCGCGGGCAGGTTCTCGCGGCCGTAAACCGTGCCAGGGAAGTACAGCCTCGAGGCTCCGACCGCGATCGCCCGACAGAGCCGGTAGACAGCCATCTCCGAGCGCGTCGGGCGCTTTTTTGGCACGTTGTCCCGTTTCACAGGTGTGAGAGCACCTCCTCGACGACCTCTTCGACGCTTCGTCCCGTCGAGTCCACCAAGATCGCCCCCGGTGCGGCCCGCAACGGCGACGCGACCCGGGTCGAGTCGAGCTCGTCCCGGCGCCGGATCGACTCGGCCGTCGTCGCGACCTGCGAGGGGTCGGCCCCCTCCTCGGCCGCACGCCGCCAGGCCCGCTCGGCCGAATCGGCCGTGAGGAAGACCTTCAGATCTGCGTCGGGGAGCACGACGCTGCCGATGTCGCGACCCTCGACCACTCCCCCACCGTTGGCCGCCACCCAGGCGCGCTGGCGGCGGACGAGCTCGGCGCGGACCTCCGGGTGTGCCGCCACGACCGAGACGGCGTCGGTGACCGCGGGCTCGCGGATCTCCTCGGTGACGTCCTTGTCCTCAAGAACGATTCGCTCGCCGACGCTGAGGTCCATCGATCGGGCCAGCACCGCGAGAGCCGGCTCGTCGAAAAGATCGACCCCGCGTTCGAGCGCCAGCAATGTGACGGCCCGGTACATGGCCCCTGTGTCGAGTCTCTCGAGCCCGATTCGTCGCGCGACCTCGCCCGCCACGGTCGACTTGCCCGCGCCGGCGGGGCCGTCGATCGCGATCACCGGCCGCCGCATGGCCATGGCCCGAAGTCCGAAGCCGTGCTCTCCGAGCGAGCGCCGGACGCGCTCGGCCGAGTCGGCCGCCACCGTGAGGACGAGGACGCCGCGGGGTTGCTCTTGGGAGTGGACGATCTCTAGGTCCTCGATGTTGACGCCGAGCTCACCTGCGATCGTGGTGACCTGCGCGAGCACGCCCGGTCTGTCCGGGATCAAGACGTGCAGCTCGCTCACCGAACTCGGCCTGCTCGCGCGCGGCGGGAGGTTGCGCCTCGCGAGCTGGGCCTGGTCCAAGAGGGCGACGAGGCTCGCACGGTCCCGCTCGGCGACTATGCGGCGCACCTCGTTCAACCTCGCGATGAGGTCGTCGAGGACCGGCACGATCGCCGGGGCGTTGTCGCGACAGATGTCGGGCCAGATCGCGGAAGATCCGGCGGCAATGCGGGTCATGTCCCGGAATCCGCCCGCGGCGAGGCGCAGCAGGGCTGTGTGGGCGTCGGTCGTCTCGGTGGCGAGGCCCATCATGGTCGCGGCCGTCAGGTGCGGCACGTGCGAGACGAGCGCGACGAGCTCGTCGTGGCGGCCCGGTGCCAGCGCGACGAGGTCCGCGCCGAGCTCGGCTATGACCGACTGCACCATCGAGAAGGCACCGGGATCGGTCGTCGATGTCGGTGTGAGGACCCATGTCGCGCCGGCAAACAGGTCGGGGTCGGCACCGTCGGGTCCCTCCTGCTCGGATCCGGCCATCGGGTGCCCACCGACAAATCGCGGGTGGGCGATCTCGGACACGATCGGCCCTTTCACCCCGCCGACGTCTGTCACCGCGAGCGAGCCGGACTCGTCCGCCTCCAACAGCGCCCTCACCTCGTCGGCAATGGCGGCGACCGGGGTCGCCACGAAACCGACCGTGGCGAGGTGGTCAACGCCGAGCTCGTCGACGGCTCCGAGCTCGCGGGCGCGCCGGGCCCGGGTGGTATCGAGGTCGCGCCCTGTGACGTGCCATCCCCGCACCCGCAGAGCGAGCGCGATGGAGGTCCCCACCAACCCGAGGCCGGTCACCTGGGCGCGGCGTTGGCGTTGGGGTGTGCCTGGGTCGCCCAACTCAGTCGGGGAGGTCATCGCGAAGCCCGCGTGCGCCCTCGAGGTAGACGTGGTGCAACGAGTCCCTCGTGCGCTCGGTGTAAAAGTGCATCAGGACTCGGATACAGCGCGACGCCGCGCCCTTGATGGCAAGCTCGCGAGCGCAGATGAGCGGGACGTCGCCGAGACCGAGCGAGCGCGCCGCGGTCGCCGGGAACAGCGAGTTGATGTCGTCGGTGGCGGTAAACAAGATGCTGACGAGGTCGTCGTGATCGATCCCGTTGCGCTCCAGCATCGCGAAGACGAGCGCCCTCACCCGCTCGCTGACTTGCTCGGCGGTGTCCTGCTCGAGCGTGGTCGCGCCCCTCAGAGCCCGCAAGACAGCTGTCATGGGCGGGCAGCCTATCTACCGGCCCGACGAAGGGCGTAGCGCAGCCTCGGCGAGGGAACGCACCTCGAAGGCCTCGAGCCGCCTGAAGGCCCCCGGCCGCAGCGAGCGGTCGGAGATCGGGCCAATCCTGGTGCGCACGAGCCGGACTACGGGATGGCCGATCGCCTCGCACATGCGGCGCACCTGACGGTTGCGCCCCTCGTGGATCACGAGGCGGATCAAGCCCGGCGACACCGCCGCGACCCGGGCCGGGGCTGTCTTCTCGCCGTCGTCGAGCACGACGCCCTCGCGCAGGCGGCGCAGCTCGGCGGGGCTCGGGGCACCCCTCAGCTCGGCGAGGTACTCCTTTTCGACCCCGAAGCTCGGGTGAGCCAGCAGCTGGGCGAGGTTGCCGTCATTGGTCAGAACCAACAAGCCCTCCGTCAAAAGGTCGAGCCGCCCGACCGAGAAGACCCTCGGCTCGGCCGGGACTAGCTCGAGCACGCTCGGGCGCCCCTGCGGGTCGTCCGCCGTCGTCACGACGCCGGCCGGCTTGTTAACCAGGTAGTAGACGAGGCCCGGGAGGACGCCGACCGGGGCGCCGTCGACGGCGACGAGATCACTTTCGACCTCCACGCGCCGGCCTAGGATCGCCACCTCGCCGTTGACCGTCACACGCCCCTGGCTGATGAGCTCCTCGCAGGTCCGCCTCGAGCCGTAGCCGACGCGGGCAAGCACTTTCTGCAGCCGCTCGCCCTCACCCTCGCTCACTCGCCCGGCTCAGACCGGAGCACGTTCTCGAGCATCTCGACAGTCGAGGCGGGCGGGACGAAGGCCGCGAGCGGCGGGAGGTCCTCGATCGAGTCGAGCCCCAGACGCTCGAGGAACATCGACGTCGTCCCGTACAAGATTGGCTGGCCCGGGCCCTCGTCACGCCCGACCGGCTGCACGTAGCCCCGGGCGACGAGCATCCGCATAACGCTCTCGACGTTCACCCCGCGGATCGCAGATATCTGCGAACGCGAGATCGGCTGCTTGTAGGCGACCACGGCGAGCGTCTCGAGGGCCGCAGGCGACAGCTTCTGGGGGCCGCCGTCGAGCACGAAACGCTCCACGTATGCCGCGTAGGCGTCGCTTGACTGGAAGCGGTAGCCACCGGCGACTCTCGCGAGCACAAAGCCGCGCCCGTCCGCCTCGTAGCTCGCCTGGAGCTCGCTGCAGAGCTGCTCGACCCGCTCGACAGGCAGCTCGAGCAGCTCGGCCAGAAGACCCGGCGGCACCGGCTCGGTTGCGACGGTCAGCACGGCCTCGATCGCGGCCGATTCGGCCCGCGCACCGGCGCCCTCGCCCACGACATCGTCACGGCTGTCGGTTGCGCCCACGCCCAGGTCCTCGAAGCTCATCCGCTGTAGTCGAGCTCTCCGAGCGAGACCGAGACCGGTTGACGCAGGCCGTCGCCTGCCTCGTCGTCCGCCTCTTCCGGCGTCATCCCACCTGTCCAAGAGATACGCAGCTCGCCGAAGGTGCTCGACTGCTCGAGCTCCACGAGTCCCTGCTTGTAAAGCTCGAGGAGCCCGAGGAAGTGGACGACGACCTCCATGCGGGTGGTGGCGGCGGCCGTCAGCTCTCTAAAGGTCGTGGGCGGCGTCCCGGGAAGGCACTCGCAGAGCGCTTCGACGACCTCGGCGACGGTGACCTCGTCGACTAGGACATGGTCGGTCTCGACATGGGCCGCGGGCCGTTCCTCGAGGGCGCGCAGCGCCGCCGCACGGATGTCGTCCGGGCTCAAGAACGCGAGCAGGTTCGGCTGCAGCCCCTCGAAGCGCTCGTCGAGGCCGTATAGGCGTGGCCACGACTTCGAGGCGGCCAGCTCGGCAAGGGCGAGCTTTGCACCCGCGCCCGAGAACGTCGTGCACTCGACAAGTCGCGCGAGCAGATAGTCGCGCTCTTCGAGAAGCGCCAGGCACTCCTCGTCAGGCTCCTCGCGCCCGGGCAAGAGCCGGCGGCACTTCAGCTCTACGAGCGTTGCGGCGATGACGAGGAACTCCGTCGCGACCTCGAGGTCGAGCCGCTGCATCGCCTCTACCTCGACCAAGAAGGCGTCCACGATGTCGGCGAGGACGACCTCGTACAGGTCGACCCGCTGCTCGGTGATGAGCCGCAGCAACAGCTCGAAGGGTCCTTCGAAGACGTCGGTGTGGACCTTGTATCCCACGCGAGCGAGGTTACCGGCCCCGCGCGCCGGAGGGTCGGATACCCGATGCCCAAGGATTTCCCGGCCTTGGCCCTCCGCCCGATATCCTCGGGCGATGCAAAGAGTGTTCTCCGGGGTGCAATCGTCCGGCGCGCCGCACGTCGGCAACTACTTCGGCGCCTTCCGCCAGTGGGTCGCCGACCAGCACGAGGCCGACTCCGTCTTCTGCGTCGTCGACCTGCACGCGCTGACGATCAAGCAGGACCCGGTGCAGCTTCGCGCCCGCACGCTAGAGACCGCCGCCTGGCTGTTCGCGAGCGGGCTCGACCCCGAGATCTGCACCGTCTTTGCCCAAAGCCACGTCCCCGAGCACACAGGGCTTGCCTGGTTGCTCGAATGCACCGCCACCTTCGGGGAGCTGCAGCGCATGACCCAGTTCAAGGAGAAGTCAAAGGGCAGCGAGTCGGTCAGCGTGGGCCTATTCACCTACCCCGTGCTTATGGCCGCCGACATCCTCCTCTACGACACCGACAAGGTGCCGATCGGCGACGACCAGCGCCAGCACCTTGAGCTCGCCCGCGACGTCGCCATCCGCTTCAACGGCCGCTACGGCGACACATTCGTCGTTCCCGAGGCGGTCGTACCGAAACTCGCGGCCCGGGTGATGGACCTCCAGCACCCCGAGCGCAAGATGTCGAAGTCCGTGAACTCGCCCCTCGGGACGATCGACCTCATCGACGAGCCTGAGGTCATCCGCCAGAAGATCCGCAAGGCCGTCACCGACACCGACGGCCAGGTTCGCTACGACCCCGAGGAAAAGCCAGGCCTGTCCAATCTCATCGAGCTCTTCGCGGCCGCCTCCGGGCGCTCGATCGAGGAGGTGACGACCGCCTACGACCGATACGGGCCATTGAAGGCGGACCTCGCCGAGACCCTCGTCGAGGTACTCAGCCCTGTGCGCGAGCGCTTCGCGGGGATCACGGCGGACCCCGGAACCGTCCCGAGCCTGCTGGAAAAAGGCGCTCTCAAGGCGGGCTCGATAGCGTCTGAGACCCTGCGGCGCGCCCGCCAGGCGATCGGCCTGCTTGCGCCTTAAGCGAGCCCGTGAGCTGAAGCCCCCGCTCAACCCACCGCGCTCAGGCGGCTAGACAGAGAACCTCGTGCCACTCGCAACCAGGCTGAGATACCAGTTCGCGAAGTGGTCAAGGATTCCCGACAACAGGCCATAGTCGAAGAAGAACAGCAACAGGATGAGAACCATGAAGCCCATCCTCACCTGGTAGTACGTGGGCAGTGCCGAGGCGGGCAAGAGCCGCTCTACGAGTGCCGAACCGTCCAGCGGCGGAATCGGGATCAGATTGAACACCGCGAGGATGACGTTCACGATCCCGAACTCGTAAACGACCTGGAAGACGAGGCCTGTCTGGACGTGCACAAGCAGCTCGTGCATGGCGACGCCTGCAATCGCCGCCAGGATGACGTTGGTTGTCGGGCCTGCAAGTGCCACCAGCACGGACTGGTTTCTCGGATGGCGGAGCCGGCCGACGTTGACGGGGACCGGTTTGGCCCAACCGAATATCGGCCCGTGTGTGAGCGCGAGCACTACGGGCACGAGGATCGTGCCCACAGGGTCGATGTGCTTGATCGGATTGAGGGTTAGCCGACCTGCTCGCTTGGCCGTGTCATCGCCGCACCAGAGAGCGACCACGCCATGGCTCACCTCGTGGAGGATCACCGCGGGGAGGAACACGAGGATGAATATCAAGGTGTCCAGGTTGAGCCAGTGGTGCTTGATCACGAGCGCGATCACCAGGACGCCGATGGCGCCGAATATCACATAAGTAGGGAGCCTCGGGTTGGTTTTGAGCGAGCGCAAACGCGCTCTGCTGGTCAACGGCGAACCGAGGCGCAGTCGATGCAGAGGGCTGTCGCCGGCTGAGCCTCGAGACGCGGGGGCGAGATCGGCTTGCCGCAGCGCTCGCAGGTCCCGTACGTGCCCTGATCGATCTTGTGGAGAGCCTTCTCGACCTGCGCCAGCGCCTCTTGCAGCTGTGATGCGAGCGCCTCGGCCTCCCCCCGCTCGGCGGTGACCTGCGAGGAGTCGGCGAAATTGGCGTCGTAGGTCAGATTGCCGTCCTCACCGAAGCCGATCTCCTGCAGCTGGTGCAGGAGGGAGTTGCGCTCCTCTTCGAGGAGGCCACGGTAATCAACGGCAGCTGCTTCGTTCGCCATCGGCGCAACACTAGTCCCACTACGCCCTGTGGCGACCCCCAAGCCACCCCGGCGCCGCGATCGGGCGAGGTGACCCTCTCAGCGTCGCGCGACGAGCGCACGGGGGTGTGCCCTCTCGTACTCGCGGCGCAACAGCTCGGGCGAGACCCGCGTGTAGATCTGCGTTGTAGTGATGGTCGCGTGCCCCAACAGCTCCTGGACGACGCGGATGTCGGCCCCGTGCTCGAGCAGGTGGGTGGCACACGAGTGACGGAGCACATGGGGCGAGACGCGGTCCTCGAGCTTGACCTTGACGGCTGCTTTGCGCACGACCTGCCACACCGCCTGGCGCGACATCTTCCGGCCCCTGGTCGAGATGAAAACCGCCTCGGCATCTGCGCGCCTGGCCCAGCGCGAAGGCGCCATGGCGCCGCGTCCGGCCGGGCCGAGCCAGGCCTCGAGCGCCATGATGGCTTGGCGCCCGACCGGCACGAGCCGTTCCTTGGAGCCCTTCCCGTAGGCGACAGCCATCGCCTTTTTCATGTCTAGATCGCCGAGGCGCAGGCCCGCCAGCTCCGAGATACGCATCCCGGTCGCGTACAGGGTCTCGAGGATCGCCCGGTCTCTAAGGGCGCGTGGGTCCTCGCCAATGACGGCTGAGAGGAGGAGCTCGACCTGCTCTTCGGAAAGAGCCTTCGGGATGGCCGCGGGTATGCGAGGCGTCGCGACGCCCTCGGTCGGGTCCTGGGCCGCTCCCCGCTCGTCGACGCAGAAGCGGTGCAGGCCGCGGACCGCGGCGAGTGCCCGCGCCGTCGATGACGGGCGGCGCGAGGCTCCTAAGAGCGCGACGTAGGCCTCGACCGTCGCTGCGTCGGCTTTCGCGAGCTCGACTCCGCGCTCGGAGAGGAAATGCTCGTAGGCGACAAGATCACGCCGGTAGGCGGAGATCGAGGCCGGTGCCCGGCCCCGCTCGACGGCCAGGTATGAGAGGAACTCCTCGGCGTCCCGGCTTAGCACGGCCTGCGCCATGGCCGGCCCTCAGCCGGGCTGATCGCCTGGGCGGTGGGCGCTCAGGTACGAGCGGGCCAGGAAGAGCCCGACAATGGTCTTCGCGTCCGCGATGTCGCCCGCGGCGACGAGCTCTTCGATCGAGGAGAGCGCGATCCGCTCCACGACGAGGTGCTCCTCCTCGATGCCGTCCGCGGCACGCTTTCCGGTCTTTAGCCCTTCGGCGAGAAAACAGATCGACTGCTCGTCGCAAAAGCCCGGTGACATAAAGAAGTGGCCGAGCTCGGTGAAGCTCTCCGCCTCGGCGCCCACCTCCTCGTTCAGCTCTCGGGCCGCGCACAGCTCCGGCGGCTCGCCGGGGACGTCGAGCTTTCCGGCGGGCAGCTCCAAGAGCGCCTGGTCGACGGGGCCGCGGTACTGGCGCACGAGGAGAACGTGCTCGCCGTCCTGCGCGAGCGCCACGACGCACACGGCGTTGAAGGTCCGCACGATCTCGCGCTCGAAGGTGAACCCGTCCGGGCCCACAAAGGTGCCCACGACCACGTTCAGCCGCTCGCCCGAGTACCTCGCGCGCTCGCCGATCTGTCGGAAAGCGCCCCGGTCGAAGACCGCTGAGCCGGACAGCGCCCCGGCCGGATCTCCCGCTCGACCCGGAGCTTCCGGCTCAGGAGGGCACATTGTCGAGGTCGTAGAGCCGCGGGGTGCGCTCGTGCGCTCTGTTGAGGGCGGCTCCGACCAACCCGCGGAAAAGCGGGTGGGGCTTGTCCGGCCGGCTCTTGAACTCCGGGTGAGCCTGGGTCGCGATCCAGAAGGGATGGCCGGGCAATTCGATGAACTCGACGAGGCGATCGTCCGGCGACACGCCCGAGCAGCAGAGGCCGGCTGCTATGAGTCGGTCGCGATAGCGCGGGTTCACCTCGTAACGGTGCCTGTGGCGCTCCGAGACGATCTCGGAGCCGTAGATTGCCGCCACCTGCGAGCCCGGCAGCAGCTGCGCCCAGCAGGCGCCGAGGCGCATCGTGGCACCTTTGTCCTCCACGCCGATCTGGTCGTCCATGAGGTCGATGACCGCGTACGGCGTCGTGGCGTCGAGCTCGCGGCTGTTGGCCCCTTCCATGCCGGCGACGTTGCGGGCGAACTCCACGACCATCATGTGCAGACCCAGGCACAGGCCGAGAGCGGGTATGCCGTGCTCGCGGGCATAGCCGGCAGCCGCGATCTTGCCCTCGAGGCCCCGCTCGCCGAAGCCTCCCGGGATGACGATGCCGTCGAGGGCGTCGAGGCGGGTGAGGGCGAGCATGCCCGTGACCTCCTCGGCCTGGACCCAGTCGATCTCGACCTTGGCGCCGTGATGGAAGCCGGCGTGCTTGAGAGCCTCGACGACCGACAAATAGGCGTCGGGAAGGTTCACGTACTTGCCTATGACCCCGATGCGGACCACCTCGGAGGCGGCCCGGACGCGCCCGACGAGCGCCTCCCAGCTCGAGAGGTCGATCTGGCGGGCCGGGTCGTCGAGGCGCAGGATTCGACAGACGATGTCGTCGAGGCGCTCCTCGTGCAGCGCGAGCGGTATCTCGTAGATGTTCTCCATGTCGGTCGCCGAGACAACGGCATCGGTCGAGACGTCACAAAGGAGCGAGATCTTGCGCTTCAGGTTCTCCGACATCGACTCGTGGCTGCGGCACACGATGACGTCGGGCTGGATGCCGCGCCCGCGAAGCTCGGTGACCGAGTGCTGGGTCGGCTTGGTCTTCTGCTCTCCTTCAGGCAGCGAGTGGGGCACAAGGGTGAGATGCAGGTAGCAGACGTTGTCGCGCCCGATGTCCCGACGGAACTGGCGGATGGCCTCGAGGAACGGAACGATCTCGATGTCGCCGACGGTCCCCCCGACCTCGACGATGACGACGTCGATGTTCTCGCGGCCCAACCGACGGATCCGCTCTTTGATCTCGTCGGTGATGTGCGGGATGACCTGCACTGTCTTGCCGAGGTAGTCGCCGCGGCGCTCCTTGGCGATCACCGAGGAGTAGATCTGGCCCGTCGTGGCATTCGAGTCCTTGTGCAGGTTCTCGTCGATGAAGCGCTCGTAGTGCCCGAGGTCGAGGTCGGTCTCGCCCCCGTCCTCGGTGACGAACACCTCCCCGTGCTCGAAGGGGTTCATCGTGCCGGGGTCGACATTGATGTAGGGGTCGAGCTTGCACATGGTGACCCTGAGGCCACGCGACTTCAAGAGACGGCCGAGCGAGGAGGCGGTGAGCCCCTTTCCGAGGGAACTCATAACGCCACCTGTAACGAACACGAACTTCGTCACGCTCTCCTCCCGTCCCGGTTTATCAAAGGCTACCGGAGCCGCCCGGAGCCGTGACGGACCTGGCGCCCAGCGCGAGCAGCTCTTTCGCGTGACGCCGGGCGGCTGCGCTGTCCGGTTGGCCCGAGAGCATCCGCGAGAGCTCGACGACCCTGTCATCCCCGCTGACCGGTCGCGCGCCCGCCACTGTCCGACCCCCCGACTCGGCCTTGGACACGAGCACCTGCTGGTCGGCAAAGGCTGCGACCTGGGCGAGATGGGTCACGACGAGCACCTGGTGGTCTCGTCCGAGGGCGCACAGCGCCCGACCGACGGCGAGGGCGGCCTCGCCCCCGACGCCGGCGTCGACCTCGTCGAACACGAGCGTCGGCGGCGCCGCCGACAGCACGAGGCGCGTCGCGAGCATCGCCCGGGCGAGCTCACCGCCGGAGGCGACCTTCGCGAGCGGAAGGGCGGGCTCGCCCGGGTTGGCCCCGAGGAGGAACTCGACCGCGGAGCCTGCCGGGTCGTCGCCTATGAGCACCTCGAGACGGGCACCGGCAAGTGCCAGCTCTTGCAGGTGCGCCTCAACGGCGGCCGCGAGCTTGGGGGCGGCCCGCCTTCGTGTCTCGCCCAGGCGTTTCTCGGCCTCATCGAGGCGCGCGCTCGCCTCCTCGCGACGGGCCTTTAGCACCTCGCGGGTCTCCTCGGCCGCCTCGAGCTCGGCCAGCTGCGCCTGCTTGGTGCGCCCGAACTCCAAGACGTCGCCGAGACCCGGGCCGTACTTGCGCCGCAGCTCAGAGAACAGCTGCAAGCGGCCCCGGACGGCCTCGAGGCGCTCGGGGTCCTCCTCGAGGCGCTCGTCGCGAAGCCGCAGCTCGTGGATCACGTCTTCGAGCTCGGACTGGGCAGTCCGCAACGGCTCGGCGAGATCGGAGAGGGGCTCGTGGGCCGAGAGCCGCGCCACGGCGCGCCCGAGCAGGTCGCTCGCGCCGAAGCCGGCGTTTGCCTGGGAGGCCTCTGTCCCGGCGAGGGCGTCACGGGCTTCTGCGAGGGCGGCTCTCAGCGCCCCGACCTGGGCGAGCAGCGACTCCTCGGCGGCCAGTTGCTCGTCCTCGTCTGGCGAGGCGATCGCTGCCGAGGCGATCTCGTCGACCTGAAAGCGGAGCAGGTCGACCGTGCGGGCGAGCTCGCGCGGGTCACCGCCGAGATCGTCCAAGCGGGCGTCGATGGAGGCGAGCTCGCGGCGTTCCCGGGTCACAGGCTCGAGATCGGCGCCGGCGAAATTGTCGAGGGCGTCGCGTTGCGCCGCTTGGCGCAGGAGGGACTGGTGGACGTGCTGGCCGTGCAGGTCGACGAGCTCGTCGCCTATCTCGGACAACGACGACACCGGCGCCATTCGGCCGTCGACATAGGCACGCGAGCGCCCGCTGGTGGGCACGGCGCGCGAAAGCACAACCTCGCGTTCGCCGATAACAAAGCGCCCTTCGACGAAAGCCTCCGACGCTGCCGTGCGCACCATTGAGGCGTCGGCGCGCCCCCCGAGCAGCAGCTCGAGCGCCTCGACGACGAGGGTCTTGCCGGCACCGGTCTCGCCGGTGAGGGCCGTCATGCCAGGGCCGATCACGAGGTCGAGGTCCGCGATGACACCGAGGTCCCGCACTCGCAGCTCGACAAGCATCGGCGCGCTCAGCGGTCGGTCAGGCCAAAACGGTGCCGCAGCTTGGCGTGGAAGTCGCGCACGCCGAAGCTGATGAGGCGCGCCGGGTTGGCGGCCGGCCTGCAGACCACGCTGTCGCCCAACCTGAGCTTGACCACCCGGGCCCCGTCGATAACCGCGGCGGCGTCGCTGTCGTCCACGACTGTGAGGCGGACTTCCTCGGAGGGCTCGAGGACCAAGGAGCGGTCGAAGAGCATGTGTGGCGACACAGGCGTCAGCACCATCGCCCGCAGCAGCGGGGAGATGACCGGGCCTCTCGCCGACAGGTTGTGGGCGGTCGAGCCCGTGGGAGTCGAGACGAGAATCCCGTCGGCGAGGTAGGTGAGAAACGGACGGCCAGAGATGTCGACCGCCACGTGCACCGTGTGTCCGGGCTCGGTCCGTTCGACGATGGCGTCGTTCAAGGCCGTGTAGAGCCCGGGCGCGCTCCCGGTGAGCTCGACCTCGAGGGCCATGCGCTCTTCAACCAGGTAGTCGCCCACCAGCATCCTCTCGAAGGCGGGCTCGATCCCCGACGGCTCTACAGCGGTCAAATAGCCCATCCGGCCCAGGTTCACGCCCAGCACGGGCACGCCCGCAGCAAGAACGAGGTCCACGGTGCGCAGCATCGTCCCGTCACCGCCGAGGCTCACTGCGAACTCAACGCCTTCGCCGGCGGTGAACGACACGGCCGCCTCGGCGCTGCGGACCTCGATCACCTCTCGGTCCTGGCGCTCCCACCACTTCCTGGCGGTGCTCGCCAATTCCCAAGCCGCCGGTCGCTCGGGATGGATCACGAGAAGGATGGACGCCATACCGCCATCCTTGCGGGCCGGGTGCCGATTTGCCACCTATAGGGGTGGCGCCACGACCTCAGGTAGTGCTGGCCTGGGCTTTCTTTGTCGCCGCGGCCTTCTTGGGGGCCGCCTTCTTCGGAGCGGCCGCCTTCTTGGGGGCCGCCTTCTTCGGAGCGGCCGCCTTCTTGGGGGCTGCCTTCTTGGGGGCGGCCGCCTTCTTGGGAGCAGCCTTCTTGGGGGCCGCCTTCTTCGGAGCAGCCTTCTTAGCCGCGGCGGACTTGGCGGCTTTCTTCGTCGCCTTCACTCTCCGGCTGGCGGCCTCGACGACCGGCGCAGCTGCCTTGGTCGTTCGCTCCACGAACTGCTGCACCGTCTTGATCACGTCCTGGTTCGTCGCCAGGTTGAATTGCTTGATCTGGTGCCGAATCTCCTTGCGCACGAGCTCGCTGAGCTGCTCGGCGGTGCGCCTGCCCCGTTCGACCAGCTCCTCCGCCCAGTCCTCCGCATGCTCGCGCCCGGACTCGCCCTCTCTGGCGAGATCGCGCGCGATGCCCTCGAGACATCTGCGGCTCGCCTCGGTGAACTCCTTGCCGGCTTCCACATATCTGTCAAGCGGTTTCTTGTTGGCCATGTTCTCAATTATACCGCTCTGCTTGCAATAGCAAGCATTCGGGTGCCTGCGTCTGCAGGCGCGCTTGCTTCAGCTAGCACCTGTTCCGACGGCTCAGCCTCGCTCCGCTTCGACGAGCGCGAGCAGGTCAGCGGCCTCGCGATCAGGTACTGGATCCAGCCGGCCATGACCAGCCCGGGTCACGCCCGTGAGAACGAGCCCGAAGCGGGTCTTAAGCCTGCGAGCGAGGAGGCCGTCGGTCGAGGGGCGATCGCCGACGACTATCTCGACCTTGCCGATCCGCTCGTGCACGAGGCCGACAGTGGGCGGGTGAGGCTTACCGGCCACAGTCGGCTCGACCTGGCCGGCTCGCGCGACCGCCGCCAGCAGCGAGCCTGCCCCGGGCAGGACACCGTTCGGGGTCGGGAAAGTGGCGTCCTCGTTCGTTCCGATGAGCCGCGCGCCGGCATGGAGAGCCGTTGTCGCCACCGCGAGCGACGAATAGTCGAACGAGGGGTCCATGCCGACCACGACGGCGTCCACCCTGCCGATCTCGCGGCCCTCCCCCGGCCTAAGGGTCGTCACCCCCCGCGCCATCAGCTCCTCGATCACGCCCGGGCCTCCGAGAACGAGGGCCCGCTCACCCGGCTCGAGCAGCAACGCAGCCGCCATCGCCGAGCTCAACAGGTCGTCGGGATCAGTCGGCATCCCCATGCGCTCGAGCTTTTCAAGGTGGTCGGAGCGCCTAGGAAATGAGTTGTTGGTGAGCAGCACGACGCGCTCACCCGCGTCGCGAAGGCCCTTCACAGCTTGGGCCGCGCCGGGGATCGGCTCATCGGCGAGCCAGACGACGCCGTCACAGTCGAGCAGCCAGGTCACGAAGAGATCCTCGCAGAAGCCGTCGGGCGCCGTGTGCTACGCAAGTGCGATGGCTCGCCTGGACCCGTTTCCCGCAATCCGTTACGACACCGCCCGTGTCGACCCCGACGCCGTAGTGGCTCCTCCATACGACGTCGTCGGTCCGGCCGAGCGCGCCGTGCTCGCCAAGCGCAGCCCGTACAACGCCATCCACGTCGACCTCCCGGTCCCCGACGAGTCGAGGGGCCTCGACCCGTACGAGAACGCGGCCCGGACCTTTGCCGGCTGGCTCGAGAACGGCATCGTGGTTCGCGACCCTGTCCCGGCCTTTTACGCCTACCGGATGACTTTCCACGACGAGCGTGGCCGACGCCGGGAGATGACCGGCGTGCTCGGCGCGCTCGGCCTCGACCTCGAGGGGAGTGGCGAGATCCTGCCTCACGAGCAGACTATGCCAAAGGACCGCGCCGACCGCCTCTCGCTGCTTCACAGCATGCGACTGAACACCTCGCCCATCTGGGGGCTCTCCCTCGCCAAGGGCCTCACAGTGGCATGTCGGGCAGCGATAAGCCAAGCCGGGCGGCCGGATTGGCGCGCGACCGACGACGCTTTGGTGGCCCATGAGCTCTGGGTCGTCACCGACGAGAGCACGATCGCCGAGATCTCCGGGCTCGGTGCAAGCGCCCAGGTGCTCATAGCCGACGGCCACCACCGCTACCAGACCGCGTGCACCTACGCCGCCGAGAGCCGGGCGCGAAACGCGGACCTGCCCGGCCCGCACGACTTCGTGCTCGCCTTTGTCGTCGAGCTCTCCGAGGACGAGCTCTCGATACGCTCATTCCACAGGCTCGTGACAGGTGTCCCGGCCGATCGCGTGATAGAGGTGGTCGGGCGCTGGTTCCGGATCGAGCCCGCGCCGGAGGACCTAATCGCCTTGCCGGCCAACTCCGCCCCGAGCGTGATCGGCCTGCTGACGCGCGACGGGTACCGCCTCCTCTACCCGCTCCCGGCGCTCGAGGAGGCTGCCGAGGACGACCTCGACTCGAGCCGGCTCATGGTGATGCTCGACGACCTCCCCGAGCACGAGCTCAGCTACGAGCCGGAATGGCACGAGGCGGCGGTGGCGGTCCGCTCGGAACGCGCCGAGGCGGCGTTCTTGTTGCGCCCAGTCCCCGTCGCAAAGATCGAAGCCGTGGCCGAGACCGGGCGGCTCATGCCGCCGAAGACCACGTATTTTCACCCCAAGCCGCGCACCGGCATGGCCTTCCGTTCGCTCGACTGAGCGGTCAGCGCCTCAGTCGTAGCTCCAGGTCGCCCCCGAGCGCAGCAGCGCCGAGAGGTCTCCGGGGCCCTGACGCTCGCTCGCCTGGATGAGCTGGCCGTCGACGAGGCTCCCGTAGTCGGGGCGCTCGACCGCACGAAAGACACCGATCGGCGTGGGCTCGTGAGGCCCCGTCGCAAGGCGCGACAACGCGAAAGCAAGTCCGGGATCGGCCCGCTTTTCGTCGTGGACCAAAAGCGCGTCCTCCCCCACCTCCGCCACCTCGACGATGCGCAGCCGGCCCTGGCCGTCAGAGGCGACGCCGTGCTCGCCATTGGCCCCGAAACGGATCGGTTGGCCGTGCTCGAGCGGAATCAGCATGTCGGCACGGTTCTCCTTGCCGTTGATCGCCTCGAACGCCCCGTCGTTGAATACGTTGCAGTTCTGATAGACCTCGACAAAGGAAGCACCGGGGTGGTCGTGCGCCCGGCGGAAGGTCTCGATCATGTGCTTGCGGTCGAGGTCATGGGTCCGAGCGACGAATGTCGCTTCGGCGCCGAGGGCGAGACTGACGGGATTGAATGGCGTGTCCAGCGAGCCGAACGGCGTCGACTTTGTGATCTTGCCCACTTCTGATGTGGGCGAGTACTGACCCTTTGTGAGCCCGTAAATCTGGTTGTTGAACATCAGGATCGTGATATTCACGTTGCGCCGGAGGGCGTGCACGAGGTGGTTGCCGCCGATCGAGAGCGAGTCGCCGTCGCCTGTGACGACCCAGACGTCGAGGTCCGGTCGTGAGACGGCAAGCCCCGTCGCGATCGCCGGGGCGCGCCCGTGGATCGAGTGAATGCCGTAGGTGTTCATGTAGTACGGAAAGCGCGCCGCGCAGCCGATCCCGGAGATGAACACGGTGTTCTCGCGCCGGACACCCAGCTCGGGCAAGAGCAGCTGCACCGCGGAGAGGATCGTGTAGTCGCCGCATCCCGGGCACCAGCGGACCTCCTGGTCGCTCGCCCAGTCCTTGCGGGTCGTAATTGGAACCGCGACGTCGGTCATAGCTCGGTCTCCTTGCCGTTGTGCCCGGCGGTCGCGCCGTTGGCGCCGACGGAGACCTTCCCGCCCGCCTCGGGCTGGTCTGCGCCTTTCTCGAGGCTGTCGATGGCGTCGTGGATGGCTTGTTCGATCTCCCCCACCCTGAACGGGGTCCCCTGCACCTTCGACATCACCCTCGCGTCCACCAAGAAGTCCGAGCGCACGAGGCGCGTCAGGTGGCCGAGGTTGTTCTCGGGCACGATCACGATCTCATAGGCGCGAAGCACCTCTCCGAGTTTCGGCGGGAACGGGTTCAGGTGCACGAGGTGGAACTGGGCCACCGATCGGCCCGCCTTGCGCACTCGCTTAACGCCGGCGGTGATCGCGGCGAAGGTCGAGCCCCAGCCCAACATGAGCACCCTCGCGTCTCCGGTGGGGTCGTCGGCCTCCGCCGGCGCCATGTCCTTCGCGATGCCGGCGACCTTTGCTGCCCTGGCGTGCACCATTGCCTCGTGGTTCTCCGACTCGTAGGCGACCGCGCCAGTTTCCTCGCGCTTTTCGAGGCCACCGATGCGGTGCTCAAGACCGGGCGTCCCCGGCACGGCCCAGGGTCTCGCGAGGGTCTCGGGATCGCGCACATAGGGCCAGAACGTCGGCGATCCGTCGGTGCCCGTCGCGTTCGGCTCAGTCGCGAACTCGACGGAGATGTCCGGCAGCGTCGCGACATCGGGCAGGCGCCAGGGCTCGGACCCGTTGGCGAGGTAACCGTCGGAGAGAAGGTAGACCGGCGTTCGGTAGCGAAGGGCGATTCGGGCCGCCTCTATCGCAGCCTCGAAGCAGTGCGAGGGGGTCTTCGCGGCCACGATCGGCACCGGTGCCTCGCCGTGGCGACCGAACATGGCGTGCAGGAGGTCCGACTGCTCGGTCTTGGTCGGCAGGCCCGTCGAGGGACCGCCGCGCTGGATGTCGACGATGAGCAGGGGCAGCTCCAAACTCACGGCAAGGCCCACAGTCTCGGCCTTCAGGTCGAGCCCTGGGCCGCTCGTGGTCGTCACCCCGAGGGCGCCGCCGAAGGCTGCGCCCAGAGCGGCACCGATCCCGGCGATCTCGTCTTCTGCCTGCAGGGTGCGCACGCCGAAGTTCTTGTGCTTAGAGAGCTCGTGCAAGATGTCCGACGCCGGCGTGATCGGGTACGACCCCAAAAAAAGCGGCAGCTTGGCGAGATGGGCCGCCGCGAGCAACCCCCAGGCGAGGGCGACGTTGCCCGTGACGTTGGTGTAAGTGCCCGGCGTGTGCTCCGCCGGCGCTATCTCGTAGGAGGACTCGAAGATCTCGGCCGTCTCGCCGAAGTTGTATCCCGCCCGGAACGCGAGCGTGTTCGCCTGCACGACGACCGGGGAGCGGCCGTAGCGACGGGCGATCCAGCCCTCGGTCTCGACGATGGGCCGGTGATAGAGCCACGACAACAGCCCGAGGGCGAAGAAGTTCTTGCTCCGCTCGGCGTCGCGGGGCTTGGCGCCGGTGGGCTTGCAGGACTCGATCGTGAGCGAGGTCATCGGGATCTCGTAGACGCGGTAAGCCGACAGGCTGCCGTCCTCGAGCGGGTTGGTCTCATAACCTGCCTTGGCGAGGTCGCGCTCGTCGAAGGCATCCGAGTTGATGACGAGGATTCCGCCCGTCGGCAGCTCACCCACATTCGCCTTCAAGGCGGCGGGGTTCATCGCCACGAGCACGTTCGGCGCGTCACCCGGGGTGAGGATCTCGTGGTCGGAGATGTGGATCTGGAATGCCGAGACGCCCGCCAGGGTGCCCGCAGGCGCCCGGATCTCGGCCGGATAGTTGGGGAAGGTCGACAGGTCGTTGCCGATAAGGGCGCTCTCGTCGGTGAACCGGTCCCCGGCGATCTGCATGCCGTCACCGGAGTCCCCGGCGAAACGGATCACCACCTGGTCGATCGTCTCGACCCTGCCCGGCTCGCTCTGCGTCTTGGACTTTGTCGTCACGGCTCCTCCACTCGGCTTGCCGGCCTGCACCCCGCCACTGTGGCGATCACAACCTCACCTGCTTGCCCGTGGTTATCGGCATTGTACCGGCGGGAACTCTGCCTCACGGCGATCTGCGGGGCCGATTCGGGCCGCGAGAGAGCGTGTAGGCGGCGGGCTTTGCGGGCGTGGCGCCACTCGGTGGCTGGTCCAGACGGGTTAAGCGACAGTGATCGAGTCGTCGAGGTACACATCCTGGATTGCTTTTATGATGCCCACTCCCTCATCGAGCGGGCGTTGGAACGCCTTGCGTCCGACGATGAGTCCCATGCCCCCGGCGCGCTTGTTGATGACGGCCGTTCGCACGGCCTTTACGAAGTCGGCGGCGCCGGCGGACTCGCCACCGGAGTTGATGAGGCCGATCCGTCCTGAGTAGCAGTTCACGACCTGCCAGCGCGTGAGATCGACCGGATGGTCTGTCGTGAGCTCGCTGTAGACGAGTGGGTCCGTGCGGCCGAACTTCAAAGCCATGTAGCCACCATTGTTCTCGGGCAGCTTCTGCTTGATTATGTCGGCCTCGATCGTGACTCCGAGGTGGTTGCCCTGCCCGGTGAGATCGGCCGAGAGCGAGTAGTCGGCCTCCGGCGTCTTGAACGCCGAGTTGCGAAGGTAGCACCACAAGATCGTGAACAGCCCGTGGCGGTGCGCCTCAGCGAACAGCGCGCTCACCTCGCGGATCTGGCGGGTGCTCTCTTCGGACCCGAAGTAGATGGTCGCCCCGACACCAATCGCCCCGAGGTCGACAGCCTGGCGGACCGATGCGAAGGGCACCTGGTCACCGCGGTTTGGGTAGGTCAGAAGCTCGTTGTGGTTGAGCTTGACCACGAGCGGGATCTTGTGGGCATAGCGCCGGGCCACTATCCCGAGCCCCCCGAGCGTCGATGCGAAGGCGCTGCACTCCGCGGCGAGCGCCAGCTCGGCGAGCCGCAGCGGGTCGAAATAGGTCGGGTTCTTCGAGAAGCTCGCCGCGGCCGAGTGCTCGATCCCCTGGTCGACGGGCAGGATCGACAGGTAGCCGGAGCCACCGAGGCGACCGTGGTTGAACATCTGCTGCAAGTTGTGAAGGACCGGCACGGGCCTGTCGCTGTTGATCAGGACGCGGTCGATGAAATCGGGCCCAGGCAGCGAGAGGTTGTCCCGTTCGATCGTCTTGCACTCGTGGTTGAGGAGGAAGTCAGCCTCGTCCCCGAGCACCTCGCGGATGTTGGTTCCCACGGTATTTCTCCTTATGGTCGACGTAATCGGCCGGACCGCCGCGCCAAAGCGGGCGGCACGGAGCCGAACGCCCCACGGGTCGGACCCGTTGAGGTTCCTTCGCGCCCCTGCGGGCTCTCCTCGGTTGATCCTATTGCCTGGCACCGCCGACCGATCAAACCGTCCGAACAGCGAGATCGCGTCCTACGCCCTTCTCAGGTGGCGATCAGGCGTGCCCGACCACCAGATCGTGAAGATCTCGGCGCCCGATGACCTGAGCTCTCCCAAGTGGTCACGCTCGGGAAGAAGCTCGCGAAGCGCCGAAGCCAGCTCGCCGGACCGGCTCGAGCCCAGACATAGGCGGCGCCTGGTCACCTCCACGAAGTCCTCGAAGCTCTGGTACGCAGGCTCACCCGAAGGCGTCCACGGCTCGCAGGAGGGCTCCAGCCCGGACGCCTCGAGCAACGAGAGAATGTCGGCCGCCTTCGGGGCGCTTGGCCGCACGATGCCCCAGAAACGCTCCCAGAGAGGGTTCAAGAATGTGAGCGGGTGAACGGCGGTCATCTCGACCACTACCCGGCGGCGCGCATGTGTCGTGAGCTCGGTGACGAACGGCTTGATGTCCGGGACGTTGTAGAGGACGTGGTGACACGTGACGACGTCGGCTGGCTCGACCTTGGCTGCGACGTCCGGCCAACGGCCGCAGACTCCTCGAAGGTTGGCTCCGAGCCGGACCGCCGACGCATCGAGAAGGCCCAGCATTTGTTGATCGCTGTCGACGGCGGTGATCGCCGTAGTACGCGCCGCGAGGGGGAGACATGCGGCACCGCCGCCCGTACCGACGTCGAGAACCGAGCCTGGTGGCTCCAGCGCATCCCAAGCTCTCTCGAAAGACGGGCCCGAGGGCGCTTGCAGCCTCAGCTCCGCCCGCCGAGTAAAGAGCTGTCGCGGCAGGACCCAGGGAGACTCGGGTGTGCTCGCAAGAATCTCGGGCGGGATGGCCCATGACTCAAGGTCGAGTCGCCAGCGCTCCGAGAGGTCGTCCGCGTTCGGGGCGGCTCCGCCAGTGCCCTCGCCAGCGCCCACGGCCTCAGACGTTGAAACGGATCTCGAGCACGTCGCCGTCTTGAACGACGTACTCCTTGCCCTCGAGGCGGACCTTGCCCTTGGCGCGCGCGGCGGCGAGCGAGCCAAGCTCGAGCAGCTCGTCCCAACGGATCACATCCGCCTTGATAAAGCCGCGCTGGAGGTCGGAGTGGATGACCCCGGCACATTCGGGCGCCTTTGCGCCCTTGTGGAAGATCCAGGCTCGCGACTCGTCCTCCCCGGTGGTAAGAAAGACCCACTTGCCGAGGATGTCGAACGCGGCCTGGGCGACGCGGACAAGTGCTCCCTCCCCTAGTCCGAGCCCCTCGAGCAACTCAGTCCGCTCGGCGGGATCCAGCCTCGCCGCCTCGGCCTCCAGTTGGACCGATACTGCGAGCACGTCCACGGCGTCGCCGAGCTCTTTGGCCACCGACGACACGAGCGCTTCGGATCCGCCCAGCTCGTCCTCACCGATGTTGATAACGGCCATCGTCGGCTTGTCGGTCAAAAGGAAGAACGGCCTCAGGGCCTCGCGCTCGTCGGCGCGGAGGCTCGAGCGATACAGCGGAGTTCCTTGCTCGAGAACCTTGAGGGCGGCCGGGGCGGCCTTGAGGCCAGCCGCGATCGCCGCATCGAGCGGCGCGACACGGCTGCGCCTTTTCGTGAGCTGCTGTTCGAGCGTCGCCACATCGGCCAAGGTGAGCTCGAGCTCCAGCACCAAGAGCGCCGCCATTGCGTCGCTATCGCCCGGGACGTTCTCGTCCTCAAAGCTGCGTAGCACCAAGCAGATAGCGTCCACTTCGCGCACCCCGGCGAGAAACCGGCCTCCGAGAGAGTCGCCCTTCTCGACGCCTTTGCCGATCGCGGCGATGTCGACGACCTCGAAGCCTGCATGGACGATCTTGCGGCTCTGGCTCACCTTCGCTAACGCGTCGACCCTGGAATCGGGAACGTGGGCGACCCCAGTCTCGGTCTCGATCGTCGAGAAGGGATGTGGGGCGACGATGGCGTTGCCACCAGTCAGAGCGTTGAAGAGGGCCGACTTGCCCGAATTGGGTAGGCCTACAAGCCCGACACGGTCCACACCACTGACCGTACTGCCTCGGCAGTGCCTGGGCAGGCTGTCCTGACCAAGACTGGCTCAGCTTGAGCTGTAGCTTTCACCTACTCAGCGAAGTGCGGCCAGGCGGTTCTCGACGTCGAACAGCTCCGGCGAGAAAGACACCACCCGGTCGAACAGCTCCCTGGCTCGCGGCAGATCGCCTGCTCTCTCGTAGAGGTCGCCGAGGGCGTACCACTGGCGGAGATGGCAGGTATCGGGATGACGAAGAGCCTTCCCGCTTGGGCCTAAGAGCGCGATCGCGCCTTGAAGGTCGCCGCGGTCGGCCAGCATTCCGGCCACGACGAGGCGACCCTCCACGAGCACCTCCCTGTCCACGCCCGCCTGCCTCAACGCGTCCCAAGCGGCAAGTACGGCCTTGTCGTGGCCGAGCGCACGCTCGCAGTCGGCGATCACCGGGTGCTGGTCGAAAGACCCGGTCAGGTCGTGGAACGCGCGCAGCTCCCGCACAGCCTCTCGCCAGCGCCCCAGCCGATAGAGGGTGAGCCCGTGCAGCTCGCGGATAGCGGCTACCTCGGGCGCCAGCCTGACGAGCACCCTGAGCTCCGTTAGCGCCTCCCGATAGCGGTCACGCTCATAGGCCCTGGTAGCGATGGCGAGCCGTCTCTCGAGCCCCGTGGAACGGTCCGGTCCGATCGCCTTGCGCAGCTCGTCGCGGACGTCGGTCGGCAGCTCGTTGTCGTCAGCCTTCTTGCGCGCGCGGCGCTCGCGCTCGGATTCGCGCACTGGCACAGACTGCGAGCTGCGCCGAGACCGTGGAAGTGACGGCTTTGCCTGCTCGGTCCGAACACCCGCGGCCGAACCTTGGGCGCGACGTTGTCCCTGGGCACTGCGCGGATTGGCCACGAGCAGCCACGTTACCGCCGTATCGACACGCACGCGACAACGCCCACCTGCGATGCAGGTGGGCGTCTGTCTGAGATGAATTCCGGCGACGACCTACTCTCCCAGGGAGTCTCCCCCCAAGTACCATCGGCGCTGGCAGGCTTAACTTCCGTGTTCGGGATGGGAACGGGTGTGACCCTGCCGCTATGGCCACCGGAAACCTTTCGCTCGAAGCGGGAATGTTGAATTGGCGCCAGAGACCGCTGGCGCTCCCGCTTGAGGGTGTTGTTGCCAACTACCCCTCGAGCCTTCCATAGCGAGCACGAGCCCCAAGCCCTCGGCCGATTAGTACCGGTCGGCTGAACACATTGCTGTGCGTACACCTCCGGC
>JBEKMZ010000012.1:0-57815 GCA_049523315.1 Acidimicrobiales bacterium | reverse complement strand
GAGCAGGGGGCCGAGCACCACGATCGACGCCCGCATCTTCTCGACGAGCTCGTAGGGGGCGATGGGCGTCACGTCCTCAGGAATCGTGATCTCGAGGTGTCCCTGCGGGCCCCTGCCCTCGTGGACGACCTTGGCACCCATCGCCCGGAGAACGTCCGACATGATGGCGACGTCGCTGATGACCGGGACGTTGTCGAGGCGGTGCTGTCCGGGGGCGAGCAGGCAGGCAGCCATCAGCTTCAGGACCGAGTTCTTCGCGCCGTTCACTTCGACGGTGCCGCGGAGGGGACCGGAAGGGCCCAAGACGAAGCGATCCACGGCGTGACAGTACTTCTCGGTGCCTGCCGCGAGCACCGAGGCCTGCTCACGCCAGGCGCCCGAGCTGACCGCTCGCCCGCTATCGTCAGGCCGTGGACGAACCGCGCCAGCCGCCCGACCGGAACCTCGCGATGGAACTGGTCCGGGTGACCGAGGCGGCCGCACTCGCCTCCGGCCGTTGGATGGGCCGTGGGGACAAGGAAGGTGCGGACCAGGCGGCCGTCGACGCGATGCGCTTAGTCCTCCAGCGCGTGCCGATGGACGGGGTCGTGGTCATCGGTGAGGGCGAGAAGGATAAAGCCCCGATGCTCTTCAACGGCGAGCACATAGGCGACGGCACCCCACCTATGACAGATGTCGCCGTAGACCCGATCGACGGCACATCGCTCACCGCCCAGGGCCGTGGCGGCGCGCTCGCAGTCATCGCTGTGTCCGAGCGCGGGAGCATGTTCGACCCGGGTCCGTTCGTCTACATGGAAAAGATCGTCGTCGGCCCGGAAGCCGCCGAGGTGATCGACATCACGGCGACGCCCGCGCAGAACCTGGCAGCGATCGCGCGTGCAAAGGAGATGTCGGTGAACGACCTCACCGTCGTCGTTCTCGACCGGCCCCGCCACGCTGAGCTGATCGAGAAGGTACGCGCGACCGGAGCGCGCATCATCTTGATCAGCGACGGTGACGTCGCCGGCGCGATCGCGACGTCATGGCCCGAGTCCGGCGTCGACGTCCTGATCGGCATCGGCGGCACGCCCGAGGGCGTCCTCAGCGCGGCCGCGCTCAAGTGCATGGGTGGCGCCATCCAAGGCCGCCTCTGGGCTCGAGACGAGACCGAGCGGGCGGCTGCCACCGAGGCCGGCTACGACTTCGACCGGGTGCTCACCGGCGACGACCTCGTGCAGGGCAACAATTGCTTCTTTGCGGCAACGGGAATCACGGGGGGAGACCTGCTCCGAGGCGTTCGCTACGACCACCGTGGCGCGATCACCGAATCGCTGGTCATGCGGTCCAAGTCGGGTACCGTCCGGATGGTCGAGGCGCGCCACCAGCTCTCCAAGCTGCGGCACTTCTCCGCTATCGAGTTCGGCTGAACGAACCGTGTCCCCGCGCTCGCGTCCGTTGCGGGACGACCCGCGTTGGTACGAGCGGGCGGTCTTTTATGAGTTGTTGCCCCGTGGTTTTTTCGATTCCAACGCGGACGGGATCGGCGACTTCAGGGGCCTTCGCGACAAGCTCGACTACCTGCAATGGCTCGGCGTCGACTGCGTCTGGCTGCTGCCTTTTTACCCCTCGCCGCTGCACGACGGCGGTTACGACATCAGCGACTTTTTGACCGTCTCTCCCGAGCTCGGCAACATCGACGACCTCGCCGGGGTGATCGAGGAGGCACACCGCCGGGGGATCCGGATCATCGCGGATCTCGTCATGAACCACACCTCGGACGAGCATCCCTGGTTCGTCGAGTCCCGGTCCTCGCGCGACAACGACAAGGCCGATTGGTACATGTGGTCCGACGACAACCAGCGATACGCCGACGTCCGGGTGATCTTCCTCGACGTCGAGCCTTCCAACTGGACCTTCGATGTCGTACGCGGGCAGTACTACTACCACCGCTTCTACCACCAGCAGCCGGACCTCAACTACGACAACCCCGAGGTGGCCGACGCGATGTTCGGGGTCGTCCGCTACTGGCTCGACATCGGCCTCGACGGCTTCCGCCTCGACGCCGTCCCCTACCTGTACAAAGTGGAGGGGACCTCGTGCGAGAACCAGCCGGCGACGCACACGTTCCTCCGCCGGATCCGCTCGGAGGTCGACGCCTCCTACTCGAACAAGATGCTCCTGGCCGAGGTCAACCAGTGGCCGAACGACGTGATCCAGTACTTCGGGGACGGGGACGAGTGCCACATGTGCTTCAACTTTCCCCTCATGCCGCGCATGTTCATGGCGATTCGGCGTGAGCAGCGCTTCCCGATTACCGAGATCCTCGCCCAGACCCCGCCCATTCCCGACGGTTGCCAGTGGGGGATCTTCCTGCGCAACCACGACGAGCTCACCTTGGAGATGGTGACCGACGAGGAGCGGGACTACATGTACGCCGAGTACGCCCGCGACCCGCGCATGCGCAGGAACCTCGGGATCCGCCGCCGCCTCGCCCCGCTCGTGGAAAACGACCGCCGCGTCGCCGAGCTGCTACACGGCCTGCTCCTTTCCCTGCCGGGCAGTCCGGTGCTCTACTACGGCGACGAGCTGCTCATGGGCGACAACATCTACCTCGGCGACCGTGACGGGGTCCGCACCCCGATGCAGTGGTCGCCCGACCGCAATGCCGGGTTCTCCCGGGCCGACTTCGCGCAGCTGTACCTCCCCCCGTTGATGGACCCGGTGTACGGCTACCAGGCCGTCAACGTCGAGGCCGAGCAGCGCGACCCGTCCTCGTTTCTCCACTGGCTGCGGCGCATGCTGGCGGTGCGGCACCAGTACCCGCAATTCGCGACGGGCAGTTTCGAGGTTCTCCCCGCGGACAATCCCTCCGTCCTCGCCTACGTGCGCCAGGCGAACGACGGTGACCGTCTTGGCGGCGGACTGGGCTACTACGGTGGCGACCCGCTCACCGGCGAGGTGCCCGAGGTCGACGACGCTCCCAGCCTGTCGAAAGCACCGGACCTCGACCGCAAGCCTGCCGCGGTGCTGTGCGTGTCGAACCTGAGCCGCTTTGCCCAGCCCGCAGAACTGAACCTCGGTCGCTGGGAGGGCTGTACGCCGATCGAGCTGCTCGGCCGGGTGCCGTTCCCCAAGGTCGCCTCCAAGCCCTACTCGGTCACTCTCGCGCCATACGGCATCTACTGGTTCGAGCTCGTGGAGCGCTGAGGATGCCCCCCGCCCCCTCCGCCCTCGAAGGGCTCGTCGTCCCCTATCTCGAACGACAGCCCTGGTTCCTCGTCGACATGGCGCGTTATGACCGCGGCCTGTGGGCGAGCTTCAAGCTGGCCAACCTCGAGATCTTGATCGACGGCCGCCCCGGCTTGGCGAGCGTGGTTGTCACCGTCGGGGAGCGTCCCTTCCACGTCCTTGTGGGATGGCGCGACCCGGCCCAGGCGCCGGCCGCGCTCGGGGAACAACAAGCAGCAGTACTCGGCCTGTGCGACGACGGCTCGGGGGAGGTGCTTTGCTACGACGCGCTCGCCGACGAGGAGCTCGCGACCAGGCTGCTCTCGGTCGCGACCGCGGGCTCGAAGAGCGCGAACAGGGCGCGGCTCGTCGACTCGCTCGTGAGCCACGCCTCTGTCGTCTACGACGAGCACCTGTTCATGAAGTCGTACCGAGTGCTCGAACCCGCCCCACGGCCCGAGGTCGAGCTACTGGGCAAGCTGGACGAAGTCGGCTTCAAGCACATGTTGAGACCGATCGCGCACTGGGGGCGCAACGGGTGGGACCTGGCGCTCGTGCGCGAGTACATCCCGGGCGCGGTGGAGGGCCGCCTGCTCGCCTTGACGTCTCTGCGCGACCTGTTCGGCCGGAACATCGACCAGGGCAGGCTCCGACATGACGAGGTCGGCGGCGCCGGCGGCGACCTGTCTTCGGAGATGCGCCGGCTCGGGGAGATAACGAGCGATCTTCACCTGGCCTTGGCCGACGCGTTCGGACGGCGCGAGCTTCGTGACAGCCGCGGCTCACCGGTCGCGGCCATCAGGGTTCACGGGGACTACCACCTCCGCCGGGTCTTCAGGGCCGACGCGGGCTGGATCGTGGGCGGTTTCGGCGACGACCCGCTCATCGGCAGGCTTGAGGACAACATGACCAGGGGTGAGCCGCGCTTCGCCTCGCCGCTCGAAGACCTGGCGGACCTCTCCTATTCTCTCCGCCAGGTCGCGGCCGAGGCCGTGGCGGCTCAGCCGGCCGTCGTTTGGGCACAGGCCGAGCGGCTCGCGAAGTCATGGGAACGGCGCAACAGGGGAGCATTTCTCAGCGGTTACCTCGGCGTCGAGGGGATCTCGAGGCTCGTCAGCCTGGACCGGGCGGAGGCTGCGGAGGAGCTCAAATTGCTGGTCGCGAGGCGCATGGAGGCCGCCCTCTAGCGAAACCAAGCCCGCCGGGCCAGCCTGTTCGGGCGGGCTAGATCAAGATGCGGCGGTGACGATCCCATCGGCGCCCGGCTCCACACGCCGGAGGGCCGCGCGCAGGTCCTCCGCTGCCTTTTCGGGGCCGACGACATTGATCATGACGCCCGTGCCGAGCTCGAAACCCGCCCGGGTGGTCAGGCAGGGCAGGATGTGGACGTGCCAGTGGTAGACACCGGTCGCACGGTAGGGGGCGGAGTGGAACACGACGTTGTAGGCGACGTCCCCGAGGCTCTCGCTTATCGCCCGGAGGGCGCTGCGCACGGCGCGCCCGACGCCCACGATGCTCTCGGTCGACGCCCGGTGCAGGTGGGCGCCGTGGTCGCGGGGGACCACCAGCACCTCATAGGGCGTTCCGCTCCAGTACGGGCAGAAGGTTACGGCATGGTCGGTTGTCTCGATGAGCCGGTAGTCGACCCTCTCCTCGGATGCCGCCGCCGCACAGACGAGGCAGCCACCAGCGAAGCGGTCGAAGCCGGCCTGCTCTTCGGCGAGCTCTCGCGGCACGAACGGGATTCCGAGGAGTTGTCCGTGGGGGTGGGCGACCGAAGCGCCAGCCTGGCGGCCGTGGTTGATGATCACCTGGCTGTAGCGCAGGCCGGGCGTGCCCTGGTGCTCGCGCACGCGGTCACGAATTGCGAGCATGACGAGCGACATCTGCTCGTCGCCGAGAGAGGCCATGGTCTTGTCGTGCTCGGGCGAGAGGACGAGCACCTCATGGATGCCACTCGCCGGGGCTTCGGTGAACACCGGCCCGCGGTTCTCGACGACGAAGGGCCTGTCACCGTCGAAGGCGGGGTAGCGGTTGGGCAGGACCCGGATGAGCCAGTCGCCGGAGGTCCCATAGACCTCGAGGGCCGGTGGTGCGAATGCTTCCATTTCCGGGCAGAACGGGCATGGTATGCCCTCGAGAGAGTCGAGCGTCAGCTGGCGCGGGACAAAGAGCGACTGTCGTTGGGCACGATCGGTGGCCACCGTCACCCACCGACCCGAAAGGGGATCAAGGCGCAGCTGGTTCACCCTTGGCCGCGGACCTCCCTCGGGCGTCGACAGGACGTTGTCATCTGTCTTCACAATACCGCCATGAACAGCGCGCCGAGCGAAACATCGATATGACAGGCCCAGGCTATGACCTTCTGGTCGTGCTACACGTACTGAGCGCGGTGATCGGCTTTGGAGCTGTCGGCGTCACAGGCACTTATGCAGCCCGCGCCAGATCGGCCCGAGACCCGCGCTCGGAGCCCCGCCTGGTCCGGTATTTCCGGCCCGGCACGAACTGGGCGGAACGGTCCTTGCTCTTGACGCCGTTGCTAGGTGCGCTCGTGCTGAGCGTCGGAGACCGCTCGGCTGGCTCGCAGCCCTGGCCGTGGGTCGGCCTCGGCTGCTGGGCGGTCGCGGCGGCGATCGCCTCCGGTTCGTGCTGGCCCGCCGAGCGGAGGATCCAGGCCTGGCTCGCAGAAGAGGGCGCCGGATATGCGCGGACCGATCCAGCGCAGTTCCGACAGGCCTGCCGCGTCGTGCAGTGGGGGGCCTCGGCGATATCGGTCTGCTTCCTTGCTGCTGTCGTAGTCATGATTGCTCAGCCCAGCTGACGGCTGATCTCGGCTTTTGCGTCGTCCTCCGTCGCGGCGCCCATATGGGTAGCCCCAGCGCCGGTAGATTTGCCAGCCGTGGAGCTCCATGCGAACAGGCGCGGGCGCCCTTTGGCGCCCCGGGCTGCGGTACGGAGCCTGCTCACGGTTCTCCTCCTCTGGGTCGGGTCGGTCACGCTTGCAGCTTGTTCGCCCGCGGCTGGAGGCACTCACGGGGCGGGTGTCGGCGCGTCCTCGACGAACCGCCTAGGGTCGAAGCGGGCCGGAGTCAAGCCGCCCGCGAACTTCGGCGTCGGCCTCGGCCTTGTGACCTGGGACGAGACTCAGGGTTACACGGAGAACTTCTACACCGGGACGACCACCCGAGGCCGGTTCCTCAAAGTCGAGATCCTCTACCCGACCCTCAGCGTGAAGGCGCCGGCCGTGAAGGTCCTGGCCGCTCCCGCCTACCGTTTCGGCCCGTACCCCGTCGTCGTATTCGCCCACGGCTACGACGTCGACCCGGACACCTACCGCGCTTTGCTCGACTCGTGGGCCGAGGCGGGTTATGTGGTCGTGGCCCCGTTCTTCCCGGACACGAGCCTGGGCGCGGTCGCGGCCCAGCACGGGGAGGACGCGGAGGCGGACATATTCAATCAACCCGCTGACGTCCTCTTCGTCATGTCACAGGTCGTCAAGGCCGCCGAGGGGTCGCCCCTTACCCGCATCGGTTACATGCACGGCATGATGAACCCCGCCCGACTCATCCTCGCTGGCCAGTCCGACGGCGGCGACACGATCGCGGCGCTCATGTACGACCACGCCTACGCCGCCACCCGCGCCTCGATGCCCGTGAAGCCCCTCGCCGTGGCGCTTTTGTCCGCGGGCAAGTTCTTGAGGGCCGAGGACGTCTACTCCGCCCCGGCGGGCGCCGGCGCGCTCGCGCTCGTCGTCCAGAGCCTGACCGACGCGTGCAACGACCCTTCCAACAGCTCCCAGCTCTACAACATGCTGAAGGGCCCGAAGTGGTTCATCGCCCTCACCAACGCCACGCACCTCGGCCCCTATGTCGGTCTCGGCGTCGCGGCGTCTGTGGTCGAGCAGGCGACGGTGGCCTTCTTCGACCTCGCCACCGGCAGGCCGCGGGCGAGCCCTTCGCTCCTGCACGAGAAGGGTGATCGGACCGGGGTCAGCACCATTTCGAGCGCCGCGAGCGTTCCGTTGTACCCGGCCCCGGCCCCGGTGGCTGACGCCTGCTCGCTCCCGCCTGGAGCCCCGACAGATTGACACTCGACAGATGAGCGGCGCGGTGGGCGGACGGACGGCATATCTAGATCACGCGGCGACGACGCCGATGTGCGCTGAGGCCGTCGCGGCCATGCTCCCTTTCCTCGCGGACCAGTTCGGCAATCCTTCGGGTTCTCACTCGGTCGCCCGCGCCGCCCAGCGGGCCCTCGACGAGGCCCGCGAGGAGCTGGCCGGGCTGCTCGGGGCAGGCCCGGGCGAGCTCGTGTTCACAAGTGGTGGGACAGAGGCAGACAACCTGGCCGTATTCGGTGTCGCGTGCGGCCCTGGGAGCGTGCTCTGCAGCGCCGTCGAGCACCCGGCCGTGCTGGAGTCTTGCCGGGCGGCAGGCGGCCGGACCGTCGCCGTCGACCATCGGGGTGTGATAGATCTCGAGGCTCTCGCCGAGGCTTTGGACGAGAAGGTGCGGCTGGTCTCGGTCATGCTCGTCAACAACGAGACGGGGGTGCGCCAGCCGATCGAGGCCGTCGTGGCCCTCGTGCGCGAGCACGCTCCATGGGCCCTGGTCCACAGCGACGCCGTGCAGGCCTTCGCGTGGCTCGACGTCGCAGGGCTCACAGCCGGTGTTGACCTGTTGAGCATGAGCGCGCACAAGTTTGGGGGCCCGAAAGGCGTGGGCGCGCTCATGGCACGCGAGCGAGCGTCGTCGTTGAGAGCGATGCTTCACGGCGGGCCGCAGGAGCGTGAGCGGAGGGCGGGGACGCAGAACCTGGCCGGGATTGTCGCCGCCGCCGCGGCGGCGCGGGCGACGCTACGAGATCGGGCGGAGGCCGAAGCTCGCGTGCGGGATCTCGCGACGCACCTCGTCGAGGGGATCTCCAAGGCCGTCGCGGGCGTTCACGAGGCGGTGCCGCGGGCTGATCGCATCGACGCGATCTGCAATCTCGGGATCGAAGGAGTCGAAGGCGAGGAGCTGCTGGTGGTCCTCGACGAGCTGGGGGTATGCGCCTCGGCCGGATCGGCGTGCGCGAGCGGGGCGATAGAGCCGAGCCACGTGCTGTTGGCTATGGGCCGCAACACCGAGGAGGCAAAGCGCCACGTGCGGCTCTCTCTCGGCCACGCGACGACGAGCGAGGATATTGACGCGGCACTGGTCGCCTTCCCGAAGGCCGTGGAGCGCCTCCGCAGCTGAGGTGCCAGCTGTCACGGACAAGGCGCGCCGCTCGGGGACCCTCGGCGCTCTGCGACACGCTCTGCGACAATTGAGGTGTGCGGGTACTGGTGGGGCTCTCGGGTGGTGTGGACTCGTCCGTCGCGGCCGCGCTTCTCCTCGAGGGTGGTCACGAGGTCGTCGGCGCCACGATGAAGCTCTGGGGTGGCGCAGGCGACTCGGGATGCTGCTCGGTCGGCGACGTCGAGGACGCCCGGAGGGTGGCGGCCCGGCTTGGGATCGACCACCACGTCTTCAACTTCTCCGAGGAGTTCGAGCAGATGGTCGTGGAGCCCTACGCCGAGGCCCATGCCCTCGGCCGGACTCCGAACCCCTGCATCGAGTGCAACCGGCATCTCAAGTTTCGCCGCTTCCTCGACCGGGCCTTGCGACTCGGCTTCGAGGCCGTCGCGACCGGCCACCACGCTCGTGTCGCGAACGACCCGGTGACGCAGGAGCCGAGGCTGCTTCGCGGCCGCGACATCGCCAAGGACCAGTCCTATGTGCTGTCGATGCTGACCGTCGGCGAGCTCGCACGGGTACTCCTCCCCGTCGGCGAGATGACCAAGCGCGATGTCCGTGTCCGTGCGGCGGCGATGGGGTTGCCCACCGCGGCCAAGCCCGACAGCCAGGAGGTTTGCTTCGTGGCGGCCGGAGCCGGATCAGGCCCGCGCCAGCGTTTCTTGGCCGAGCGGATCGAGCTGCACCCGGGGCGCCTCGTGGAGCACACCACGGGTGCAGTCGTGGGCACGGTCCCCGCCGTCGAGCTCGTGACAGTCGGCCAGCGTCGCGGCCTTGGGCTTTCCGCGCCGGGCCGCCGCTACGCGCTCGAGGTCGACGCGGCCTCGGCGACAGTGGTCGTCGGCCCGGAGGAGGACCTGCTCACCGACCATGTCGAGCTCACCTCCCGGACCTGGGTCTCGGACCCGCTTCCCATCGGTGCCCTGGCGCTCGCGCAGGCGAGCGCGCATGGCCGCGCGAGACCCGTGAGGCTCACCGAGACGGGTGTGGTGTACCTCGAGGGGCCGGACCGTCGCGTCGCGCCGGGCCAGACGGTCGCGATCTACGTTGGCGACCGGGTCGTGGGCTCGGGCACGGCCGCCTGACACAGCCCGGCGCGCCCACATCGAACTCATGATCCAGCTTCGTCCCGGGCGCTGATCCTCGGCCTGCGGTGACACAGCGCTACTCTACGATCGGTGGCGTGAGCAGCGACTCGAACGGGATCCCGGAGCGCGTCGTGGCCAGGGTCACCGAGCTGCGAGGTCTCATCAAGCGCTACGACGCGCAGTACTACCTCGAGGATGCATCAGACATCCCCGATGCCAACTACGACGCCCTCAAAGACGAGCTGTCGTCGTTCGAGGAGAAGTATCCCGCCCTGGTCGAGCCGGATTCGCCGACTCAGATGGTCGGGACCGCTCCCTCGGCGCTGTTCGCGCCAGTCACCCATCGCACGCCGATGATGAGCCTCGACAAGGTCACCACCCTCGCAGAGATCATCGCCTGGGGTACCCGGCTGCAGAAGACGCTGACGCCCGAGAACGGATCGCCCTTTGTTTGCGAGCCGAAAATCGACGGCCTGTCCATTTCGCTCACATACGAGCGGGGACATCTCGTTCGCGGCGCGACGCGTGGCGACGGGCGGGTCGGAGAGGACGTGACGCCGAATGTGCGCACTCTCGCTGCCGTCCCAGCCGATCTCGCCCTCGAGCAGGGAGAGATCCCCGAGTTCGTCGAGATCCGGGGAGAGGTGTATTTCCCCGTGTCGTCCTTCGAGGAGCTGAACCGCCGCCAGGCTTCCGCGGGCCTGCGGACCTTCTCGAACCCGCGGAACGCGGCGGCGGGATCCCTTCGCCAGAAGGACCCTGTCATCACTGCCGGGCGGGCGCTGGGGGCCTTCTTCTACCAGGTGGCCGGGGTCTCAGGCCTCGCCACCCAGTCCGCCTCCTTGGACTTGCTCCGCCGTGCCGGCCTGCCTGTCAATCCCGAGACGACGCTCGTGGCCGACCTTGAGGCGGTGTTCGCCTATTGCCGCGACCTGGAGGCACGGCGCCACGGGCTCGGCTACGAGATCGACGGCGTGGTTGTAAAGGTGGACGATCTCGAGCTGCACGCCCGGCTCGGGGCCACCTCGCACGCGCCTCGCTGGGCCGTCGCCTACAAGTTTCCCCCCGAGGAGCAGACCACCCTTTTGGAGGACATCCTCGTGTCCATCGGCCGCACCGGGAGGGCGACCCCTTTCGCGAAACTGCAGCCCGTCCGAATCGCTGGCTCGGTCGTAGGGCTCGCCAGCCTTCACAACGAGGACCAGGTCCGCCTGAAAGATGTCCGTCCCGGTGACACCGTGATCGTGCGCAAGGCGGGCGACGTGATCCCAGAGGTCGTAGGCCCGGTACTGAGCGCGCGAGGGGCCGGGATCGAGGCGTGGAGCTTCCCGAGGACCTGTCCCAGCTGCGGGGGGCCGCTCGAGCGCCTCGAAGACGAGAGTGACACCTACTGCATCAACGCCAACTGCCCGGCACAGCGCGTGCAGCGGATCGTGCACTTCGCCTCGCGCGGAGCCATGGACATAGAAGGCCTCGGCGAGCAGCGCGTCGTCCAGTTTGTGGCCGCGGGTCTTTTGTCCGACGCGGCCGATCTTTACCGGCTCCAGATGGGCGACCTGGTCGGTATGGAGGGCTTCGGGGAGCTGTCGGCGACGAATCTCATCGCAGCCATCGACGACTCGAGGAGCCGGCCTCTTCCCAACCTGTTGACAGCGCTCGGCATCCGTCATATCGGCGGCACCGTTGCGGCGGGGTTGGCCGCGACCTTCGGCGACCTGGACCGTCTCATGGCGGCCTCCGAGGCGGAGCTCGCGTCCGTCGAGGGTATCGGTGCTGTGATCGCGGCGAGCCTGGTCGGGTATTTCGCATCGGAGGCCAATCGGACGATGATCGAGCGCCTCCGATCGGGCGGCGTCCGGTTCACCGCCGACCAATCCGCGCAGCTGCCCCAGACTCTGCTCGGCAAGACGGTCGTGGTCACCGGGACACTGAGCGCGTACAGCCGCGAGCAGGCAGAAGCTGCAATCACCGGGCGCGGAGGCAAGTCACCCGGCTCGGTGTCCGCGAAGACGACCGCGGTCGTTGTCGGTGAAAGCCCGGGCGCGGCCAAGCTGACCAAGGCCGAGTCCCTCGGCGTCCCTGTGCTCGACGAGGATGGTTTCTTGAAGCTCCTCGAGAGCGGTGAGCTGCCCTAGGTTGCGACTGGGACGCCGGACCGTCCGACGCGCTCGCCGCCATAAGGCTACTTTCTCTCTCCAAGTCGGAAGGGGGGGACATGGACGATCTGGCCTGGATGGACGCCCACGACCAGGCGGAGCTGGTGCGTTCCGGTCAAATGACCCCTGTCGAGCTTGTCGAAGCGGCGATCGCGAGGATCGAGAAGTACAACCCCTCCCTCAACGCCGTGATCCACCCTCGCTTCGACAGGGCCCGCCGCGAAGCGGCCCAGGCAGTGCCGGGCGGACCCTTTCGGGGCGTCCCCCTTGTGCTCAAGGACCTGGCCTGTCAGTCGAAGGGAGACCCGTACCACTGCGGGACCCGTTTCCTCAAAGAAGCCGGATGGCGAGCCGACCACGACACCGGTTTCGTGCGCCGCTTCCGTGATGCCGGGTTCGTCATCGTCGGGCGAACGAACGTGCCCGAGTTCGGCTTGACCATTACAACCGAACCGGTCGCCTACGGGCCGACCTGTAATCCCTGGGACACCGAGCGGTCGGCAGGCGGGTCGTCGGGCGGCTCCGCCGCCGCCGTGGCCGCCGGCTTGGCGCCGGTCGCTCACGGCAACGATGGAGGAGGCTCGATCCGGATCCCTGCGAGCGAGTGCGGTCTCGTCGGCCTCAAGCCCACCCGGGCGAGGGTGAGCCACGCCCCGGACATGGGCGAGGCCTGGATGGGCTCGACGGTGCAAGGGGTCCTCACCCGCACCGTTCGTGACACGGCTGCCGTCCTCGACTGCATCGCCGGGGACGAGCCGGGCGATCCGTACCCAGCCCCGCCTCTGCGCCGCCCACTTGCGCTCGAAGTCGGGGCGGATCCCGGCAGATTGCGGGTCGGCTTCTTGGACCATCCGCTCCTAGGTGGTCTGTCGGCCGATCCCGACGGTCAACAGGCCGTTGCCGAAGCAACCCGGCTCCTCGCCGGGCTCGGCCACTCGGTCGAGGAGAGCCACCCCAGGGCCCTGGAGGACGACGCCCTCCAGGGACATTTCCTGAACGTCGTGGCCGCGGGCACCGCCCGCGACCTTGCCGGCTGGGGGGAGAGGCTGGGGCGGACCGTCTCCGACGACGAGGTCGAGACGGTCAACGGCGGCTTTGCCGCCGCCGGTCGCGCATTGAGTGCCGCTGATTACCTCGCGTCGATGGAGTGGCTGCACGGCTTTACGCGACGGGTCTGTTCCTGGTGGGCCGACGACGGCTTCGACGTGCTCGTCACACCCGTGCTGAACGGTCCGCCTCCGCCTATCGGATGGCTGAGCGACCCGGCGGAAGGATTGTTCCGCGCGATCGGGATGCTCCAGTACACAGCCCAGTTCAACGTGACCGGGCAACCGGCCGTCTCCCTACCGCTTCACTGGACGGCGCACGGTCTTCCGGTGGGCGTGCAGTTCGTGGCTGCGTACGGGTACGAGGACCTCCTCGTCCGTCTCGCCTCCCAGATCGAGGCGGCCGCTCCTTGGCGGCACCGCCGCCCCGAGCTCGCGGCCCTCGGTTAGGCGCCGACGCGCCTCGCTCACGCGCGCGCTCAGTGACCACCGGCGATGGTCCACGTTGTCCCACGCCCGCCTCGAGTCTCGGAGCCTTCGAGTTGGCGCGAGCTGGCCTGAGCGCTATTCGGGCCGTCCACCGGTTTAGGGCTGTTAACCGTTACCCTTTTGTTGATCCCCATGTCGAGCATCGTGGAACAGGTCGGCCGGGTCATCGGTGGCCGATACCGACTACTTGCCGTGGTCGGCGCCGGTGCTTCTGCCCAAGTCTTTGCCGCCGACGACACGCGGCTCAGCCGACGCGTCGCGGTGAAACTGCTGCACCCGGCTCTTGCAGGCGACGCGACGTTTTTGCGCAAGTTCCAGGCCGAGGCGCGACTGGCCGCTTCGCTCAACCACCGCAACGTCCTGCACGTCTACGACTGGGGCGACGAGGACGGCGTTCCCTACCTGGTGCTCGAGTACCTCGGCGGTGGGAGCTTGCGGTCCATGCTGGATACGGGTTTCCTCCTCAGCCCCCAGCAGGCGGCCGCCATCGGCGCCGAGGCCGCCAACGGCCTCGCCTACGCCCACCGGCGCAGCCTTGTTCATCGCGATATCAAGCCCGCCAACCTGCTTTTCGACGACGACGGGCGCCTTCTCGTGGCCGACTTCGGCCTCGCGCGGGCGCTCGCCGAGGCGGCAATCACAGAGCCTCTCGGTGCCGTGATGGGCACGGCTCGCTACGCCTCTCCGGAACAGGTCGAAGGGCGACCGGTGGACGACCGCACGGACGTGTACTCGCTCGCGCTCACTTTGTACGAGTCGGTCACGGGCCGGGTTCCCTTCGCAGGCGAGACGACCGTCGCCACCTTGATGGCGAGGGTCGGTGCCGTGCTTCCGCCAGCACGCGAGCTCGGGCCACTCGCCCCCATTCTGGCGCAGGCTGCCATCTCTGAGCCTTTGGCTCGACTGGACGCGGCCGGTTTCGCTTACGAGCTGGAGCTTCTCCTGCTTGAGCTGGAGGCTCCCGGACCGCTCCCCCTCACGAGGCTCTATGTCGCTGCGCCCGCTGTGGCGCGCGGGCTCGATCGGGATCCGACCGAACGTTTCGGGGTTGCGACCCCGCAGGGCCCGGTCCTCGAGGTGCCGACGCCGCCAGCGCCGACCCACGTGCCGCCGGCCGAACCACGGCCCGCCCAGAAGTGGTCTATAGAGCTCGACGACGAGCTGCCCGAGATCGACTTCGGTCCCAGCGCGGCATCGCCTGTTGCGAATCAGACCCCGACGGAGGCCGCGGAGCTAACCGAGACCCTTGAGGAAATGACCGAGGTCGACTTCGGACCGACGTCGGAATGGCTCGCGCCGACGGAGCTGCAGCCCACGGACACCGGTCCGGGGCTGATCGAGACCGTCGAGGAGCCCACAGAGACCGACTTCGGGTCGCCGGCAAGATCATTTGTGCCGACGGAGCTGCATTCCAACGAGGCCGGTCTGGGGCCGACCGAGACCGTCGAGGAGGCCGCTGCGACCGTGATCGGGTCGGCTGCAGAATCGTTTTCAGCGACCCAGCTGCCGCCTGCGGAGGCCGCGCAAGAGCCGACCGAGACCATTGAGGATCTCTCCGAGATCGACCTCGGATCAACGCCGGAATCGCTTTCGCCAACCGAGGCCGCTCAAGAGCCGACCGAGACCGTCGAGGAGCTCACCGAGACCGACCTCGAGCCGCCCTTTGAACCACCTGTGCCGACGGAGCTGCATTCCAACGAGGCCGGTCTGGGGCCGACCGAGACCGACCTCGAGCCGCCCACCGAGCCACCCCGATCGAGGGAGCCGAAGCCCGCCGAGGCAGTTCAGCAGCCGGCGGAGCCGACGAGGGCAGCCCTTCCGCCAGGCACACGCGCACCGCTGCCGCTGGCTCAGGCGCCTGCACCGTACGTGGCGCAATCCCCACCAACGCGAGTCCAGGCACCTACAGCCGAGGCGCCCGCTCGGCCAGTCCCACCACCGGCCGCCAAGGCCCCGGCACCGCCGGATCAGGCAGCGCCGGTGCCCCAGACGACGATCGCGAGGCCTGCATCGCCACAGGCCGCACCGCCTCCACCCTCAACAGCCCTGTCAAGTGTGCGCCGCATTACGACGCCAACGCCGGTGTCATCGCCTCCGCCCGAACTGCCCCGCGAGAGGCGAAAGCACAGGTGGCTGCCGTGGCTCCTTGTCGTCCTCCTGGCCGAGCTAGCCGGCGGTGCGGCGGTAATCGCGCACTCGCGGGTCGTTCACCACGACACGGTCCCGCCTGTGTCGGGCCTGAGATTCAGCGCTGCCAGGGTCGCCATTCGCAAGACCGGCCTTTACCCCGAGCTCATCGGTGAGCAGTACAGCGAGCGCGTCTCCGCCGGAGGGGTGATCTCCCAGTCCCCATTGAGCGGTAGGAGCGAGAAAGCCGGCTCGATCGTCAAGGTCGTGATCTCGAAAGGGCCTCACCCGACGACGGTCCCGAGCCTTTCCCGGCTGAGCGGATCGGGGGCCAGTGCGGCCCTCCGCGCTGCCCACCTCATGGCCCACTTCTCCCAGTGCTACAGCGAGACCGTACCCGCCGGCACAGTCGTGAGTTGGAGCTCGGTGGCCGGTCAGCGGGTCTTCTACGGGGACACGGTCGACGTCCTCCTCTCCAAGGGCCCGATGCCCCAGACGATCCCGGTCGATCTGAGAGGTGGTGTGCGGACCTGGACCCAAGCCGAGTCGGCGTTGGCGGACCTGCACCTCATGCCCGTCCAGAACCCGCGGTACTCGACCACCATCCCCGCCGGCTTCGTCGTCACGACCCAACCTGCGCCTGGCACGACCGTTCCCGGCCATTCGAGGGTTCTCGTCTTCGTCTCGCAGGGCCCGCCCTTCGTGACGGTGCCGCCGGTGTATGGCAAGTCGGCAATCGTCGCGGAGCATTTGCTGACCTCTCTCGGCTTTAAGTGGCTGCCCTTCGGCCCGGCCGCCGCTAGCACCGTGCTCCAGACTCTTCCGCGGCCGGGTCAGTCCGTGCGCTACGGCACGACGATCGACATCTACCTGTACTGAGCACAACAGAACGGCGCCCGACGGAGCCAGATCCGCAGCCTGGTCGTGGCGGCGTCCCGCTTGACCTCGGGCGCCGCGTGCTGCCAACGTGGCGGTGCGTGCTGCGAACATGGCAGGGCACAGAGCCAACTTGGCGGTGCGCGCCGGTGACTTGGCTTCGCCACTGGCAGGGTCACCCACCCCGGGCGGCGGGGCGGCAGCAGTCGACGAACGAAGGAAGGGCTCGGTCATGGGTGCACTCGACGGCAGGGTTGCGATCATCACCGGTGCGGGACGCGGGATCGGACGAGAGCACGCGCTCTTGTTCGCGAGCGAAGGAGCCAAGGTCGTGGTCAACGACCTCGGATGCGCCGTCAACGGTTCAGGTGACGACCGGACATCGGCACAGAAGGTCGTGGACGAGATAAGGCAGCTCGGCGGCGAGGCAGTCGCGAACACCGACGACGTCTCGGACTGGGAGGGCGGCCATAACGTGGTCACCGCCGCGATCGAAGCATTCGGAGACCTGCACATACTCGTCAACAACGCCGGCATCATCGGGGACCGGGTCCTTGTGAACATGACCCAGGAGGAGTGGGACCTCGTCGTGCACGCCAACGTGAACGGCCACTTCGTCCCAACCCGGTGGGCCGCGACGTACTGGCGCGAGCAGTCGAAAGCGGGGGCCCGGGTCAGCGCCGCGGTCGTCAACACCTCTTCCACGTCGGGTTTGCTGGGCAATCCCGGCCAGTCGAACTACGGCACGGCCAAAGCGGGCATCGCGGCCCTGACCGTGATCGCCGCTCAGGAGTTGTCTCGCTACGGCGTGCGAGTGAACGCGATCGTGCCCGCAGCCCGCTCGCGTATCACAGAGTCGACGCCGGGGCTCTGTGACATCGTGCAGGCGCCGGCCGATCCCGACGTGTTCGATTCCTGGGACCCTGCCAACGTCTCGCCTCTCGTCGCGTATCTCGCCAGCGAGTCCTGCCCGTTCACGGGCAAGGTCTTTTTCATCCAGGGCGGCACCGTGCAGCACTTCCAGCCCTGGACCCTCGGCGCGCAGATCGACAAAGGTGGCCGCTGGACCATCGACGAGCTGGTCGCGGAGATGCCGAAGATCGTCGGCAACGTCGCTGCTCCTAGTGGAGTGCCACAGACGAGGTAGCGCCCGCGCCACGCCAGTGCTTAAGCGGTGATCTCCCGGATCCTCTTTGCGAGTTCCTGGTGAGCAGGGTCAACAGGTGTGTTCTGCATCGCGAGCAACTGGGCCACGTCGCCGTCGATCTTGATACGACCCGACATGAACGCCTGCATGGCCGCCTGGGCGTCGCCGTCGACGAGGATTGCCTTCGCAATGTCGTAGTCGACGGTGACGGTGAGATCAGGGTCCTCGAGGTGGCCGGTATCCACGATGAGCTCACCGGAGCTCGTGTCGAGGTGAGCGTCGACGGTGCCGTCGCCGAGTGGGGCCTGCGTGAGAACTAGGTTCATCCGGACACTCTGGGCCGTTGCGACCGGCCGTGCCATGGCGTCCTCGTGCATCCGCTTGACTTCGGCGATCCACTCGTCGCTCAGAAACGGAAACTTCTCCACCTCAACTCCTCTGCTCCGGCCCGCTGGCCCGTGAAGCGGACACTACTTCCGCCCGAGAACCGTCGAGGACGGCCGGGTTACGATGCTCGCGTGACAACCCCGATCATCCCCGGCTCCGAACCGTTCTCCGCTGCAGGCGGCCCGGTCGGCGTGGTCGTCCTGCACGGTTTCACCGGAAGCCCGCAATCCATGCGCCCGCTCGCGAGAGCTTTTGCGGCGAAAGGCTTCGCGGTCGAGCTGCCGCTGCTTCCCGGGCACGGCACGTGCGTGGAGGACATGATCCCGACCCGCTGGTCCGACTGGAGCTCGGCGGCTGAAGCGGCTTATGACCAACTCTCCGGTCGCTGCCGGTCTGTCTTCGCGGTAGGGCTCTCTATGGGCGGCTCACTCGCGATCTCGCTCGCCGAAGCTCACCCGGAGATCGCCGGAATAATCGTCGTCAACCCGCTCGTCGATCCCCCTGCTCCAAGTTTTAGGGACATGCTCTCGGGCATGCTCGAGGAGGGCGCCGTATCGGTTCCCGCCATCGGCTCCGACATCGCCATGCGAGGCGCGCCCGAATCCGCTTACAACGCCTCACCGATCGAGCCGATGCTGTCGATGTTCGAAGGCGTGGACGGCGTCGCGGCCGGCCTCGGCGAGCTCCGGTGCCCTGTGCTGCTCTTCTCCAGTCGCACCGACCATGTCGTGCCGACCGAATCGGGCGATCTTCTCGCAGTGTCGGCCGGCGGCCCGCTCGAGCGCGTCTGGCTCGAGCGCAGCTTCCACGTCGCCACGCTCGACTACGACGCCCCGGAGATCGAGGAGAGAGCGGTCGCGTTCGTCAACAAGATGGCGGTCGTCCAGTGAGCGAGCACGACCGGCTCATCTCGCCCGGGGAAGTGCGCCACGTGGCGCGCCTTGCCCGCCTTGCCCTCGACGACGACGAAGTCGGGCGTTACGCGTCGCAGCTGTCTGCGATCCTCGAGCACGTCGATGCTGTGCGCAGGCTCGACACGGCCGACGTCCCGCCCACGGCTCACCCGTTCCCGGTCGAGAACGTGCTGCGTCCCGACACCGAGACACCGTGCTTGGACCGCGAGACGGTGCTGTCGCAAGCCCCGTTGGTCGAGGCGGACCGTTTCCGGGTGCCCCGCATCATGGGCGAGGCACCGTGACCGCCAGCCGGGCACCAGAGATGGGCTCCCTCGCCGAGATCGCGGCCCGCGTCCGTTCGGGCACGATCACTGCCAGGGCCGTCGTAGCCGCGTCACTAGACCGTGTTCACCAGCTCGAAAGCGACCTGCATTGCTTTAACGAGGTGACGGCCGAGTTGGCCGAGGCAGACGCAGACGCCGTCGACGATATGGTGCGGTCCGGCATCGACCCGGGTCCGCTCGCAGGGGTGCCGGTCGCGCTTAAGGACAATCTCTGCACCATTGGGATCCCGACGACTTGCTCGTCGAGGATCCTCAAGGGATGGCTGCCTCCTTATGACGCCACGGTCGTGAGTCGGCTGCGGGAGGCCGGGGCGGTCGCGATCGGCAAGACCAACCTAGATGAGTTCGCGATGGGCTCTTCGACGGAGAACTCAGCCTTCGGTCCGACCAAGAACCCCTGGGACACAGGGCGAGTGCCTGGTGGCTCCTCAGGTGGGAGCGCAGCGGCCGTCGCGGCTGGCATGGTGCCGCTTGCCTTGGGCAGTGACACAGGCGGCTCGATCCGCCAACCGGCAGCGCTGTGCGGGATCGTCGGGGTGAAGCCAACGTACGGCGTCGTCTCCCGCTACGGGCTGATCGCGTTCGCGAGCTCGCTCGACCAGATCGGGCCCTTCACCACGACAGTCGCGGACGCGGCCCTAGCCCTCGAGGTGATTGGCGGCCACGACCCGATGGACTCGACCTCGCTGGACCGGCCGGCGCCCAGCGTGCTTGCCACGCTCTTGGACGGGGTCTCGGGGTTGCGCATCGGGATCGTCGAGGACTTCCTCTCGGAGGGCTCCGAGTGTGGGGTTGCCGTCCTCGCTGCCGCCGAGGCGTTGGCGGCCGCCGGGGCGAAGGTGGACCCGGTCAAGATCCCCGAGCTCTTGCTGGGCCTGCCGGCGTACTACGTCATCGCCCCCGCCGAGGCGTCTTCGAACCTCTCGCGCTACGACGGGGTCCGCTACGGCCTCAGGGTCGACGGGCCGGACGCGGAGACGATGAACGCCAGGACCAGAGGGGAAGGTTTCGGGCCCGAGGTGAAGCGGCGCATCATGATGGGCACCTACGCCCTGTCGGCCGGCTACTACGACGCCTACTACGGCCAGGCCCAAAAGGCTCGCACCCTGGTCATCCGGGCGTTCGAGGCCGCGTACAGGAATTTCGACGTGCTCTTGACCCCGACCACCCCGTCCGTCGCGTTCGCGTTCGGCTCCAAGGTCGACGACCCGATCGAGATGTACATGTGTGACCTGTGCAGCATCCCCTCCAGCCTTGCCGGCCACCCCGCTGCCAGCGTGCCCTTCGCCTTGAACTCCGAAGGTCTTCCCATCGGCGTTCAGATACTCGCCCCGGCGCTGGGGGAGGCGGTCATGATGCGTGTCGCCGCCAGCCTCGAGGCTGGCGCACCTCGCGAGGCGCGTGGACCGGTGACGCCATGACCGAGTACGAGACCGTCGTCGGCCTCGAGGTCCACTGCGAGCTCTCGACCGCCACCAAGCTCTTCTGCGGCTGCCGTAACGCTTTCGGGGACGATCCCAACACCAACATCTGCCCGGTCTGCCTGGGCCTTCCAGGCTCGCTGCCCGTGATCAACAGGCGCGCCGTCGAGCTCGCCCTGAGGATCGGCGCGGCCCTCAACTGCAGCCCTCGGCGTTCGATATTCCACCGCAAGAATTACTTCTATCCCGACATGCCGAAGGACTACCAGATCAGCCAGTACGACGAGCCGATCAACGTGGACGGGTGGCTCGAGCTGCCGGACGGCTCGCGCGTCGGCATAGAGCGGGCGCACATGGAGGAGGACACGGGCAAGACGACACATGTCGGCGGAGGGGGCCGCATCCACGAGGCCGACTACTCGCTCGTCGACTACAACCGTGCCGGAGTGCCGCTCGTCGAGATCGTCTCGCGCCCGGACGTCCGCTCGGCTGCCCAGGCGCGTGCCTATGTCGACGAGCTGCGCTCGATCCTTGTCGCCACCGGTGCCTCGGACGGCCGCATGGAGGAGGGCTCACTACGGGTCGACGCGAACGTCTCGGTCCGGCCTGTCGGCGCGACCGAGTACGGGACCCGCTGCGAGGTCAAGAACCTGAACTCGCTGCGGTCGCTCGAGCGCGCCGTCGACTACGAGGTCGCACGCCAGATCGCGCTGGTCGAGTCGGGCAAGCGGGTCGCGCAGGAAACTCGCCACTGGGACGAGGGTGACGGCAGCACTCATTCGCTGCGCTCCAAGGAAGAGGCGAACGACTACCGCTACTTCCCCGAGCCCGATCTCACGCCGCTCGTGCCTGACGCCGAGCTGTTGGCGGCGTCGGCCGAAGGTGTGGGCCCCATGCCTGCCGAGAGACGTCACCGGCTCTCGGAGCTCCTCGCCGAAGCCTCAGGGCTCGCCACGCGCAGGGACAGCTCGACGGACCAGGTCGTCACCGTCGTCGACCTCGGCCTCGACGAGCTCGTCCACGGTGCGGTCGACGCCGGGGCCGAGCCACGGCTCGCCCTCGCCCGGGCTGCTAACGAGGCGGCCGCGAGCCCAGAGGCGGCGCGCCTGCTCGACCCGAGGGCCTTCGCAGAGCTGCTCAAGATGGAGTCGTCGGGACAGCTTTCCGCGACGCAGTCCAAAGAGGTGCTGGCCGAGCTCATGAGAAACGGCGGCGACCCAGTCGCGATCGCCGCACGGCTCGGTTATGAGGAGATGGACTCCGCGTCCCTGGACTCGATGCTCGACGACGTGATCGCCTCCAACCCGAAAGAGTGGCGGCGTTACTGCGAAGGTGACGACAAGGTTGCGCAGTTCCTGCTTGGCCAGGTCATGAAGGCCTCGAGAGGGCGGGCTAACGGCAAAGTGGTCGCGGCGGCCTTCGTTTCCCGGCGCGGGGCCTGAGCGGGCGCGGCGGATCGCGCGTCGAAGGCCGGGCTCTCGAAGTGGCTGGGGCAGAGCAGTCAGCGCCTGCCGCGTGCCTGGTCTGCCGGGAGCACTCAGGAGAGGTGGACGTACCGGGCGGGAGCCTCCTTGAGGACGGGCTCGTGATCGTCTTCCACATCCCGCCGCAGTCGGGCACCTCCTACCTCGGTCACCTCCTCGTGACACCACGCAGGCACTGCCCAGATTTCGCAGGGCTCGATCCGGCCGAGGCCGAGGCCGTCGGCGCCGCAATCGCGACCTGCTCGAGGGCGCTCAAGGACCTCGGGGCTGAGCGCGTCTACGTTGCGACCGTCGGGCACCGAGTCGATCACCTCCACGTGCATCTCCTGCCGCGCTGGCCGGGAACGCCGGATGACGTCGCCTGGCACGGCGTCGACGAATGGGCCGGGGCACGCCGCGGTGGGCCGATCGAGATCGAGACGACGGTGGCATCGTTGCGCACGCGCATCGCCAACAGCTAGAGACCGGTGCCAGCCCCCGGCTTGCCAAGTAACTTGAGGCCGATGACCGACAAGATCCGTTCGCTAAAGATCCACAGCCAGGATGTGACCGAGGGCTTCCGCCGCGCCCCGTCGAGGGCCATGTTGCGCGCGGTCGGGATGACCGAGGGAGACTTCGACAAGGCTCAGATAGGTGTCGCCTCGACCTGGAACGAGGTGACACCGTGCAACCTTCCGCTCGCTCGCCTTGCCCAGCGGGCCAAAGAAGGGGTACGCGCCGCCGGTGGTTTCCCGTTCGAGTTCGTCTCGATCGCGGTCTCCGATGGCATCGCGATGGGTCACGAGGGTATGCACGCATCGCTCGTGAGCCGGGAGATAATCGCCGATTCGGTCGAGGCGATGATGCACGCCGAGCGGTTCGATGGCTTCGTCGGGCTCGCAGGTTGCGACAAGTCGCTCCCCGGCATGCTCATGGCCGCCGGCCGGCTCGACCTGCCGATGGTCTTCGTCTACGGAGGCACGATCATGCCGGGACAGCTCGGTGGTCGCACCCTCGACGTCGTCTCGGTGTTCGAGGCGGTCGGCGCACGTTCCGCAGGCACCATCGACGATGCGGAGCTGGCGGCCATCGAGCGCAATGCGTGCCCAACCGAAGGATCATGCGCGGGCATGTTCACCGCCAACACGATGGCATCGGTGGCTGAGGCGCTCGGCATGGCGCTGGCCGGGGCTTCGGCTCCGGCTGTCGACCGACGCCGGGACGATCTCGCTTACGCGAGCGGACTGGCGGTGATGGAGCTCCTCGAGAAGGGGATCCGGCCTCGCCAGATAATGACCAAGGAGGCTTTCGAGAACGCGATCGCCACCGTGATGGCGCTCGGCGGCTCGACCAATGCGGTGCTCCACCTGCTTGCTATCGCGAACGAGGCCAGAGTCGAACTACATCTGGAGGACTTCTCCCGTATCGGCCGGCGCGTGCCGCATCTCGCTGACATGAAACCGCACGGGAAGTACCACATGACAGACCTGGACCGCATAGGTGGCGTCGCGGTCGTGCTGCGCGCCTTGCTCGAAGAAGGCCTCCTCAACGGTGACTGCCTGACGGTCACGGGCAAGTCGATGGCCGAGAACCTCGCCGAGCTGAACCCGCCCGCTCCGGATGGGTCCGTCGTCCATGCCTTCGCCGAACCGATCCACGCCGACGGAGGGATCGCCATCTTGCGCGGATCACTCGCGCCCGAAGGTGCCGTCGTGAAGGTCGCAGGCATCGACGGGAACTTGTCGTTTAGGGGCCGGGCCCGAGTCTTTGACGGTGAGAGCGCCGCGATGGACGCCATCCTCGCCGGGACCATCACGCCGGGGACTGTCGTCGTCATCCGCTACGAGGGGCCGAAGGGTGGCCCCGGCATGCGCGAGATGCTGGCCGTCACCGGCGCGATGACCGGCGTCGGGCGAGGCGGCGACTGCGCGCTCGTCACCGACGGGCGCTTCTCAGGAGGCACCCAGGGTTTCTGCGTCGGGCACGTCGCACCCGAGGCCGCCGTCGGCGGACCCATCGCACTTGTCGAAGACGGAGACGAGGTCGTCCTCGACGCGCACGCCGGGTGCCTCGACGTACGGGTCGAGCCCGCCGAGCTTGAGCAACGGCGCGCCGGGTGGAAGGCGCCCGCCCCTCGTTACCCGACCGGCGTGCTGGCAAAGTACGCGCGCCTTGTAGTCGGCGCCGAACGCGGCGCCATCACCGAGCCGTGACCGCACCGGTCCCGAATTCATCAACGAGACCAAGCGCGCTGAGCGCCGGGACGAGCACGCGCTGCGCCAAGGCCCGCGGTCGGCTCGCCACCAGGCATCAGACCGGGCGGGGCCGATTCGGCCCGGGCCATGGCGACGGTCCGCAAGTTGCAGGTGCGGGGCCGCTCTGCAACACTTGTTGGCGATGACCGCAACCGGCCGCCTCGTACTTATCACCTAGCGCACAACGCCCATAGCGTTGTTGCGCCTGCGACCTCCCCAACGGGGAGGTCGTTTCGTTTTCCGGCACCGGCGCAGAAGCGACCCGGCACCACGATCAGCCCGAGTACTCACGACCAGACCCGACGACGAGATGAGAGGAAGCACCGATGGAGCTCACCGGAGCGCAAGCACTAGTGAAGAGCCTCGAGATGCAGGAAGTCGAAGTCATCTTCGGCCTTCCCGGTGGGGCGATCCTTCCCGTATACGACCCCATCATCAACTCGCCGATCCGACACATCCTGGTCCGTCACGAGCAGGGCGCTGGTCACATGGCCGAGGGGTACGCACAGGCGACAGGCAGGCCCGGAGTTGCGATGGTCACGAGCGGGCCGGGAGCGACAAACGTCGTCACGGCGCTCGCCGATGCCTACATGGACTCGATTCCGTTCGTCTGCGTCACCGGCCAGGTGGCGACGAGCGCAATCGGGACCGACGCCTTCCAGGAGAGCGACACGACCGGCATCACCCTCGGTGTCACCAAGCACAACTTCCTAGTGACCAAGGCCTCCGACATCCCCCAGGTCGTGCGCGAGGCGTTCCATATCGCCACGACGGGGCGACCCGGGCCTGTGCTCATCGACGTCCCGAAGGACGTCGCGATCTCGACGATGGAGTGGTACTGGCCCGAAAGCGTCGACCTGCCCGGTTACCACCCGGCGTCGTACGCTGACCCTGCGACCATTCAGGCGGCGGTCGACCTCCTGCTGGCGGCGGAGCGACCCGTCATCTACGCCGGGGGCGGAATCTTGAAGTCCCGTGCTTCGAAAGCCTTGCTCGAGCTCGTGGACATGACCGGTATCCCGGTCGTGACGACTCTCATGGCCCGCGGCTCGTTCCCTGACAGCCACCCTCTGTGCTTGGGGATGCCCGGCATGCACGGTAATTACACCGCGGTCACCTCGATGCAGAAGGCCGACTTGTTGCTCGCTCTCGGCAGCCGCTTCGACGACCGTGTCACCGGTAAGGTTTCGGCCTTCGCCCCGGGGGCGAAGGTGATTCACGTCGACATCGACAAGGCCGAGATCGGCAAGGTGCGAAGGCCCGAGGTCGGGATCGTCGCCGACTGCCGGCTGGCGACAGAGGCGCTCCTTGAGGCGATCGCTTCACGGGGGCCGGTGGATAAGAGCCGCCTCGAGCCGTGGATCTCAACGCTTAACCGGTGGCGGGCGCAGTACCCCTACACCTACGACCGCTCGGAACCTGACCACGCCGAGGTGCTGAGGAGTGGAGCAGGCCGCCGTCCGACGCTCAAGCCCCAGTTCGTCATAGAGCGCTTGCGGGCCTTGACCCCACCCGACACAATCCTCGTCTCGGGTGTGGGTCAGCACCAGATGTGGGCCTCCCAGCACTGGGCCTTCGAGTACCCCAACACCTGGATCAACTCCGGGGGCCTCGGCACGATGGGCTTCGCTGTGCCCGCTGCGATCGGGGCCAAGGTCGGGCGCCCGGACCGCATGGTGTGGGCGGTCGATGGGGACGGATGCTTCCAGATGACGGCGCAGGAGCTCGCCACGGCGACCGCCGAGCGGATCCCGGTCAAGATCGCGATTTTGAACAACGCCTACCTGGGCATGGTGCGACAGTGGCAGCACATGTTCTACGAGGAGCGTTACTCAGAGGTCTACCTCTCGCCGGACCTTCCCGACTACGTCGGGTGGGCCGAGGCGATGGGCTGTGTCGGTCTGCGCGTCGAGAGCCCGGAGGAGGTCACGCCCGCGATCGAAAAGGCGAACTCGATCGATGACCGGCCCGTCGTGATCGACTTCCGCACCGACTCGATGGAGCAGGTCTTCCCGATGGTGCCCGCAGGAGCCTCCAATGACGACATCGTCGTCCACCCGTCACAGCGCCCCCATGAATCCGAGGTGTCGCAATGACCCACGACTACGTGCCCAGCGGCCCGCGCCATCGCCTGCTCTCGGTCCTTGTGGAGAACAAGGCCGGTGTCCTCGCGCGAGTCGCAGGGTTGTTCTCGCGGCGTGGCTACAACATCTTCTCCCTCGCCGTCGCCCCTACTGACGACGAGCGCTTTTCCCGGATCTCGATCGTCGTAGATGTCGAGTCCGCTCCGCTCGAGCAGGTGGTGGCGCAGCTGGACAAGCTTATAAACGTCGTCGAGATCGGCGAGCTTCACCCGGACGAGGCCCGCGAGGCCGAGCTGCTGCTCGTGAGCGTCACCGCGGACGCCGACAAGCGGTCGCAGGTCATCCAGCTCGTCGGGGTCTTCGCGGGGCGTATTCTCGACGTCGGCCATGACGCCATCACGGTCATGGTCGCGGGCACACCCGAGCTGCTGGACGACTTCGAGAGCCTGATGAGGCCCTACGGCATAGCAGGGATCCAAAGGACCGGCCGGATCGCGCTACCTAAGCTGGAGGGCAGGTCGTCATCTTTCGCGATGACAGCCGACATCGCCTGAGAGAGCCGTACCCGTCGGCGCGACCTCGGAGAGACTTCGCCCGACAGCGCGCACAACTTCCCAAGATCTAGAACGACAGGAGCGTCATGGCCAAGCTGTACTACGAGAACGATGCGAACCCTTCCTTGGTCCGCTCGCGCAAGGTTGCGATCATCGGCTACGGCTCGCAGGGCCACGCCCATGCCCTGAACCTCCACGACTCCGGGGTTGACGTGCGTGTGGGTCTCCGCTCCGGGTCGTCTTCTCGCGCCAAGGCGGAGGCGGCGGGCCTGCGCGTGGTAGACGTAGGCGAGGCGGCGACCGAGGCCGACCTTGTCATGATTCTGCTGCCCGACACCGAGCAGGCGGCGGTCTACGAGGCCGAGATCGCCCCACAGCTCAACGATGGTGACGCGGTGTTCTTCGCCCACGGGTTCAACATCCGCTTCGGCCTCATCACGCCGCCCGCCGGCGTGGACGTCGCGATGGTCGCGCCGAAGGGGCCCGGACACCTCGTGCGCCGGACCTACACCGAGGGCGGTGGTGTCCCGTCGCTGATCGCGGTGTCGGCTGACGCGACCGGCAAGGCGATGGAGCTAGCCCTGTCTTACGCGGACGCCCTCGGCGCAACCCGGGCGGGCGTGCTCGAGACGACTTTCGCGGAGGAGACCGAGACCGACCTGTTCGGCGAGCAGGTCGTCCTTTGCGGAGGGCTGACGGCTCTTGTCATGGCAGGCTTCGAAACGCTGGTCGAGGCGGGTTACCAGCCCGAGTCTGCTTACTTCGAGTGCCTTCACGAGCTGAAGCTGATAGTCGACCTCATGTACGAGCAGGGCATCGCGGGCATGCGTTTCTCGGTGTCGGACACCGCCGAGTACGGCGATCTCACCCGTGGTCCGCGCATAATCGACGACCGCGTGCGGGCAGAGATGCGCCGGATCCTCGGGGAGATCAAAGACGGCACATTCGCCGCCGAATGGGTGGCGGAGGACCGCGCCGGCAGGACACGTTTCAACGAGCTGCGCGCCGCCGGGCGAGCCCACCCGGTCGAGTCCGTGGGCGCCGAGCTGCGGGCGATGATGCCTTTTGTCACCGCCGGGCGCCAGCGGTTCGAAGACGTCTCGGGCGGCTAACCGTCTCCGCCCCCGAGACCGCGCCCGGCGCGGCGGCCGAAGCCCAAGAACACGAACCCGGCCGTCTGCGGCGCGACCGTTACCCGATCCTCGAATTCGACCCGGAGCGCGCGGCGCTCATAGAACCGTCCGTGCATCTTTGTGCACCGTCGCGCGACGAGGTCGAGATGCCCGCCCGGGCCGTCATGTGCTTTTTCGGCGACGTCGTCAGGCAGATCGCGCGCGAGCGCGAAGCTCGTCGGGTCGCCCAGCTGTACTCCGAGCACGGCGTCCACGAGGTCTTCGAGCTGGAACACCGTGGCGAGCGCATCGCTTTTTTCCAGCCCGGTGTCGGGGCGCCGCTCGCGGCACTGTTCTTGGAGGAGGCGATCGACTACGGCTGCCGGGCGCTGGTCGCCTGCGGAGGTGCGGGCGCGCTCGACGCCGGCCTCGCCCTCGGCCATCCGGTCGTGGTCTCCGCCGCGGTCCGCGACGAAGGGACCTCGTACCACTATCTCGCCCCTTCCCGTCTCATCGAAGCGGCCCCGGCCGCCGTTTGTGCGATCGAAGCCGTGCTTGCCCGCTCGGGCGTCCCCTTCACGACCGGGACCACATGGTCGACAGACGCGGTCTACCGCGAGACGAGGGAGAAGGTTGCGCTCCGCAAGTCCGAGGGCTGCATCACTGTCGAGATGGAGGCAGCGGCACTGCTGGCCGTGGCCCGGTTCCGGGCCGTCGTGCTAGGCGAGATCCTCTACGCAGGGGACTCTCTAGCAGGCGAGGCTTGGGACCACAGGGACTGGGTGCACGCCCACGACGCCCGCGAGTCGTTGTTCTGGCTGGCGATGGACGCGGCTGCAGAAGTGCCGCTCGTAGTTTGATACATGCGGCGCTTCGCGGCCGTGCCGACGCGAGGACAACCACGGGCAGGCTGTCTAGTCTCGCCGTTGTGCCCGAGCTGAAAAGACCTGCCCGGTCGGCCACGACCGCGACGACGATCCGCAGGGCCGTGGTCCTCTCGGCGGCGCTCGCAGTAAGCACCGCCATTACCGGCTCCAGCGCCTTCGGCGCTGCCAACAGCATCACGGTGGGCAGTCCCCAGCCGGAGCTCGCCCCCTTCGGCGTCGGCGCGGGCGGCGGTGGCCCGGGTTCTGGGGCCGTGCTCCCCGACGGGACGCTCGTTCTCGCGTCACTGTCCGGGACCGGCACGACCACTGTCGTCTGCACCATGGCTCCGGGCGCGCGCAGGTGCGCCTCGAGCGCCACATTGACCGCTTATGTAGGGCACGGAAGCCAAGACAGCTTCTCAGGCGTCCCAGAAGTGGTCTCCACGGGTGGTTCCGATGTGTCGGTCGTGCTGGAGGACTGTTGCACCGACCCGGTCTTCGCCGGTGTCGGCGGCGCCGTCGTGTTCGAGAGCACCAACGACGGGAGGACCTTTACGGGCGAGATCCCCGCCGGGTCCATCCAAGGCGTGGACGCGGCCACCTACGTCGCCGGCGAGGTCGTGGTCGCCTCGTCGGAGACGACGAGCTTGAACGTCCAGGCCCTTCCGGCGGCGCTGCACGTCGTGTTGAGCGCGCCAGCGCACCCGAACACGCGTGGCGATGGCGACACGGCGCTTAGCACCTATGAGGGCGGCGTCCTCGTCGCCAGCGACGACACGCACGGCAACACGCTCGTCGAGTTCGCCCCCCGCGGCGCCAATCTCAACCTGACCAGCTCTTACGGCCGGCCCGTGGGCGTCTTCGACGGCGAGGACCTGGCCGGCATCTCGGCCAACGCCCTGCTCACCTACTCGAGCACGTCGGAGCCGGGGGCGTTCCTCCGGTTCTTCAACAACAAGAGCTTCGGTACGCCCTACCTTGTGCCCGAGCCCGCGGGGGGCGGCGAGCGCTACTGGAGCGTTGAAGTCACCGGCAGCCTCGTGCACGTGTTCTTCGCAGACAGCACCGAAGGATCCGAGGTCTACACCGAGACGACCCGCAACGGGCTGCGGTGGTCGCAACTGGTCGCGTACAACCCCGCCTCCGCGGGCGCCCTTGTGCCCGTGCTCGGCACGTCAGGTACCGGCGTCGTCTTCGAGACCCGTGTCGGCACCCCGCCACCCGCAGCACAACCGGTCCTCAATTACCAGTCCGTCGTCATCCGACTCGCCCGGCTGCGAGCGCCGGAAGGAAAGCGCACGACTTTGACCGGTCAGGCGGTGCCGGCGCTCAGCGGTCAGGTAGTGACACTCGAGCGCCGAATCTCCGCCGGACAGTGGTCCAACATATCGGTGACTCACGAGTCTGCGGCCGGCACCTTCTCCTTCACCGTTCCGGGCGTCACCGACATCTACCGGGTGAGCGTCGCCTACGAGCCCGGCTACTACCTGTTCGGATACTCCAAGGCCGTCACCTTGACGGCTGTCGTCCCGCCGAAGTCGAAGTCCAAGTCCTGACCACATGTGTCCGTCCCGGGCACCGCTGTTCGGGGCGCCTCGACGATTCTGACGCCCCCTGCTGTAGATCTGAGCTAATCTATAGATTCTGTAGATTTCGGAAACTTGGCTGTGGGCCTGTCCCGCCGGTCAACCAGGAGGAAACATGTCCCGCCGTCCTCTAGTTATCGTCCTCACCGTCGGTCTCGGTCTGCTCGGAGCCGCATTCGGCTCGAGCACAGCGGTCGCCGGAGCAGCGGTGTCGAGCCCCGCGCGGCTAACGGCCGCCGCGGTCGCGCCTGGGGGCCCGCTCGGTCCTGCCTACGACACGAAGACTTCGTCATCTGTCTCGGTCTCGGGAGCCGGGGCCAACTCGATCAACCCCTTCTTCGAGAAGGTCTTCTACGAGTACCACTTGAAGAACTCGAAGACGTCGATCACCTACTCGCCCGCGGGCAGCAGCGTCGGTATCAGCGACATCGAGCAGGGCACGGTCGACTTCGGTGACACCGAGATCCCCATGTCGTCGAAGGACCTCGCCAAAACGACCCGCGCCATCTTGCAGGTGCCGGTCGACCTCGGCGGCGTGGCGATCAGCTACAACCTCCCCGGCGTCGCGAGTCTCAAGCTCGACGGTCCGACACTTGCCGCGATCTTCCAGGGCAAGATCACCAACTGGGACAGCTCGCAGATCGCCGCGGTGTCCGGTGACCGCAAGCTGCCGGACCTCGCCATCGTCCCAGTCCACCGGGCCGACTCTTCGGGCCCGGGCTGGGACCTCGACGACTACCTCATCAAGACCGCGCCGGCATGGGCCGCGAAGGTCGGCACCAAGGCGTCGAAGACCTGGCCGCTCCCCAAGGTCGGCGTCGGCGAGCAGCTGAACAGCGGCGTGGCCACCTACGTGAGCCAGACGCACGGGGCCATCGGCTTCGTGGAGTACGGTTACGCGCTTGAGGCCAAATTCACCAATGCCGCCCTCAAGAACAAGGCCGGGGCATTCGTGGCCCCGTCCCTGCACTCGATCGCGCAGGCGGGCTCGGAGGCGACAGGCCTTAGCTCGACCAAGTTCTCGATAATCGACGAACCCGGTGCCGGCACCTACCCTCTCGCCAACTTCAGCTGGACGCTGCTCTACAAGAAGGGCACGAACGAGGCCAAAAGCATCGCCCTCGGCAAGCTCTTTGACTGGGTCGTGACGACGGGCCAGAAGTACTCGAGCACCCTCGGCTACGCCCCGCTGCCGGCTGACGTGGTGGCGCTTTCCACCAAGACGCTCGACGATCTGCAGACACCCGAGGGTGGGCCCCTGTTCTCGACGTGACCTCGATAGCGGGCGCGCCCAGCGCCGTGTCTCTAAAGGCGGCGCTCCGGCGACGCCATGCGCGTCGCGGCGGGCGCTCGTATGCCGTGCTGCGCTGGGTGGCGGCGGGGCTATTCGTCGCCATCTTGCTGGGCCTGGTGGTGAGCGTCGCCATCGACTCGAGCCAGGCTCTCGCGCACTCGGGGATCGGGTTCTTGTGGTCTGGCACCTGGAACCCGGCTGCCAACGAGTACGGCGCCGGCATCCTCGTGGTGGGGACGGTCGTAACGACCTTCGTCGCCATGGTCATCGTCGTCCCAGTCGGTCTCGGCATGGCGGCATTTTTGGCCGAGCTCGCTCCGCGGTGGCTGGCCGGTCCGCTCTCGACTGCGATCGACCTCCTCGCGGCGGTGCCGAGCATCGTGGTCGGCCTTTGGGCGCTGTTGGTGCTCTCGCCGCTCTTCGCGAACTACGTCGAGCCGTTCTTCAAGGCAGTCCCGATGCTCGAGTGGTTCTTCCACGGGCCCGCCTACGGCCCGAGCATCCTGCTCGCCTCGGTCGTGCTCGCCGTGATGACCCTCCCTACGGTCGTGGCTCTTAGCCGCACCGCCCTCAAAGGTGTCGCCCTCCAGGACCGCGAGGCGGCAATGGCGCTCGGTGCCACGCACTGGCAGGTCGTGCGCGAGGTCGTTTTTCCCGGAGCCCGCTCGGGCATCGCAGCTGCGCTGACTTTGGCCGTGGGCCGGGCGCTCGGTGAGAGCATCGCCGTCGCCATGGTCATCGGCAACAGCCCGGCCGTGCCGCATTCGCTGATCGCCCCCGGTGCGACACTTGGCTCCGCCATCGTGAACCAGTTCGCCGAGGCCGCGCCGGGCATCGGAACGAGTTCGGTCATCGCGCTCGCGGCGGTGCTGTTGGTGCTGACGCTGGCCGTCAATGCTGGTGGGCAGGCCCTCTTACGGGGCATTCGCCCGGGCCGCGCTGCCAAGGCGGCGACTTGAGCGCCAACTCCGGTGCCGTGGGTGGGGCGGGGACCGGATTCGGCCTCGGCGATGGCGACGCGACATGGAGCTGGGCGGCCCGGGAGAGGCGTCGCCCGATAATCCAGGGGGCTGCGCGCCGCACCCTCGGGCGCCGTCGCCTCAAGGGCAAGCTCGTGCAGGGGCTGTGCGTGCTCTGCGCGGCTATCGGCATCGCGCCCCTCGTCGCGCTCGTCTACTACACGGCCCAACGGGGTCTGGCCGGGCTCTCCCTCGGTTTTCTCACCAACGCCCCGGTGCCAGAAGGGATCAGCGGTGGCGGGATCTCGACGGCCATCTCCGGAAGCGGGGAGATTGTGGGGCTCGCGCTTGTGATGGCGATCCCGGTCGGGCTAATGGCCGCCTTGTTCCTTCACGAGCGGCGAGGGCATCTGGCAGGAGCGATCCGCTTCGGCGCGGATCTGCTCACCGGAGTGCCCTCCATCGTCATCGGCATCTTTGCATACGCCTTGTTGGTGCGCCCCCTCCACCATTTCTCGAACCTGGCAGCCGCCTTTGCCCTCGCGGTGCTGATGCTGCCGATCATGATCCGGGCCGACGAGGAGGCCATGCGCACGGTGGCAGTGGACCTGTGGGAGGCCGGGGTGGCCCTCGGCGCCCGCCGCTCGCGTGTGGCCCGGTCCGTCGTGCTGCGAGGCGCCCTGCCGGGGCTCGTGACCGGGAACCTGCTGGCGATCTCGCGGGGCGTGGGCGAGACGGCGCCACTGCTGTTCACCGTCGCGGCCCCGACTTTCGCCATGACCCTGCTCATCTACACCGACGGCACCCAGCCCTTCCCCTCCGACCAACAGACGGCGTGGGCGACGGCGCTCGTCCTGCTCCTGTTCGTGCTCGTGCTGAGCGGCCTGGCCCGCCTGATCGCCTGGCATCTAACGCGCAGGGCTCGGTAAGCCCGTGGTAGAGACTGTTCCCGTGATCGAGGACGGCAACCCGCCCGGCTCCGACGGAGACGACGCGACCGGCCCGGTCGGCCATGCCCGCTACTCGAGCAAGCGAACCCCTGCGTCTGTTGCCCTCGAGGCGGCCGCACGGGCGCCCGCGCGGGCCGACCTCGAGACCGAGCCGGCCGTCACTCTCGAGGACCTGAAGGTGTCCTTCGGCGATCACATCGCCGTCCGCAACGTCACACTCTCGCTGCCCGCCCGTCAGGTGACGGCGCTGGTCGGGCCTTCCGGCTGCGGGAAGACCACCGTGCTGCGCGCCATCAACCGGCTTCACGATCACACGGGCGGGCTGGTCGAAGGGACGGTACGGCTCGGCGACATCGACGTCTACGCGCCCGACACCGACCCCGAGCTCGTCCGCGCCCGAGTGGGGATGGTCTTCCAGAGACCGAACCCGTTCCCGACCATGAGCATCCTCGAGAATGTCACCTCGGGGCTGCGCTTCAACGGCATCCGCAACCGGGTGATGTTGCGCGAGGCCGCCGAGTCGGCCCTGCGCCACGCCGCCCTCTGGGACATCGTCAAGGACCGGCTCAACCAGACCGCGCTTCGGCTCTCCGGGGGCCAGCAGCAGCGACTGTGCATCGCCCGTGCGCTCGCCATCGAGCCCGACGTCTTGCTGATGGACGAGCCCTGCTCGGCTCTCGATCCGGTCGCCACGGCCAAGATCGAGGACCTGATCACCAATCTCGCCGCGGAGGTCACTATCGTCCTCGTGACCCACAACATGTTCCAGGCCGCCCGCGTCTCGGACAACGCGGCGGTGTTCCTGCTCGACGACGACCGCGTCGGCGAGCTCGTCGAAGTCGGCCCGACGGTCGAGATCTTCGACTCGCCCCGCAACGAGCGCACCAAGCAGTACGTTACGGGCCACGTCGGCTGAGCGTTCAGACCCCCGGCGCCCAGGGGGCTTTCGCAGTCGTGGGAGGATTGGGCACGTGGAACCTGAGGGCGCGCTCGAGCTGACGATCGTCGTGCCGTACTACAACCCGGGCCCGAGCCTGGTCGGCCATGTCGCCGACGTGATCACGCTGTTGAGGCAGCGCAAGGTCTCATTCGAGGTCATCGCCGTCTCCGACGGCTCGACTGACGGCAGCGACGAAGGCCTCGCCCAGCTCGGCCCTGAAGTCCAGGTCGTCCACCTGCCTGTCAACCAGGGCAAGGGCCATGCCCTGCGCGTCGGGCTCGGCCTCGGCAGGGGCCGCTACCTCGGGTTCATAGATGGCGACGGCGACATCCCCGCCCCTGTCCTCGGTGAGTTCGTCGACTGCATCGAGCAGGGCACGCCGGACTTCGCGATCGGCAGCAAGCGCCATCCCGAGTCGATGGTCGTGTACCCATGGCTGCGACGCTTCTACTCGTGGGGATACCAGGGCCTGACCCGCGTGCTGTTCGGCCTCGACGTCACCGACACCCAGAGCGGCATCAAGCTCGCCCGGCGCGAGATCGTCACCGAGCTGCTGCCGATTCTCAAGGAGGACGGCTTCACATTCGACCTTGAGCTGCTCGCCGTGGCCCGGCGGCGCGGCTATGACAACGTCGTCGAGTTGCCCGTCGAGATCCGCGAGCGCTTCTCGAGCACGATCTCGCCGAGGGCTGTCCTCGACATGCTCGTCGACACCGTCCGCCTCACGTGGCGGCTCCGGATCGCGCGCGGCTACGACGCTGGCTCCAAGCGCCCCCTCTCCGACGCTCCGCCGGAGGTCCCGGCCCGGCCCTAGGCCGAGAGCTTCTCCACGACCCAGTCCACACAAGCCGTGAGGGCCTCGAGGTCATCGGGCTCTATCCCGGGGAACATCGCAATACGCAGCTGGTTGCGCCCGAGCTTGCGGTAGGGCTCGGTGTCGACGACTCCGTTGGAGCGCAGGGTCGCGGCCACCTCGAGGGCGTCGACGGACTCGTCGAAGTCGATGGTCGCGGTGACGCGGCTCCGCTCGGCCGGGTCCGCGACGAAGGGACGCACGTACGCCGAGGCCTCGGCCCAGCCGTAGACGATGGCGGCGGATCGGTCCGTTCTCGAGACAGCCCATTTGAGGCCGCCATTGGTTAGGAACCAGTCGACCTGCTCGGCCAACAGGAGCAAGGTTGCCAGAGCGGGAGTGTTGTAGGTCTGCTGGAGGCGGGAATTCGAGATGGCGATGTTCAGGTCCAAGGAGGCGGGAACGAACCGTCCGGTCGCCGAGAGTCGCTCCACTCGCTCGATCGCGGCCGGTGACAACAGGGCGAGCCAGAGGCCGCCCTCTGAGCCGAAGCACTTCTGCGGGGAGAAGAAGTAGGCGTCGAACTCCTCCGGCTCGACCCGCAACCCTCCGGCGGCCGAGGTGCCGTCGACGACGATGATGCCGTCGGAGACCGAGCCGTCGCGCCCATGGGGGCGGCGCACGTCGGCTTGGACGCCGGTGGAGGTCTCGTTATGGGTCAGGCAGTAGGCGTCCACGGCGGGGTTGGCGACCGGGCGTGGGTGAGTGCCGGGCTCGGATACGAGGACCTCGGGCTCCTCGAGGAACGGCGCAGACCGGACGCACTCGGCGAACTTGGCGGAGAACTCACCGAAGGAAAGGTGCTGGCTCTTGTGCTCCAGGAGGCAGAACGTGGCTGCGTCCCAAAACGCCGTGGCCCCGCCGTTGCCCAGCACGACCTCGTAGCCAGCGGGGAGGCCGAAGAGCTCTGCCAGGCCCGAGCGCACCCGCGCGACGACGTCGCGGACACGCTTTTGCCGGTGGCTCGTGCCGAGGTAGGTCGGTGCCTGTGCCTCGAGCACGCGCACGGCATCGGCGCGGACTTTCGATGGCCCCGACCCGAAGCGGCCGTCTTTTGGCAGCAAATGCTGCGGGATCACGAGTCCGGCCAAATTGAACCCCTCCTCAGGCCGGCGGGCCGTTCGGCTGGTCGCAGGTCACCCTCACCGCCGCGCCGCCGCGCGTGGTTCGTCGAATTGGGGTGCCCGAGAACGTGTGCCAGCATAGGCAGATGGCGATATCACCCTCACTTGACAGGCAGTCCGCGTCCCGTCGCATCTCTCTTCGCGTCGCGGGGGTGGCCCCCTCGGCCACCTTGGCCATTGACGCGAAGGCGAAGCAGCTGCAGGCGCAAGGAGTAGACGTCGTCGGATTCGGCGCCGGTGAGCCGGACTTCCCAACACCGCCGGCCATCGTCGCCGCCGCCGCCGCCGCGTGCGGAGACCCGCGTAACTACCGTTACACCCCGACCGGGGGCCTGCCTGAACTGAAAGAGGCGATCGTCTCGAAGACGAGGCGCGACTCCGGTTACGAGATCACGCCCAAGCAGGTGGTCGTCACCAACGGCGGCAAGCACGCGGTCTTCAACGCCTTCGCAACCTTGTTGGACCCCGGTGACGAGGTGCTCCTCCCCGCGCCGTACTGGACGACCTATCCCGAGCCGGTCCGCCTCTGCGGTGGAGTCGTCGTCGAGGTCCCGACCGGATCGGAGAGCGGTTTCAAGGTGACCGCCGAGCAGCTCGAGGCTGCCGCCACGGAGCGGACCAAGCTGCTCGTGTTCGTCTCGCCCTCCAACCCGACAGGTGCTGTCTACAGCCGGGACCAGATCGCCGAGATCGGTCGCCTGGCCGTGGAGCGGGGGTGGTGGGTCCTCACAGACGAGATCTACGAGCATCTCGTCTACGGGAACAACACCCAGCACTCGATCCCGGTCGTGGTCCCCGAGATCGCCGACCGCTGCGTCATCGCAAACGGCGTGGCCAAGACATACGCGATGACAGGCTGGCGCGTCGGGTGGCTGGTCGGCCCGGCGGACTTCGCGGAAGCTGCCACGAACCTGCAGTCGCATCAGACCTCCAACGTCAACAACATCGCGCAGCGGGCCGCGATCGCGGCACTGACGGGCGACCTGTCGGCCGTGGCGGAGATGAGGGCAGCCTTCGACCGTCGCCGCCGGACGATCTTCGAGATGCTGTCCGCGATCGAAGGCGTCTCATGTGTGGAGCCGGAGGGTGCCTTTTACGCCTTCCCGTGCTTCGAGGGCGTCCTTGGGCGCGAGCTAAAGGGTCGCAGGCCTGCGACCACCCTCGAGCTCGCCGAGATCGTCCTCGAGGAGGCGCGCGTGGCCTTCGTCCCGGGCGAGGCCTTCGGCGCTCCAGGTTATGGTCGTTTCTCTTACGCCTTGTCGGACAGCGATCTCGTCCGGGGGATCGAGCGTCTCGGCGAGCTACTCACGGAGGTAAAAGACTGAACATGGCTAGGATCCTCGTCACCGAGAAGCTCGCTGCCCCCGGGCTCGAGTTGATGGCGAGCGCCGGACATCACATCGACGTGCAGCTGTCGCTCACCCCGGCCCAGCTCCTCGATGCAGTCGAGGGCGCCGCGGCCCTCGTCATCCGCTCAGCCACCATTGTCAGCGCCGAAGTGCTCGAGGCCGGCAGCGACCTCGTCGCAGTCGGTCGGGCCGGTGTTGGGCTCGACAACGTCGATGTCGAGGCTGCGACGCGTCGCGGCGTCATGGTCGTCAACGCCCCGGAGTCGAACATCTTGTCGGCCGCGGAGCACGCCATCGCGCTGATGCTCGCGCAGGCCCGCAACATCCCCCAGGCGCACGGGGCCCTCGTGGAGGGTCGCTGGGAGCGCTCGAAGTGGGAGGGCGTCGAACTGAACGGCAAGACGCTCGGGATCATCGGCCTCGGCCGCGTGGGCTCGCTCGTTGCCAAGCGTGCGGCTGCGTTCGGCATGAGGCTTCTCGCCTATGACCCGTACGTGACCCCGGACCGGGCGCGCCAGATCGGGGCCGAGCTGCTCGAGCTGGGCGAAGTGTTCACCAACTCCGACTTCGTGAGCATCCACCTGCCGAAGACGCCCGAGACGGTCGGCCTCGTCGGAAAGGAGCTCCTCGCGAAGTCAAAGCCGGGCATCCGCATCGTCAATACCGCCCGCGGCGGCATCGTGGACGAGGAGGCTCTTGCCGACGCCATCGCCTCGGGTCACGTAGGCGGGGCTGCTCTCGACGTCTTTGCCACCGAGCCATGCACCTCGTCGCCGCTGTTCGGGCTCGAGCGGGTCGTTGTCACCCCTCACCTCGGCGCGAGCACTGCCGAGGCCCAGGACAAGGCGGGCGAGCAGATCGCGGAGCAGATCGTGCTCGCGCTCGCGGGCGAGCTCGTGCCCTACGCCGTCAACGTCGCCGCCACCGGGTCCTCCGACGGGGTGCGGGTTTTCCACGGCGTCGCGGAGAGGCTGGGCAGCCTGCTGGCGGCACTGTGCGAAGGGGTCCCGAGCCATCTAGAGATCGAGTGTCAGGGCGAGCTCGCGGGCGAGGACACGCGGATCCTCACGCTCTGCGCGTTGAAAGGTGTGTTCGCGGCCGCCACCGACGAGCCGGTCTCGTATGTGAACGTTCCTCGCTTCGCCAGGGACCACGGACTCGACGTGCGCGAGTCCTCGACGACGATCGCTGGCAACTACCTGAGCCAGCTGACCCTTCGCGGCGGCGGTCACGCCGCCTCGGGGACGCTCGGGTGGGCCGGGACGGAACGTATCGTCATGGTCGACGACCACGCCGTCGAGCTGCCCTTCGCCGCGAACCTGCTCATCGTGCGCAACGATGACCGGCCGGGGATGATCGGGCTCGTCGGCTCGGCCCTCGGCGATGCCGGCGTGAGCATCACGAACATGGCCGTCGGCCAGACATCGGGGGGCGGCACGGCCCTGATGCTGTTGTCGACGGACCGGCCCGTGCCGCGCGACGTGCTCGGGCGTCTTCACACCGAGGCCGGCATCTTGGATCTCCACAGCGTCGCCGGCGCCTAGCGACGGTCGTCCGGCTTTGCCCGACCTCAGCGCTGCGCACTTCCGACAGGTGATGGCTCATGTGCCGACGAGCGTGGCCGTCGTCTCCGGGCTCGTCGACGGCCGACCCACGGGGCTGTCGGTCGGAACCTTCGTCCCGGTCTCGCTCGAGCCTCCGCTCGTCGGGTTCTTCGTCGCCAACACTTCCAAGAGCTGGCCGGCGATCAACGGCTCGGGATCGTTCTGCGTCAGCGTGCTCGGCCACGACCAGGCAGGCATCTCGTCGCGCTTTGCAGTCAGTGAGACCGACAAGTTCGCGGGCGTCGAATGGCGACCCGCTCCCTCGGGGAACCCGTTGCTCGTCGGAGCCGTGGCCTTTGTCGATTGCAAGATCGAGCGCGTCGTCGAGACCGGGGACCATTCCCTCGTGCTGGGAAGGGTGCTCGAGATGGGCGTCGAGACGGGCCGGCCACCCCTCTTGCACCACCGGAGCAGCTATTACCGCGTCGCCGAGAGCTCGGACTGGGAGGCTGGAGGTTGACAGGCCCTCGGGATTGGCTTGACGGACACATGTCCGTCCACCACAATCACAGGTGACATGACGAACGAGCGGCTGACCCAGGTCCTCCTTCTTACCTGACGGCGAGCGCCCTTTCGCGCTCGCCAACACCTCCTGCGCCTTCGGCCAGGGGGTTTTTTGTTGGCCGGGCGCGTTGTCGGGCGACAAGCAAGACGGTGGGAGAAGGGCCCCTGGGGCGCCCCGAGTATGGAGCGACCGATGAGCGACAAGGTAGTCATCTTCGACACGACACTGCGCGACGGCGAGCAGTCACCAGGGATCTCCCTCGACCCGGGCGAGAAGCTCGAGATCGCCGAGCAGCTCGCGCGCCTCGGAGTCGACTACATCGAGGCAGGCTTTCCGGTTGCGAGCCAAGGGGACTTCGACGCCGTCCAGGCGATAGCCCGCTCCGTCCACGGCCCGGTCATTGCGGCGCTCTCGAGGACACAGATCGCCGATGTCGACCGTTGCTACGAGGCGCTTCGCGACGCGGACCACAACCGCATCCACGTCTTCATCTCGACGAGCCCGAGCCACATGGAGCACATGTTGAAGATGAACGAGAAGCAGGTGCTCACCCAGGTCCGCCAGGGAGTCAGCAGGGCCCGTGAGCACACCGGTGATGTGGAGTTCTCGCCCCAGGACGCCACGCGCACGCCGCTCGATTTCATGCTCGAGGTGCTGGCAGCCGCCGTCGAGTCCGGGGCGACCACCTTGAACATCCCCGACACTGTCGGCTACGGCATTCCTTGGGACTACGGAGATCTGTTGACCCATGTGCGCGACCAGATAGCGGGCGACTACGTGATCTCGACCCACTGCCACAACGACCTTGGCCTTGCCACCGCGAACAGCCTCTCCGGCGTGCGCGCGGGCGCCCGCCAGGTCGAGGTCTGCGTGAACGGGCTCGGCGAGCGCGCCGGCAACGCTGCGCTCGAGGAAGTTGTCATGGCGCTCAAGATCCGCGGCGACCAGTTCCCTTCGTTGGTCACTGACGTCAACACCGAGGAGCTCGCCCGCACCAGCCGGATGGTGTCGCGGCTCACCGGCTACCAGGTCCAGTGGAACAAGGCCGTGGTGGGCAAGAACGCTTTCGCCCACGAGTCCGGCATCCACCAGCACGGCGTGCTCACAGAGCGTTCGACCTACGAGATAATCGACGCGGCCTCGGTCGGCCAGGTGGGCGGCCAGATCGTGCTCGGCAAGCACACGGGCCGGCACGCCTTCGCGGACACGCTCCAGAAGCTGGGCATAACCGTCCATGGCGACGCGCTGAACTCCGCCTTCGCCCGCTTCAAGGAGCTGGCGGACCGCAAGGTGCACCTGACCGATGCCGACTTGGAGGCAATCGTCGCCGAGGAGCTCGGCACCGCCATCGAGGAGGGCTTCGTCCTCGACGTGCTCGACGTCCAAGGCGGCACGACCGGGGTGCCCCGTGCCCGGGTGGTGGTCAGCCGGGACGGCCGCAAGTCCGAGGCGACCGCCGAGGGCGACGGCATGATCGACGCCACCTGCAAGGCGATCAAGCAGGCGACGGGGATAGAGGCCAAGCTCACCGACTTCAACGTCTCGTCGGTCACCGGTGGCATTGACGCCCTCGGCGACGTCGTCATCCAGCTCGACGCGGACGGGGTGCGCGCCTCGGGCCGGGGGCTGTCGACCGACGTCGTCGAGGCGGCGGCCCGTGCCTACGTGGCGGCAACCAACCGCGTTGTGCGCGCCAAGGCGCGTATCGCCGGTGCCGGCCCCGAAGCCGTTCGCCAGGGCGAGGTTGTCCCCTAGAGGGCGTTCACGCTGACCGGCGAGCCTGTCGGCGCCGCCCGATGCCTCAGGCGACGACCTTAGGAAGCCAACTGGGCCGGGCGGCCTCGTAGGTGTCGATCGCCCCGGTGTGCTGGGAGGTGACGCCTATGTCGTCGAGGCCCTTCAGCAGCCTGTCGCGGGCGTCGTCGTCGAGGCGGAAGGGTACCGAGATCCCCGCAGCGGGAGCTTCGACCAATCTGCGCTCCACGTCGATCACGATCTCCAAGGAGGGATCGGCGTCAACCGCCTCCAGGATCGCTCGGCCGTCCTCGTCGGAGACCTCGGCGGGCACGAGGCCGGAGCGGGTGGAGTTGTTGCGGAAGATGTCCCCGAAACGGGGGCTTACGACGGCCCTAAAGCCGTAGTCGACGAGAGCCCAGACGGCGTGCTCGCGCGACGAGCCGGTGCCGAAGTTCGGGCCGGCGACGAGGATCGACGCCCCGGCGTGGTCCGCGTCGTTTAGGACGAAGCCGGGGTCGTCGCGCCACTCGGCGAACAGCCCCGCCCCGAAGCCGGTCCGTTCGATCCGCTTCAGCCACTCGCTCGGGATGATCTGGTCGGTGTCGACATCGGAGCGGTCCAGCGGAACTGCCCGACCGGTCACCACGCGCACGGCCTGCACGCTCATGGCTCCAGGTCGGCCGGGGTCGCAAAGCGCCCGGCAACCGACGTGGCGGCCGCGACTGCTGGTGATACGAGGTGGGTGCGTCCCCCACGCCCCTGGCGGCCCTCGAAATTCCGGTTCGAGGTAGAGGCGCAGCGCTCGCCGGCCGCGAGCTGGTCGGGGTTCATCCCCAGGCACATCGAACAGCCGCTCTCTCGCCACTCGAATCCTGCCGCGATGAAGACCCGATCCAGACCCTCGGCCTCCGCCTGGTGCTTGACCTGGCGCGAGCCCGGCACGACGAGCGCACGCAGGCCCGCGCGGACCCGACGCCCCTCGAGAACCGCGGCCGCGACCCGAAGGTCCTCGATGCGCGAGTTGGTGCACGAGCCGATGAACACGGTGTCGACTTCTATGGAGCGCACCGGCGTATGGGCCTCGAGGCCCATGTAGGCGAGGGCGCGGGCGGCCGCTTCGCGCTCGGCCGGGGTGGCGAGCTCGCCGGGGTCAGGCACCTCACCGTCGATGGCCACGACCTGGGCCGGATTGGTGCCCCACGACACGTGAGGCCGGATCGAGGTGGCGTCGAGGAAGACCTCGGCGTCGAATCGGGCACCGTCGTCGCTCGAAAGCGAACGCCAATCCTCGACAGCGGTGTCCCAGTCGGCTTCTTTCGGGGCGTGCGCGCGGCCGCGCAGGTACTCGAAGGTCACTTCGTCCGGGGCGATCATGCCGGCGCGCGCACCCGCTTCGATGGACATGTTGCAGACCGTCATCCGCCCCTCCATAGACAGCGAGCGGATAGCCGAGCCCCTGTACTCGACCACGTAGCCCACACCGCCGGTCGTGCCGAGCCGGCCGATGATCGCGAGCACGACGTCCTTGGCACTCACGCCGGAGCGAAGATCCCCGTCGACGGTGACGGCCATCGTCCGGGGCCGGCGCTGGGGGAGGGTCTGGGTGGCGAGCACGTGCTCGACCTCAGAGGTCCCGATGCCGAAAGCGAGGGCGCCGAAGGCACCGTGGGTCGAGGTGTGACTGTCGCCACAGACGATCGTCATGCCGGGCTGGGTCAGTCCCTGCTCCGGGCCGATGACGTGCACGATGCCCTGATGCTCGTCTCCCATCGGGTAACAGGTCACGCCGAACTCGGCACAGTTGGCGTCGAGGGCCTCGAGCTGTCGTCGCGAGACCGGGTCTTCTACGGGTCCGGTCGCAGTCGTCGTCGGGACGTTGTGGTCGGCGGTCGCGATCGTCAGATCAGGCCGCCGCACGCGCCTTCCTGCGAGCCGGAGCCCTTCGAAGGCCTGCGGCGAGGTCACCTCGTGCACAAGGTGCAAGTCGATATAGAGCAGGTCGGGCTCGGCCGCGCCGTCGCCGGGGCGAACGACGTGGCGGTTCCACACCTTTTCCGGGAGCGTCTTTGGCATTTGTGCGCTCAGCTGCCGACCGACACGATCTCGACGATGAGGGACCCGTTCGGCGCTTCGTACTGGACCGTCTCGCCTACGCCGTGGCCGACGAGAGCTTGGCCCAGCGGTGAGGCGGGGGAGACGACCGCCACCCCCTCGCGCTTTTCCTCGATCGACCCGACGAGGAACTTCTCGGTCTCCTCGTCGCCCTCGTAGCGCAGCTCCACGACGACGCCGGTGGTCACGATGCCTGCTTCGTGCGCCGAGCTGTCGACGATCACGGCGTCTTCGAGCATCCGTTGCAGCTGGCGCACACGCGACTCCATCTTGCCCTGGGAGTCCTTGGCGGCGTGGTAGTCGCCGTTCTCGGAGAGATCGCCGAGTGCACGGGCGGCTTCGATCTGGCGGGCGATTTCCACGCGGCCGCGCGTCGTCAGGTCTTCGAGCTCGGCGACGAGCCGGGCGTGGGTCTCAGGCGTGAGATGAGTGCTGTCGGTCACCGACGCGAGGCTATCGGCTCGGCGCGCAGGTTTCGCCTAGTGGCCGATGCGTTCAGGTGCCGACGGTGCCGGGTACCCTCGGGAAATGCGCAGCCGGTTGCTGACACGGACGCGACAGATTGCGCTCGCCACAGCGAGCGCGGCGCTGCTTGGCGTCACCGCTCTTTGCGTTCCCGGTTCCGCCAGCGCCGACGGCGCCGGCCGGAGCGGGACCGCCGCCGCCCCGTTCGTTGGGATCGTGCCGCCGAAGAACCCGCCGAAGAACCTTCCTCCGATCCCGAACTTCTTCGCCTCGTGCAGACCGGACGTTCTAGACGAAACGGTCGCCTGCAATTCGAAGGCCCTTCTCGCCATCGACCATGCCCGTGCAACAGAGCCTCTCGGTTCGCTCCACTTCGGCCTGCAGAAGTTCCTCCGCCTCCCCGTTGCCTATCAGCTCTTCGCTATCGCCGACCTCGAGAGGGTGTCTCGCGGCGAGCCACCGGTCACGGCTCTCACGGCGCAGCTGGACCAGCTAGCCGGGGCCGGCGCCCTCGCAGGCAGGGACCCGGAGCTCGCAGGCAGCTCTCTCACAGGTGGGACGCAGATGCGAGCCTGGGGGTCGAACTGGGCCGACGGCAGCGAGAGTGCGCTCGGTGCTGACGACGGCTGGATGTACGACGACGGTTATGGGAGCTCGAACTACGACTGCCGCTCCCCGCACGCCGCCGGGTGCTGGGGGCACCGCGACAACATCTTGAAGCCCTGGTCGAGCTACCTCGCCGGCTGCACGGCCGCCGACTCGCGGCTCGTGATGGGCGCCGCCTACGAGAAGTCCTCGCGTTTTGGCACCTCTTTCGCAGAGATCTTCGTCGCCGCCTGCGGGCCGAAACCGGCGGGCGAGGTCTACACCTGGGCCCAGGCACAGGCCGCGATGGGCCTCTGACTCCAGTGACCACGGCGCCGGGGACCCATTAGTGTTGCGGCAAGTGGAATCCCAGGCGGATCGCGTCTTCGGCCGCGTCCCTTGCCCTTCAGCTCTGAAGGGCGGAGACAGGAGATGCTGTGCACACAGTTGCGGTGATCGGGGGCGACGGCATCGGCCCTGAGGTTGTCGCGGAGGCGCTCAAGGTCATCCGCGCCGCCGGCGTCACCATCTCGACCGTCGAGTACGACCTCGGCGCCGGCCGCTACGAGCGGACGGGCGAAGTTCTGCCCGATTCGGTTCTGGACGAGCTCCGCGGCGCCGACGCCATCCTGCTCGGGGCCGTCGGGCCGCCGATCGGGTCCACCAAGGTGCCAGCGGGGGTGATCGAGCGCGGGCTTCTGCTGAGGCTGCGATTCGAGCTCGACTTGTACATCAACCTCCGCCCCTTCAGCGGGGTTCCCGGCGCCATAGCTCCCGAGGCCGATTTCGTCGTAGTTCGCGAGAACACAGAAGGCCCCTATGCAGGCGAAGGCGGGGCGCTCCGGCGCAACACGCCGTTCGAGGTGGCCACGCAGGGCTCGGTCAACACCCGCCACGGCGTGGAGCGCTGTGTCCGCTACGCCTTCGAGCTCGCCGAGCGCCGGACGCGCCATCACGTCACCCTCGTCCACAAGACCAACGTCCTCAATTACGCCGGCGATCTCTGGCGGCGCGTCTTCGATCTGGTCGCCCTCGAGCACCCCGGGGTGCCGACGTCCTACAACCACGTCGACGCCGCCTGCATCTTCTTCGTCGAGGACGCGAATCGCTACGACGTCGTCGTCACCGACAACCTCTTTGGCGATATTCTCGCCGACCTTGCCGGCGCGGTCACCGGGGGAATCGGGCTCGCGGCATCGGCCAATCTGAACCCCGCCCGCACCGGGCCGTCGCTGTTCGAGCCCGTGCACGGTTCCGCGTACGACATCGTCGGGACCGGCAGGGCCAACCCCCTGGCCGCGATCAGATCCGCGGCGATGATGCTCGAGCACCTCGGCGAATCTGCCGCGTGCGAACGCGTGACCAAGGCTGTGGTGGAATTGCAGACAGAGATGGCCGGAACCTCCGAAGCTTGGAGTACCGCCGGCATCGGCGACGAAGTCGTAAGGAGGTTGTGACGGTGCCTATCACCCCGACAACGAAGATCTGGATGGACGGCGAGCTCGTCGACTGGGACAAGGCCACCGTGCACGTCCTCACTCACAGCCTCCACTACGGCATGGGGATATTCGAAGGCATTCGCGCGTACGAGACCGCGGACGGTCCCGCGATCTTCCGACTGCACGAGCACACAAAGAGGTTCTTCCGAGGGGCGCGTATCTTGCAGATGGAGATGCCCTTCAGCGAGGAGGAGATTTTCGAGGCCATAAAGCTCACAGTCGGGGTCAACGGTCTCGACAGCTGCTACATCCGACCGATCGCGTACCTCGGCTACGGCGAGATGGGCCTCAACCCGCTCCTGTGCAAGGTGCGGGTCTCCATCGCGGTCTGGCCCTGGGGCGCCTACCTCGGTGACGAAGGCATCGCGAACGGCATCCGCCTCAAGATCAGCTCGTGGGCCCGCCACGACCCCCGCGCGATACCGACCGCCGCCAAGGGCACAGGGATGTACGTCAACTCCTCGCTCGCGAAAGTCGAGGCCATGCGCGCCGGCTACGACGAGGCCCTCATGTGCACCACGAGCGGCCTGATCTCCGAAGGCACGGGCGAGAACGTCTTCGTCATCCGCGACGGGCACATCTTCATGCCGCCCGCCTCGGGGTCCGGGGCGCTCGAGGGCATAACGGCGGACTCCGTCGTCACGATCGCACGCGATTTCGGCTATCAGGTGACAGAGCGCGAGATGCGCCGGACGGACCTGTACATGGCCGACGAGGCTTTCCTCTCCGGCACCGCCGCAGAGGTCGTGCCGATCGCCTCGGTCGACGACCGTCCCGTCGGCGACGGCAAGCCCGGCCCCATCACCCGCGAGATCCAGGAGACCTACTTCGCGGCGGTGAGGGGCAAGGTGGACCGCTACAAGGACTGGCTCGAATATGTCAACTGAGCGCCGCCTCCCGGAGGCGGTCGACATCTACGACACGACCCTGCGGGACGGCTCCCAGCAAGAGGGCATATCGCTCACCGTCGAGGACAAGCTGCATGTCGCCGAACAGCTCGACCATCTCGGCGTCGCCTACATAGAGGGCGGCTGGCCGGGAGCGAACCCGAAGGACGAGGAGTTCTTCGCCAGGGCAGCCAAGGACCTGCGCCTCAATACCGCCACGCTCGTCGCTTTCGGCTCCACGCGCCGTTCGGGTGCCGAGGCAGCCAACGACGAGACGCTCCGGCACCTCGTCGAGGCGGGAACCGAGGTGGTCTGCATCGTCGCGAAAGCCTCCGACCTGCATGTCACCGAGGCGCTACGGACCACTCTCGACGAAGCGATCGCGATGGCGGCCGACTCGGTCGGCTATCTGTCCCGGTCGGGCCTGCGGGTCTTCTTCGACGCAGAGCACTTCTTCGACGGCTACAAGCGCGACACCCAGTTCGCCTCGGCTGTCCTTGAGGCCGCGGAGGAGGCCGGGGCGGAGGTGCTCGTGCTCTGCGACACCAACGGTGGCACGATGCCCGACGAGGTCGAGCAGATCGTCTCGCAGGTGCGGGCGCGATCGTCTGTCACCATCGGCGGGCACTTCCACAACGACGGCGGCTGCGCTGTGGCCAACTCGCTCGCGGCGGTGCGCCAGGGCGCGACCCACATCCAGGGCTGCATCAACGGCTACGGGGAGCGGACGGGCAACGGCGACCTCTCGGCGATCATCGCCAACCTCACTTTGAAGATGGGGGTGAGGACAATCCCGAGCGACCGGCTCGAGCGCCTCACGCCGGTGGCCCACCACATCTCCGAGCTCGTCAACCTGACTCTCGACCCGCAGCGGCCGTATGTGGGAGTCGGGGCTTTTACGCACAAGGCCGGCCTGCACACTAGCGCCCTCGTCCGGCGGTCCGACGCGTACGAGCACGTCTCGCCCGACGTGGTCGGCAACGGCACCCGCGTCGTCGTGAGCGAGCTCGCGGGGCGTTCGACCCTGCAGATGAAGGCCGCCGAGCTCGGACTCGAGCTTGACTCACCCGCGCTCGGCCGAGTGCTGGAGGAACTGAAGCGTCTCGAGCACAACGGGTACCACTTCGAGGCGGCCGACGGGTCGCTCGAACTGCTGATGCGCGCGGCCGCTGGCGTGCAGGGCGGCCGGCTCGGGGACCTGTTCTCAATCGAGTCGTTCCGCGTCATCACTGACTGGCGCGCCCGCGCCGCCGTCGGCGACCCGGCAGGCGATGACCCGGCGCTTGTGCACCCCTGGTCGTCGCCGGGTGAGCTCACCACGGAGGCGACCGTCAAGGCTCACGTTGGCGACGAGCGCGTTGTGGCGACGGCCGAAGGCAACGGGCCGGTCAACGCGCTCGACGCCGCTCTTCGCCTTGCCATCGAGCCACACTTCCAGCAGCTACGCAACGTGCACCTGACCGACTACCGCGTCCGTGTCCTCGACACGGCGAAGGGGACAGACGCCGTAACGAGGGTGCTCCTCGACACCGCGGACGCCGAGGGGAGCTGGTCGACGATCGGTGTCTCGGAGAACATCATCGAGGCGTCTTGGGAGGCGCTCGTCGACGCAGTGGTCTTCGGACTCGTCCGGGCCGCGGAGAGCGAGGTCGTCGAGTGACACAGCCCAAGTTCGCGCCCATCATGGAGCAGCACGAGGTGCGCGACGGTTACCAGCTGGGCGTGCCTGCGCCGTGGGTGCCGCACCGCCCTGGGGAGAGCCGGCCCCACCCCCACGGACAGAACCTCGCAGGCCTCGGCATCCCGGGGCCGGACCAGGGCTATGCCCTGGAGCTCGCGAACCGCTTCGAGGACCGCCTCAGGCTCGAGCCGGACGAGCGGGCCGAGGACATCCTCGCCGGTGCCGTTGCGATAGCGCTCCGGCGCGCGGCGCTGTTCGGCCGGGCCCCGGTCGCGACCGACGTCGAGCTCGCGCTGGCGATGTTCAAGTTCCTGGTCGGAGACGACGGCACCTCGCCCTCGACCGACCTCGTCGCATGGCGGCGCGAGCACTTCGCGGGGGCGGCGCACGACTACTGGCGCCGCAGGGCCCTTGCCGACTCGGTCCCGGAGGCGACGCTGCGCCTCAAGCCGGGCGTCGTGGCGGAGCGGCTCGAGGCAGAGCCGGGTCGCTGGCGCGAGATCGCCGGCGCCTGAGCGGCGTCGCGGCGTCGCAGGACGATTGCGCCCGGACCGCTCGGCCAGCCCGGTCGGCGAGCTAAGCGGCTGCCATCACGACATCATGTGCGAGCGTGGGTCCAACAACCCGGACCCGGTCCGTAGCGCCGCCGCGCCAGACCGTAGCGCCGCGTCGACGTCGTGGAGGTGGTGCTCCCCCTCGTGCACGGCGTGTCGCCCGAGCCACAGCACGGTGCGCTCGCTCGCGTCGGGGAAGTTGTAGATGCAGCGTCGCTGCCACTGCACCTCGTCGAGTCCCTCGAAGCCCCAGGCGAGCATCTCGGATGACAACTTCAGCTGACGGCCGACGTCGTCGGGCTCCTCGGCCGCATAACGCGCCAGATCCGCCCGCTCGTCTCGATACATCCGGGCGAAGCTCGGGCAGTCCTCCACGAGGGTGAGGTACAAGCGCTCCCGCTGGACGAGAAACACGTCGCGGACATGGCAGGCGTACTCGAGGGCAGACCAGATTCTCGGTCCCGGCCGGGTCCGGATCGTGAGTGCGAGCGTCGGGTCGTTGCGTTCGTTGGAGATGCGCATCCCGAAGCGGTTTCCCAACGAACGCAACGAGCTCGGCACCGCGCCGGCGCCGAGAGCGTCGTAGTCGAATTGGCATTCTTCACAGCGGTCCACCCCTACATCGTGGCCGATCAAGGGCCCACCCGTGGTCGCGCCTGCCTGCAAGCGGTAGCGTCTCGTCCTGACAGGGCAGGTCGGGCCGGGAGCGGCCACTATCTCATCGGAGGCAGGGCCATGGGTTTTATGGACAAGGTAAAGGCGCAGGCGACGGTGCTGGCCGAAAAGGCCCAGGAAGGGGCCAAGGCCGGACAGGCCAAGATCTCGGAGATCCAGGCGAAAAAGCACGCTGACGCCCTGCTGTTGGAGTTCGGCGGCCTCATGTACACCGAGCAGGCGGGGCGCGCCTCCGCCGGCGCAGAGGCGAGAGTGTCGGAGCTGATCGAGGAGATACGCCAGTTCGAGGCCGAGCACGGGCCAGTCGCGGTGACGTCCGCTGGTGCGGCGCCCACTGCTCCCGACGGTTCTTTCGTCCCGAGCGCGACGGGAGCCGGAGACACTCCCGCGACATCGGCGCCCACAACGACGACCGTGCCCGGCGGCGGGGGCATCCCTCAGTCGAGCGGCGGAATTCCGACGGGCTCGTACTCCTCTGACACAGAGCAGGAGGAGACTTCGTAGCGCTGCTCCACTAGCGCGCCGGACCTGCGGGCGCGGGCGATTGGTGAGATGTACCCGGTGACGGCCCCGCTCGGAGCCGCCCGCTAGCTTGTTCCGGGTGCGGGAGGTAATCCGGAGCCTCGTCGGCGTCTGAGTGCCTAAAGGGCACGGAAATGTCGGTCGGTACTCAGGCGCGAGACCGCCCTGTTGCCGGAAGCGGTGGCATTGTCGGGGCGGGTGCTGCGGGGCTACGGGCGGCGCGAAAGTCCTGGTCGCAGGTCGTTGCTAAGGCCCTGGGATCGTCGGCGAGGGGTGTAGGTGCAGCTAGTCGAGCCCGAAAACCAACCTTCCTCCAGACGCGCCAACGCCACCGGACGGCGGCGCGCCGATTCGCTCCCTCGTCGGCGGGAGCTGACGCCCGAGGGAAGGGCTGTCGTCCTCGCAGCCCAGATAGGGACACCTTGGTTCCTGAGCGCGCGAGGAGCGGCCCTTCGGGCTAGTAGCCCACGACGAAGCTCACCCCGGTGAGCGAGGTGAAGATGCTCGCGTACTTGCCCTGTAGGTACGCCTTGCCGTTCGCGTAGATGTGGAGCGCCGCGACGGCCTGGGTGTTGGCATTGTTCGCCGAATAGATGGAGAAGCAGTCGTAATAGCCGGGACGCGCGCCAGCTGGCATGACGAAGGCCGGGAGGGATTGGTTCTGAGGCGCCGAGATCGAGCCTGCAAAGTACACGACGCCACCGGAGACGGCGTACTGCGGCGGGCCGGTGCCCCAGGCCTGTTGTGACTTGGCGCCGTTCAGGAGCTGGAGGGGATGGAAGACGATCTTTGCAGCCGTTGAGGCTGCCTTGGACGACGTCGCCGAGCTCTGGCTCGAGCCGCTGAGCCCCGATGGCTTGCGGGTGGCGGCGAAGCCGACGCCGGTGAACGTGCCGATGAGCACAGCCGAGACGAGAGCGAGCACGATGATCGGGCGCCCGAGCAGGCGGGTACGGAATTGGGACATCGAGGGTCTCCGTTTCTAGTCAGGTCCCGGAGTGCACTCAGAACTTGGTCGTCCTGACCCCCCGGATGAGCCCATTGTCGCGCCCGCAAGCGCCGTCGCGGGCCCCAGCTCGCCTCTCAGTTCAGCCGAGCGTTTCCGAGGACGGGTCCTAAAGTGCAGCCCGAAAGCGCCTTTCCTGCCCGCTTTGCCCTTTTTACGCGGCGCGTTCTGTCACTATGTGGAAACACCAGCTCGTGGCGTCCTCGCCGTCGGCCAGGCGCTTGCCAGAGGTATCGAAGAACGCCACCGCTTGGAGTCCGGCCTCGGCCAGTTCCCTGCTGGTGGCGGCGGGAGTCGACCAGTGCATCAGCAGTCCTGAACCGGGGCCGCCGAGGGGCCCCATGCCCCAGTCCCCGTGATCCTCGACCGTGTTTCGCATGCGCCACCATTCCGACAGGCGCCGCCGGTACTCACGGTTGTCCAGCATCACCCGGACGACGAACCGGGCGGACCGGTCCGGGAGACTACGGGGCGAGTTGGCGCGGTCCGAACTCCAGGGTTGCTTGTTGAAGAAAGGTCCACGCTTGTTCAGGGTCGAATAGACGAAGTGTCCGTCGGGCGCGAGCACACCGCAGATCTGGCTCAAGATGAGGGCGCGGTTTTCGTGCCCGACCGAGTCGATCCCGTTGTAGGAGAAGACGACCAGGCCGAATTTCTTGTTGGAGAACGCCGACAGGTCGCGCGCGTCGCCGAAACGTATGTCCAGATCGGGAAAGGCCTGTTGGGCTCGTTCGATCAGTCCCTGCGAGTAATCGATCCCCACATAGTCGTCGGTGAGCATCGTCAAGAGCGATGTCGTCCGACCAGCACCGATCCCGATGTCGAGGATGGGCCGGCCCCAGCTCGCGGCCGCGACTGATTTCACCGCGGCCCTCTCACCGAGATCGATCCACTGACCGCCGGAGTCGAAACGATGCGACAGATTGCCGGTCGAGTAACGGTCCTGGTTCTTGCGGTCGAAGTCCGCTCCGCTCCTCGAAGTTGTCATGCGGTAGTTGCTTAGCCGAAAGAGACCATGGCGACAAGAGCACTCGGTCAGCTGCTCGATCCGGAGACGGAACGTCGGTCGGTCCTCGCAACTGGAAGGGCTTGCCCGCCCATCGGCCGGGCGTGACTTCCAGAGGGCTATTGCCGGGAACGGTCACCACCATACGTACGTGTACGCAAGCGGGGAGGCGACGGGGTCTGCTGCAACACTCGTTCTCGTCGCTGTGGCGTGGGCGTGGACCCACCGCAGAGACACCCCTTAGCGCCATAGTCCACTCAGGGCGGCGCCAGCAAACGCCGGCCCCGGACGGCCGTTACGTCCAAGGCCGGCGGGGTTTGACTCAGCTGGTGAGTAGCGAGATCAGGTGGGCGGCGTCGGGCGAGCCCAGGCCTGAGGCGGGATCCCAGCCGGGACCGGCCGAGTAACCGCTGACCCCGGAGACGTCCCAGCTGTTGTTGCCGCTGGTGATGTCGTGGAAGGCGAACTGGTAGTGCGGGCCGTTCGCGATCGCGTATAGCGCCGGATTCAGGAACCCGAGCCGGTGGCCGGCCGCCTGGTCGGCGAGGGCCGTGATCGCGGCCCACTGAGGCGAGCCGGAGCTGGTGCCGCCGAAGATGAAGAAGTTCGGCACGCCACCGTCGCATTCGCTGCAGACACCGAGCACGCCGCCGAGGACGTCCCCGTTGTAGGTGAGGTCGGGCACGCCGCGGAAGGTGTTGGTGGTGTTCGCGTTGTCCTGGTAGGACGGCTTCTGGTAGAGCGTGCTGAAGCCGCCGCCGCCGGCGCCGAAGTCGAGGCCGGCCGGATTGCCCGAGTCATTCCAGACGGTCTCGGAATGGTACTCGCCGTTGTTGAAGTTCGCGTTGAGGTGCGTGCCGCCGACCCCGGTGACCAACGGATCGGAGGCGGGCGTGGACACGGCCAGGACGAACGCGGTGCCACTGCAGTTGATTTGCGCCGCGCCGAAGTCGCCGGTCCGAGCTGCGGTAGCAGCAGGAGGCAGCGTCCGAGTCCGAGGACCATTGATCGCTTTCTTGTCGATGTGCCTAGACGACCCAATAGGGACGGCTGGTTCGAGTCTTCGGGTGTCACACCGGAAGGGCCTTTGAGGCAGAGGCGGGTGGGGGCCGGTCAGTTGTACGCGGATCGGCATTTGCGAACCTCTCGGTCCGGCAACCGACCTGAGGCACGGTGCCAACACCAGGCGATGAGGAGGGCAACATGCCCGTGAGCCAAGTGACTCAAGCGGCGCGGCAACGGCTACGAGACTGCGTGGGAGAGTTCACGGAACCGTGCGCTGAAGCCGACTGGGCGGTCGCAAAGGCCCTGCCGCGGCTCTCTGATCAGAGATTGCCGATGAGAACCATACGTGCCGTGCACTCGGCGCAAGCGCTGCCGCCACCGCCAGCAAGAAAGGCCAAGAGGCCGAGCGGCTCAACATCAGCCGACCAGGGGAGTCCCTCGTCATAGCGACCGCGAACTACTCGGGTGACTCCCCTCCATTCTCGTCGTCGCCACCATCGGGTCCATCCAGCCGGTGCACAAGCACCAACCTCAGTCCCGGTCCTTGCTCCGTCTGGACCGAATCCACGCGTACTCGGGCATCACCCATCTTGATGCCGAGCTTGGCGGCAAGCTGCTCTACGGCTTGGTGCGCTCTGGCGAAGTCCTCTGGTCCCCGTCCGGCAACCACGATGCTGGCGGTCCACTCGGTCCCAACCGACACGCCACGATCCAGAGTGTCAGTCACCGCTCGACGTCGCGCCGGCATCATCGAGCCTGTGACGAATTCCCCCGGTCGGGGAACTGGCCGATATAGCCACCCGAGGCGGCCTCTCGTACCAGGTACTGAGCAATCGAGCCAGGCGATGACCGGCAACAGCACGCGGCCCGGATAGCGGTACCAAAGGCGCTGGAAGCCGGAGAGCCGGTGCACACCGCCTCCAACCGGACTGGACATCGGCGCGTAGCTAGCCCACCCCGTAGCTCTGCCCTGTCGAAACGCGCCCAGGATGATGGCGCGCACGGAGTCAAGCGAGACTCCAAGGTCGGTGAGCACCTCCGCGGCGACACCCTCACGTTCGAGATTGATCCCTGCCCACAGATGTTGCGTGCCGGTTTCACCGTGACCGATTTGGCTCGCCAGCCCGAGGACGTTTTTCGCCCGCGGGGTAAAAGGGGGCGAACCCTTTGTAGCTCCGGCCCAGTGCCCGACTCGCTCGGCGACCTCGCGCCGGACCGCCTCTAGCGGGACTCCCAGCTTTTCGAGCACTTGTTCGGCGATGGCGTCATGCTCATGGAGCAATCCGAGCAGCAGATGTTCGGTGCCGACAAAGGGGTGATGGAGGTCGCGAGCTTCTTGCTGGGCCACGACGACAACCCGCCGCGCCTCGTCGGTGAAGCCCTCGAACACGGATTCAGTGTGGCACCGTGGCAAACTTCCGTTGGTGCAACTAGTCGTCCAGGTCGGGACGTGGATGGTTCACGCTGGCGGAGTGCCGGAGCTTGCCGTCGGCGACGAATGGACGACCAGGGTGGACTTCAGCACCGAGGAACCCTTGCTACCAGCAGCCGAGGGTGCCGTCCTCGGCCTCACCCCCGAGGTCGTTGGCGATCTGCCCACACTTTTTCCCGGACCGTGGTACTCGGTAATCGCACGGCTGCGGCATCGGAGGATTGGGGATCGGGACAGAGTCGCTCTGGAAGTACCGGACCTCCTACTCGGATACGCCTCGACCAATCACCCCCTGCCCATGGCCGCGGTGGTTACGGGTCGTGGGACCATTTCCGTTGACCCCTACGAAACCACCAGCACGGCGTTTTTCGACGAGTCACTGCGCACCTGGGCCGTCGAGGCAATCAGGCTCGTCACCGTCCCGCGGCCGTGGAGCCATCCGGACTGGCTGCGCCGGAGAGAGGTCCCGCTTCAACGAACCCACAGTCACCAAGACGATCACGGCGGCGGGTACGTGACCTACTTCGTGAGCCTTCGTCTACGTGACTGACGGATCGTGAAACCGGCCCTCTACCTAATCGAGCGCGACGGCCCCGGTCGCCTGGCCACCATGGCATGTCCGCGCGGCGAGGACTGGTTGGCCGACGAGGTCGAAGCGCTCCGGACCGAAGGCGTTAACGGCCTCATCAGCGCGCTTACCGAGTCCGAGGAAGCGTGGACGGCCTAGAGCCTGTTCCCGGACAGGGACCCATGCCGACGAGCCGACTTGGAAGCGAGGTCCCAGACGAGGCCGCGCTCCTCGATGGATACGAGGCGCATCTCAGACTCTTGGAGAACCGGCCGAAGACGACCGCGGACACCTATCGATCGCACCTGAAGGGGTTCCTGAGCTACCTGGCAACGGCCCACCCGTCAGTGACCTTGAGCGGCGTGACACCGTTCCATGTCCGGGCCTGGTTGCTTCACGAAGCAACTCGGGGGATCGAAGCCATCACCCGCTCCAATGACCTGTTAGCGCTCCGCAGCTTCTATCGTTTCCTCATCGCCGAGGGTCTGAGCGAGGAGAATCCCGCCGCCTTGGTGACCAGAACGTCCAATCTCGTGTCATCCGGGGCAGCGGGGGGACCCGACTAGGACACGGAAATAATCGGCGCTCTGCACGGCCTCCGAGACGGTCCGAGCATCCGCATGCGCCTGGCATAGAGTTGTTCACGATGCCACTGCGATTCGGTCTGTTTGTGCCTCCATTTGCGGAGATGGCTGAGCCGAGCCGGGTTGTCGAACTCGCGAAGTCGGCCGAGGCGGCAGGCTGGGACGGTTTCTTCCTCTGGGACCATATTCTGGCTGTCCCCGGCATGCCCGTCGCCGACTCATGGATCACTATGGCTGCAGTCGCCCAAGCGACCGCGAGGATGCGGCTCGGAATGCTGGTCACACCGCTTGCCCGTCGACGACCCTGGGTGGTCGCACGTGAGGCAGCGACGTTGGATCGGCTCTCGAAAGGGCGGCTCGTCGTCGGCGTCGGCCTGGGCGACGATGGCTGGCGGGAGTTCAGCTCTTTTCGAGGCGAGGTGGTCGATCCGGCGCAACGTGCGCCGATCCTCGACGACTCGCTGGATCTCCTACGCATGTTCTGGTCGGGAGATGAGGTCCGTTGGGAAGGGAAGCACTTTGCCGTGGAGAGCACCTCCTTCCTGCCCCAGCCCGCGCAAGACCCATTACCCGTCTGGGTCGCGTGCCGCTGGCCGCACCAGCGACCACTTGCCAGGGCCGCTCGCCACCAGGGTTGTTTCCCGTTGTTCGACCAAGGTGGGTGGGACATCCCGGTCTTTCCCGATCCGGCGGATGTCTCGATCGTGCGTTCAGAGTTGATCGCACAGGGCGCCTCCACCGACATCGACATCGTTTGCCGAGGAGTCTCCACCCTGATCGAACCTCGCGAGCGTTCGGAGGGCTTCGCCTCTCTCGAAGCCGTGGGCATGACTTGGTGGCTCGAGTCCTTCGGTCCTGGAGAGCCTCCGGTGGACATCGTTGAGGAAGTGGTCCGCAGGGGGCCTGCGTCTCATTGAGCCAAGCACCTCGGTCTGTGCACGACTGACTGAAGCGCTAACCGAGCAACTTCCCGAATGAGCGTCCCGTAACCCGGCAGGCCATGCCCTGATCGCCGGTGCCGGGTCGCGCCGTCGATCGGCTCGCCGGCACGAGCAGCAACGCGGGGCGTTCTGAGCGACCATCCAAGATCGGAACCGAACCACGTGAAACGTGCGAGGCGAGCTGCTAGCTTTCCTCGCCATCGACCAGCAGCCTGCCGGTCGAGCTGATAGGGGGGGGTCCGATGAAGTTCATCGTCGAGGTCAGCTTTCCCACAGAGCCGTTCAACACCTACGTCCGCCAGGGCACCGCGGGGCAGAAGCTCGGTGAGGTCCTCGGCGCGATCAAGCCCGAGGTTGTCTACTTCACCGACAACGGGGTCGGGCGCGGGGCGATGATGATCGTCGAGATCGAAAGCGCCCGCCAGGTACCTCACATCACCGAGCCGCTCATGCTCACCTTCGATGCCTCGGTGCACTATCGAGCTGCCCTGCCACCGGAGGAACTGCTGGCGGCCGGGCTCGAGCGTTACGCGACGGCGTGAGAGCTGAGAGGATGCCGCCATGTGGGCACAACTCATAAGAACTCGCCTGAGGCCGG